>DATCPJ010000073.1:0-8102 GCA_036570145.1 Candidatus Dormiibacterota bacterium
GTGGCTGTGGTGGACGTCGCGGACGTCGAACCCGGCCCGCTCGCGGCTCAGCCCGCCGGGGCCGAGGGCGCTCAGCCGGCGCTTGTGCGTCAGCTCGCTGAGCGGGTTGGTCTGGTCCATGAACTGGGAGAGCTGGCTGGACCCGAAGAACTCCTTGATCGCGGCCACGACCGGCCGGGCGTTGATCAGGGACGCGGCGGTGACGGTCTGCGGGTCGGAGATCGTCATCCGCTCCTTGATGATCCGCTCCATCCGGATGAGACCCATCCGGAACTGGTTCTGGAGCAGCTCGCCCACGGCCCGGACGCGTCGGTTGCCGAGGTGGTCGATGTCATCGGCGATGCCGCCTCCCCGCCCGTTGTTGAGCTCGATCAGGCGGCGGATGATCTGTACGAAGTCGCCCTGCTCGAGGATCCGCAGCTCGCGGTCGCGGACGCGCTCGACGATCTCCTTCTCGGGCCGCCCGAGGCGCTTGTCGACCTTGTAGCGGCCGACCCGGCCGAGGTCGAAGCGACGGGGGTTGAAGAAGAGACTCTGGAGCAGGTTGCGGGCGTTGTCGACGGTTGCGGGATCGCCCGGCCGGATCCGCTTGTAGAGCTCGATCAGCGCGTCGTTGGTGGTGACCGTCGCGTCCTTCTCGAAGGTCGCGTCGATGTACTTGTGCTCGGGGTTGTCGTCGACGTCGCCGAAGAGCTGGGCGAGGGCGACGCGCTGGCCGTCGCGATCGTTGTCCTTGCCCTTCAGCTGGGCGAGCTCGAGCGCCTTCAGCAGCACCGTCACCGGCACCTTCCGCTTCCGGTCGATCTTGACCGTGAGCAGGTCCTTGGCGGAGGTCTCGATCTCCAGCCAGGCGCCCCGGTTGGGGATCAGCTTGGCTCCGAAGAGCCGCCTGCCGCTGACCGGGTCCTCGGTTGCGGTGAAGTAGACGCCCGGCGAGCGCACGAGCTGGGAGACGACCACCCGCTCGGTGCCGTTGACGATGAAGGTCCCCTCCTCGGTCATGATCGCGAAGTCGCCCATGTAGACGTCCGACTCCTTGATCTCCCCAGTCTCCTTGACGGTGAGGCGGGTCTTGATCCGGAGCGGCGCCGCGTAGGTCATGTCGCGGTTGCGGCACTCCTCCTCGCTGAACTTGGGCGGCCCGAACTCATAGTCGAGAAAGCGGAGCTCGAAGTTCTTGCCGGTGTAGTCCGTGATCGGGTTGATCTCATCGAAGAGCTCCCGGAGCCCCTCCGACTTGAACCAGACGAAGGACTCGATCTGGGTGGCGATGAGGTCCTTCAGCTCGACCAGGTTCGGAATACGGCCGTAGTTCTTGCGAGGGGCAGCTTTCATCTCTGAGATCACAGGTAGGCAGTTCTCCTTAGACGAACAAAAGACAAGGGAGGGCGCGCTTATAGAAGAGGGGGGCCAGCGGCGCTAAATTGCACGAACGGCGAGTATAACACCCAAGCTACCCAGCACGAAGCACGACCAAACGCGGCCTGGTGGCCGTTTTGGCGGGTTGCCGGCGAGAATAGCAGAACCTGGGGCCTTTTGAAAGGGAAAAAGGGGCGCCGCTGAACGGCGCCCCTTCTGTGGCTCGGACCCTTGCTACTTGATCTCGGCGGTCGCCCCGGCGTCCTTGAGCTTCTGGGCGATGCTCTCGGCCTCTTCCTTGTTGACGTTCTCCTTGACCGCCTTGGGCGACGCGTCGACGAGGTCCTTGGCCTCCTTCAGGCCCAGGCCGGTGATCTCGCGGACGGCCTTGATCACGTTGATCTTGCTGTCGCCGACCGCGGTCAGGTTGACGGTGAACTCGGTCTGCTCCTCGGGCGCCTCGGCCTCCGCCGCAGCGCCGCCGGCCGGTGCCGCCGCCGGGGCCGCGACCGCTGCCGCCGCCTTGATCCCGAACTCGTCCTCGATCATCTTCACGGCCTCGACGACCTCGAGCACGCTCCATTCCTTGAGTGCTTCGACGAAGTCCTTCGGGCTGAGTTTCGTAGCTGCCATTACGCTGCCTCCAACTTGTTCTTGTACGCCTCGAGCAGGCCGACGAGGGTCTGGACCGGGGCCTGGATGGTGCCCAGCAACTGGGCGATCGGGGTCTGCAGGGTGCCCAACAGCTGGGCCAGGAGGACCTCCTTCGAGGGGAGGTCGGCGAGCTGGCGGATCTGGTCGGCTCCGAAGAACCTTCCTTCGACGAGGCCGCCGGTGATGTCGAGCTTCAGCCGGCTGGCGCGCACCCACTCGGCGATCAGCCGGGCCGGGGCCGAGAGGTCGTCGTAGCCGAGCGCTAAGGCGACCGGGCCCGTCAGCGCCGGTCCGAGGTCGCCGTGGCCGGCCTCCTCGGCGGCCCGCTTGGCGAGCGTGTTCTTGATGACCCGGTACTCGACGTCCGACTGCCGGAGCTTGGCCCGGAGGTCGCCGATCTGGGCGACCGAGAGACCGCGGTAGTCGGTCAGCACGACGACCTTGGCGGTCCGCAGCTTTTCCGCGATCTGGCCGACCTGCTTCTCCTTCAGGGGCCGTTTGGAAACCTTCGCCATAAAAAATTCCTCTTCACTACCCCGGCGCGGCGTGAAAAGGAATGCGACGGGCGGCAAGGCCCGCATGGATTCGGTTTCCGCTCGCCTCGGTAGGTGATTAAGCCGGGCTCGAGAGCCTGGCGCCTACTTCTTCGGCCATCGAAGATTAGCAGGCTCATGAGAAAGGTCGGCGAGCGACCGGAGGCGAGCCCGGCGCAAAGCGCCGGCGCCCTTTCTCAGCAGCCTGCTCAGCCGGTCGTTAGCTTGCCCGCCTCGCGAACGTCGACCGGGACCGACGGCCCCATCGTGGAGGAGAGGTAGATCGTCTTGAGGTACTGGCCCTTGGCGGCGGAGGGCTTGTTCTTCACCAGCGCCTCGATCAGGGCTGCGAAGTTCTCGTGGAGCGCCTCGGCGTCGAAGGAGGCCTTTCCGATCGGGGCGTGGACAATGCCGAACTTGTCGGCGCGGAACTCGATCCTGCCGCCCTTTACCTCCTTGACCGCCCGGCCGACGTCGAAGGTCACCGTCCCCGACTTGGGGTTCGGCATCAGGCCGCGCGGCCCGAGGATGCGGCCCAGCGGGCCGACCTTGCTCATCATGTCGGGCGTCGCGATCGCGACGTCGAAGTCGGTGAAGCCTTCCGAGACGCGCTTGACCAGGTCGTCACCGCCGACGATGTCGGCGCCGGCGTCCTTGGCCTCGCGCTCCTTCTCCCCCGCCGCGAAGACGGCGACCCGGACGTTCTTGCCGGTGCCGCGGGGAAGGGTGACCGCGCTGCGGAGCTGCTGGTCGGCGTGGCGGACGTCGATGCCAAGGCGGACGTGGACCTCGACGGTTGCGTCGAACTTGGCGGTGGAGGTGTCCCGGGCGATCTCGACGGCCTTGAGCGGCTCGAGGCCGGCGTCGCCGTTCTGGCCGAGCGCCTCCTCCACCTTCTTGAGGGCCTCCTGGTACTTCTTGCCGTGGCGCTTAGCCAACGACTTCGAGTCCCATCGAGCGCGCGGTGCCCTCGATCATCTTCACCGCCGCGTCCATGTCGTAGGCGTTGAGGTCCTTCATCTTCACCTGGGCGATCTGGGCCAACTGGCCCTGGGTCACCCTGCCGACCTTTTCGCGGTTCGGCTTGGGCGAACCCTTGTCGATCCCGGCGGCCTTCTTCAACAGGTTCACCGCCGGCGGGGTCTTGAGGACGAAGGTGAAGCTGCGGTCCTCGTAGATGGTGATCTCGGCGGGGACGACATCGCCGGCCTGCGCGGCCGTCCTCTCGTTGTAGGTCTTGCAGAACTCCATGATGTTGATGCCGTGCGGGCCCAGGGCGGTGCCGACGGGCGGCGCGGGAGTTGCCTTGCCGGCCTCCAGCTCGATCTTCAATACGGCGCGGACCTTCTTCTTTCCCATCTCTGTTTCTTTAGTGGACCTTCTCGACCTGGAGCAGGTCGAGCTCGACCGGGGTCTCGCGGCCGAACATGTTGACGAGGACCTTCAGCTTGCCGCGCTCGGCGTTGATGTCGTCAACCTTGCCGTGGAAGTCGGTGAAGGGACCGTCGACGACCCGGACTGCATCTCCGATCTGGAAGTCGACCCGGATCGTCGGAGCCGCCTGGCCCATCTGCTTCTGGATCGCCTTGACCTCCTTGTCCTGGAGGGGGACCGGCTTGTTGCCCGAGCCCACGAAGCTGGTCACGCCGGGCGTGTTGCGGACGACGTACCAGGACTCGTCCGTCATGATCATCTGGACCAGGATGTAGCCGGGGAAGATCCGCTTCTGGACGTGGCGGCGCTTGCCGTCCTTGATCTCGATCTCGTCCTCGGTGGGGACCAGGACCTGGAGGATCTTGTCGTGCATGTCCATCGAGTCGATCCTCTTCTCGAGGTTCTTCTTGACCTTCTCCTCGTGTCCGGAGTAGGCATGGACGACGTACCACAGCGTCTCTTCGGCGGTCAGCTCGGCGGCTGTGCGTTCGGTGGCCATCGCTACTTCGCCACCCCGTTGTAGATGTAGCGCTGGGTGAAGGCGCCGAGGCCGAGGTCGACGAGGCCGATGAAGGCGGAGACCACCACGACCGTCACGATGACGACGACCGTGTAGCGATACAGCTCGGCAGGCGTCGGCCAGACGACCTTCCGAAGCTCCTCGAAGGTGTCGCGGAGAAAGGTGCCGAACCGGTTCTCGCGCGGACGCGTCGCGGTCAATGCCACTTACTTGGTCTCCCGGTGCCCCGTGTGCTTGCGGCACCAGCGGCAGTATTTCTTGAGCTCCAACCGGTCAGGATCGTTCTTCTTGTTCTTGACCGTCGTGTAGTTCCGACGTTTGCAGTCGGCGCACTGGAGCGTGATGATCGTCTCCATACCTGTCCCTTCGCTTTCGTCCTTCGGTTGAAGCTTAGGCTTCCCAAAAAATAAAGCCTAGGAAACCTAGGCGGTTGTCAATATACAGGGCCGAATGCCTGGGCGGGGCGGCTCTGACACACTGGACGGCCAGATGCCCGATGCGGTGCGGATCGTAGTCCTCCACGGCGACCAGACCGGCGAGGAGCTGCTCCGGGACGCGCTCCGCTTCCTCGACCCCCAGCTGACCGGTATCCCGGTCGCGCTGGAGCACTTCGACCTCTCCCTCGGCAACCGCAGGGAGACCCGCAACCAGGTCGTCCTGGAAGCCTCCGACGCGCTGCTCGCGGCCGGCTACGGGATCAAGGCGGCGACCGTCACGCCGGAGCAGAAGGGCGACGTCGGAAGCCCCAACGCGATCCTGCGGGCACGGATCGGCGGCCAGGTGATCGTGCGGACCGGCCGGCGGATCCCCTCCGTACGGCCGGTGGCCGGCGTCTACTCCCCCATCTCGGTGATCCGGATGGCGGTCGACGACGCCTACGGCGCGACCGAGTGGCGGGAGGGCGAGGGTCTCGACGAATGGGCCTTCCGGACCGAGAAGATCTCCCGCCGGACCTGCAAGGTGGTCGCCGAATACGCCTTCTACCAGGCCCGCCGGCTCGGGGCCAAGGTCTTCGGCGGCCCCAAGTACACCGTGTCGCCCGTCTACGAGGGGATGTTCAAGGAGGAGCTCGACGCGGCAGCCGGGCGCAACCCGGACGTCCGCTACGACCCGCAGCTCATCGACGCGACCTACGCGATGCTGGTGGCGACAACCGGCGAGCCGCTCGTCATACCCGCCCTCAACCGGGACGGCGACACCCTCTCCGACCTCGTGATGCAGCTCTTCGGAACGATCGCCGGCGCCGAATCGGCCCTTCTCGGCTTCGGCCCCGAGGGCAAGGTGAAGGTGATGATGACCGAGGCGCCCCATGGCACCGCGCCGTCGCTGGAGGGCAAGAACGTCGCCAACCCGATGGCGATGATCATGTCGGTCGCGTCGCTGCTCGGCCACATGGATGGCACGCGCGAGCGGGCCGTCTCGCGGGCCACCTACGAGGCGACCCTGGAGACCGTCTCCGACGGCATCCGAACCGCGGACCTGGGCGGCCACGCCGGCACCACCGAGTTCACCGACGAGGTGATCCGGCGGGTGAAGACGAAGCTGGACGTGTGGGCCTCGCTGGCCGACGTGCGCTAGCCGACAGCTCTCGAGATCGGGCGACAGTGGACAGGGTCCGAAAACACAAAGACACGAAGGGCACGAAGGACGCACTAAGGAACAGGAATTAGCGGTTTACCATCCCCTGGAGGCCGTTCTTGAGTCTGGTCGGTTCGCCCCCGAGCGCGTCAGCCCGGGCCTTGGCAGCAAGCGTCCGACAGCTGTCTATTTGCCACCCCGTTCCTTAGTGCCGCTTGAACCCAAGGACTCCGTGTTGCATCGGACAGTCGCTGTCGCCTGATCTCGGAGAGCTGTTCACCCTAGCTGCTCCGGTCTTCAATCTCCCAAGTGTGGTCGAGGGCGTGCCAGGCGATCCGGCGCAGCGCGTAGCGGGCTGGCCACTTCCCTTCGCCGGCCCTGATCCCGGCCACGATCGCCTCCCGGAAGGCCTTCACGGCTGACTTCTCGGCTGTCGGGGTGCGCAGCTTTAGGCCCAGCGCGCCGGCGTAGGCCTGTTCGGCGCCCAGAACGTGCTCGAACATCTGGTCGCGGTCGCGCCCCCCGCCTCGCGGGCCCTTGCGGAGCTCGCTCGGAGCTCTGGCGACCACCTTGTCGAGGGCGTCCCAGGCGGCCGTCAGCAGCGCCAGCTGGCGCTCCCGCTCAGCACCGCGGAGCGGTTCGGCGTCGGCCTCGGCTGGGATGCCGGGAGCTCCGAAGTCGGTCGTCGCGTTGCCCTTGACCCGCTCGACGACCTCCAGTGCGCCGGCCGCAGCCGCGGGCAGTGGGAAGCCGGCCGCGCGGGCGACCGGTGCGTAGCGCTCGGCGGCGGCGGCGAGCGCCTCGAGCGCGGCCTCCTCACCCTTGCCGGCCCGGATCCAGCCCGGCCAGTCGAGGGCGCCGGCGAAGACCCGCTTCGAACCGACCTCGAGGTAGACCGGAACGCGACTCAACCGATCTTGATCCGCTTGAAGCCTTCGGCGTACTCGTAGCCCGACTTCTCGCCGATCTGCTTCATCCGCTCGCGGAAGTTCTTCTCCCAGTCCTCCCAGTTCTGGAGCTGCGATTCGTGGCGGCGGAGGGCGGCAAGCTTCCGGTCGACGGTGGAGCTGATGTCGACGAAGTAGTCGCCCATGTTCCAGCTCGGTATCCAGACCTCCTTCACGCGCCAGGGCTCGAGGCCCTCGTCGAGCAGCTCCCGGAAGGCCCGCGGGTTGCGAGCCGCGGGGTAGACCGCCGCCAGGGTCGCCTGGCCGACGGCGACGTGGTCGGGGTGGTAGGCGCCGATCGGCGTGTTGATGTCGATGGCCGGCACGTGGGTCAAGACCAGCTCCGGCCGGCGGCGCCGGATCAGCGCCGTGATCTCCCTGCGAAACTCCAGGGTGTGCTCCAGGCGACCGTCGGGGTGGCCGAGGAAGACGACGTCCTCGATCCCCAGCTCCTTTGCCGCCGCGCACTGCTCGGCATAGCGCTGCTTTGTCAGCTCGGCGTCCGGAACGGAGGGATCCTCGCCGCCCACGGAGCCGTCGGTGCAGATCACGATGGTGACCTTGGCTCCGCCCTCGACGAGCCTCGCCAGGGTGCCGGCGGCTCCGAAGTCGGGGTCGTCGGGGTGGGCGCTGATGATCATCGCGGTGGCGAACTGGGGGAACTCTTCGGGGGTGTCTTTCTCTTCAGCCATCTTCAAGAAAAGGTAACCGGAGCGGCGGCAGCGACTATTTCGCGGCGGCCGGCAGCGTGAACCAGAAGGTCGATCCGCCGCCCGCCCGCGGCTCGACGCCGGCCTCGCCCCCCATCACCGCCAGGAGGCCGGCGGCCACGTAGAGGCCGAGGCCCGCGCCGGGGCGGGACGGGTCCAGCTTCACGCCGCGGCCGAAGATCCGGCGCCGATCCGAGACCGAGACGCCCTTGCCCCGGTCCCGGACCTCGACCCGCGTGCTGCCCGCGGTCCGCCCCGCCCGGACCTCGACCGGCGAGCCGGGTGGCGAGAACTGGAGCGCGTTGTCGACCAGCACGCGGAGGACCTGGGTGACGCGCTGCTGGTCGGCCCGGACGCTCATCCCCCC
>DATCPJ010000074.1:0-2630 GCA_036570145.1 Candidatus Dormiibacterota bacterium
GGTGGCGACAGGCTGGCAGGCGGCCGCGAGGAAGCCGAGGCAGGCGAGGACCGCGATCACCCGAGTCATTTCCGGAACCCGAAGCCTACCCCGCGCCGGGCTCTGCCGGACCGCGCGAGGAGGCTGGCTATACTGGCGGGCGGGGCGATAGCTCAGCTGGGAGAGCGCCTCCCTCGCACGGAGGAGGTCGTGGGTTCGAATCCCATTCGCTCCACCTTTTGTCCTGTCTCAGCACACAGCTGACGCGGGTCGCAGGCCACCCTGGACAGGCACTGAGCCTCTCAGATCGGAATGTGGTCCTCGAGATGGACGACCTTGATCCGAAGATCCCTGATCGACTTCCATCGCTCGTCATTGGTGACCAGGCACGAAACCTCGCACCATCGGTAATCAAGTCCGACCAAGTCAGGTCAAATGCGGGAGCGGTGCAAGGTTTCCGGGTGAGCCTCGTTATATCAAGCAAGCGGATTACGTCGCAGCAACGTCGCAGCAACATCCCACCAAGCGAGGTGAACTCAACGTGGTACTAGTGATCGCACTCGAAATTCGTGATTTGGTGCACTCCGCCTGGGAGGCCTACCGGGCCACCCAGACCAGGCGCAGACCGGAAAGCGGGTCGCATCCCGCGCTCGGAAAGACCCTGGCACCAACGGTTTAGCGGAACAGTCGGCAGGGGCAGCTCGCCTCTGCCGACTTCATTTTCAGGCCAGCGGGGCCGTCAGCTCCACCTGGATGTTGTCCGGGTCCCGGAAGGGCAGGACGAGGATGCCGAACCCCTCCAGCGGTTTGATCGGGCCATGCGCCACCCCGTGCTCGTCGAAGAGCTTGACGGCGGCCTCGAGCTCGGCTCGGCTTGCGACGTTGAAGCTGAGATGGTCGAGGCCGACCCGGTTTTCGTCGAACCGATCGCCGGGAGGAGCCACCGGCCGAAGGCCCAGCAGAAGGTTCCCCCGGATCATCACGCAGCCGCCCCACAGGACGGGATAGGCGGCCTCGGCCGCCGGGTCGCCCTCCGGCGGCGAGTCCGCGGCGATCTCGAAGCCGAGCAGCTGGGTGTAGAACTCCCGGCTCCGCTTCACGTCGGTGACGGTCAGGCGCAGGTGGTGGATGTCCCCGGTCGCGATCTGTCCTGCCATTGCTTCGAATCCTCCCTTCAGGCCATCGTCAGAGCGTGGTCGGCGACCTTTCCGCGGATCAGGTCGGAGGCCTTCTCCGCGATCATGATGGTGGGCGCGTTGGTGTTCCCCCGCACCACCGTTGGCATCACCGAGGCGTCGACGACGCGGAGTCCGTCCACCCCGTAGACGCGGAGCTCGGGGTCGACGACCGAGCCCATGGCGCACGTTCCGACCGGGTGGTAAAGCGTCTGGGTCGTGCGCTGGATCAGGTCCCAGATGTCGGCGTCGCTTTTCGAGCTCGGCCAGCTCACCGCCGGCTGTCCCCGCCGAACCTTCTTCAGTGCCGGCTGCTCGCCGATCTCCATCGCCATCCGGACGCCGCGGATCATCGCCTGGCGGTCCTCCTCGACGTCGTAGTAGTTGTGCAGGATGTGCGGCTTCGCGCTCGGAACGAGCGAGCGCAGGTAGAGGGCACCGCGGCTGCTCGGCTTGAGCAGGCACGGTCCCCAGGAGACGGCGTGGTCGGTCGGCAGCCGGAGGCCGCCGTCGGCGAACATGACCGGGGCCGCGTGGAACTGGATGTCCGGCGCGGCGAGGCCTTCGTTGCTGCGCCAGAAGCCACCGGCCTCGCCGATGTTGGAGGTGAGGTGCCCGCGGCCCTCGGACTGGAGCAGCTCCAGGTTGGCCGGGGTCTCCGCCGTGATCAGCGTCTCGATGTCGGTCAGGACGCCGAGCAGGGCGGCCGGGTGGTCCTGGAGGTTGCGCCCGACGGGTAGGTCGGCGATGGCCTGGATGCCGTAGAGCGCGAGCTCCGCCGCCGGACCGATCCCCGACAGCAGGAGGATCTGCGGCGAGCCGTAGGCGCCGGCGGCCAGGAGCACCTCCCGCTCGGCCCGGAACTCTTTGAGCTCGTCGTGGTGGTCGACCTCGACCCCGACCACCCGGCTGCCTTCGAGGATGAGGCGGGTCGTCTGGGCGCTGGTGACCAGGTGGAGGTTGGGCCGCTCCAGGGCCGGGTGCAGGTAGGCGACCGCGGCGGAGCAGCGCATGCCGTTTCGCTGGGTCAGCTGGAAGTAGCCGACGCCATCCTGGCGGGCGCCGTTGAAGTCGGGGTTGCCGGGCAGCCCGGCCTCCTGGGCGGCGTCGATCCAGGCGTCCATGAGCTGGTGCCTGGAGCGGCCGTCGCTGACCCGCAGCGGACCGCCGGCGCCGTGCAGCTCGGAGGCGCCGCGCTCGTTGTCCTCGGCCTTCAGGAAGTACGGGAGCACGTCGGACCAGCCCCAGCCCTCGAGGCCCAGGCCCGCCCATTCGTCGTAGTCGAGCTGGCTGCCCCGGATGTAGATCATCGCGTTCATCGAGGAGGACCCGCCGAGCATCCGGCCGCGCGGGAGATAGACGGTCCGGCCGTCGAGGTGCGGCTCGGGATCGGTCTGGAAGTCCCAATCCCACTTCGACTTGTAGAGCTTGGGGAAGGCGGGCGGCACGTGGATCTCCATCGCCGTGTCGGGCGCT
>DATCPJ010000075.1:0-11491 GCA_036570145.1 Candidatus Dormiibacterota bacterium
CCTCAAGACGGCGCCCAGCCACGAGCTGCTCGATGCGGTGCGCGCGGTCGCCGCCGGGGCCACCGTGCTCGAGCCCAGTGTGTCGGCCGCGCTGGCCCGGCGCTGGACCCGAGCCGACGGCCCCGGCGGCACCCAGCTCAGCGTCCGCGAGCTGGAGGTGCTTCGAATGACCGCCCACGGGATGGCCAACAAGGAGATCGCAGGGAAGCTCTCCCTCAGCCTGCGGACGGTCGAGGGCCACCTGAACCGCACCTTCGACAAGCTCGGTGTCGCCTCCCGCACGGAGGCCGTGTTCCACGCCGTGAACCACCACCTGATCTCCCTCGAAGCTGAAGCACGCTGATGTCCGGCGCCCTGCCGCTCACCGTGCGGGCCGCGCTCAGCCGGGCGCTCCGTCCGCCGGTCCGCGACCGCCGGTTTTGGATCGTCCAGGGCCTGGTGATCCTGATTGCGATGTTTCATGAGGCCGCCGACTCGACCTCTTTCCTTCATCCGCTCGGCATCCCCGCCTTCGCCACCGTTGCCCTCTTCCTGGTGCCGATCGTCTATGCAGCCCTCAACTTCGGCATCACCGGCTCACTGGCGACCGCAGCCTGGGTCACCCTGCTCACGGCCCCCGACTTCTTCTTCACGGACGCCGGCGAGCATCACACCAGCGACCTGATCCAGATCCTGATCGTCGACTCGGTGGCCTTCTTCGTCGGCTACCGGGTGGATCAGGAGCGGGTGGCGCGGCAGCGGGCGGAGGCGGCCCGCGAGGCCCACCGCCTGGCTGAGACGCGGATTCGCCACTACGCCGAGCGGCTTCTTCGGGCCGAGGAGGACGAGCGCCGGCTGCTCTCCCAGGAGCTCCACGATCAGCCGCTCCAGGACCTGATCCACCTCCTGCGCCTGCTCGACAGGGGCTCGGTCGAGGAGGCGCGGAAGGTCGCAACCGATGTCGTCAGCCAGCTGCGCCAGATCTCCCGCGGCCTGCGGCCGCCGATCCTCGACGACCTCGGTGTGGGGGCCGCGCTGCACAAGCTGGTCGCCGATTTTCAGCCCCGAACCGACATCGCCGCCAGCTTCCGGATCGAGGGAGGTGTTCGCCGGCTCACTCCGGAGGTCGAGCTGGGCCTGTTCCGGATCGCGCAGGAGGCGCTCAACAATGTCGCCCGCCACTCCGAGGCAGCCAAGGTAGCGGTCCGGATGTGTTTCACCGACACCGACGTACAGCTCAGCGTGAGCGACGACGGCGTCGGCTTCGAGCGCGGTCGAGCCGGCGACGCGGCTCTCGGGATGATCGGCATGACCGAGCGGGCGAGCCTCGTCGGCGGTCGGCTGGACGTCCGGACCTCCCCCGGCAGGGGCACCTCGGTCCAGACGGTCGTCCCGCTCCCCCATCTGGCGACGTGAGCTGAGCGATCTCATCGGCGGCGCCAGGTTGCTGAGACGGCCACGTTTGCCTTAGCGTCTTACTAACCCTTTTCAGGTCAGCGGAGTGCGGAGGAAAGACGATGGGGATCTGGTCACGTTTGCGCAGGTCGATTCGACGGCTGGTGGCGACGGGGGGGCTGATCGGCATCAGCGCCCTGACGGGGTTGAGCGGGGCCGGCCCGGGCGCGGTCCAGGCCTACGCTGCCGGCCCCACGGGCAACTACCTGGTCGTGTTCAAGGCAGCTAAGATCCCGCCCGGCCAGGCAGCCAGGTTCCAGGCGGCGGGCGGCCAGCTTGTCGCAACCTACGACCAGATCGGAGTAGCGCTGGTTCGCTCCGACAACCTCCATTTCCGGGACAATCTCCTCGCCGACGCCAACATCGATGACGCGGCGGCCACCGCCGGCCTCGGCTACCAGTTGCCCCGGGACAGCGCCACCGACACCGCGGCCGGGCCGCCGTCGGGCGGGCTGCCCAGCTCCTCGGCGACCGACGGCGACAGCCTGTCGTCGCTGCAGTGGGACATGCGTCAGATCAAGACGCCCCAGGCCCACGCCATCACCGGCGGCAGCCCGGCGGTGCTGATCGGGGACATCGACACTGGAGTCGACTTCCACCACCCCGACCTGAAGCAGAACCTGGACGTCGCGAACAGCGCCAACTGCGTGAGCGGAACCGCGGTCCCCGGCCTGGCTGCCCAGGATGACAACGGCCACGGCACCCACACCGCGGGGACGATGGTCGCGGCCTCCAACGGCATCGGCATCGTGGGCGTGGCGCCCAACGTGCACCTGGCGGCGATCAAGGCAGGCGACGCGGCCGGCTTCTTCTTCCCGGAGGCCGTCGTCTGCGCCTTCATGTGGGCGGGCACCCACGGCGTGGACGTGACCAACAACAGCTACTTCGCAGATCCCTATCTCTTCAACTGCAAGAACGACGCCACCCAGCGCGCGATCTGGAAGGCCGAGGACCGCGCCATCCGCTTCGCCATGCAGCAGGGGGTTACCGTGGTCGCCGCCGAGGGCAACGAGAGCGACGACCTGGCGCACCCGACGCAGGACGTCACCAGCCCTGACAACGTCCCAACCCCGCTGATCCGCCCCATCACCAACGCCTGCGTGGTGATCCCGGTCGAGATCCCGGGCGTGGTCGGTGTCACCGCTGACGGCAACCGGCACCAGGACCCGTCGAATCCCAACAGCGGCTACCTGAAGTCCTTCTACTCGAGCTATGGCATGGGTGTGACGCAGGTCGTCGCCCCCGGCGGCGACAGCCAGTTCGGCCACACCGCGGAGGCGCCCAACGGTCGGGTCCTCTCCACGTGGCCACCGAACCAGCCCTGCGCGAGGTCGGTCCAAGAGCCGAGCTCCGATCCAGTCGAGCCGACCGTCGTCTACTGCTACCTGCAGGGCACCTCGATGGCATCGCCCCACGCCGCGGGCGTGGCCGCGCTCATCATCAGCCAGTTCGGCGACCTGGGCGGCGGCAAGGGCAAGATGAACCCGGGCCGGGTCCAGGCCTACCTTGACCAGACCGCCGATCCCCAGCCCTGCCCGGCCACCCTGCCGGCGACCGGGACCAACGGATTGCCGTACTCATTCTTCGTGTCGCTGAGCAACGGCGCAGCGCAGCAGTGCACCGGGGGTATCGGCTACAACTCCTGGTACGGCCACGGCCAGGTCGACGCTCTCAACGCGGTGACCCACACCGAGGGGACGGCGACCACCTCATAGCAGCGAATTCGGTACTCGAAGAAGAGGCCGGCCCTGGGAGGGCCGGCCTCTCGATCAGGACGCCGGCAGCTTGTCGACCAGCCGTGCGTCGACGAGGTCCAGGGCCCTTTCGGCCTCCCTGGTCGGGTTGTGCGACCAGACCTTGTTGAAGGCCCGCAGCGTCCCGTTGCCACCCAGAGCGAGCAGGGCCCGCCGGGCGGCGGTGCCGGAGTCCCGGCGCACGAAGAACTTCACGTCGACCGTGGCCAGGCCTTTCTGGCTGGCCGCCATCAGGGGGAGCCCCAATTGCATGAACACGCCCATCAGGCAGAGAAGGTCGGAGGGTTCGAGAGGGATGTCGCCGAGCAATTCGGCGCTGAGATCGCCCTTGGTCGCCAGCGCCTGGCGAACGCGTGCGTTCAGTCCAACCCAGCTGTCGAAGGCGTCCAGCGCCACGTGCAATGGAAAGGTGCCGAGATCGACCTCGACCAGGTCGGGCGGCGCGCCCTCGGCCAGCAGCCCGACCACGATCGCCACGAGGTCTGCCAGGTTGGAGCCCTTGCTGACCACCGCATCCGGCCGATTTCCGTTGGTCAGGTCGGCCATCGAGGGATGGCCGCTGAACACGACGATCCGCATGTTCGGCGCGACAGCTCGCAGTACGGGGATGGCTTCCGCGCCGCCCATCACCGGCATCTCGAGGTCAAGGGTCATCAGGTCCGGCTGCCGATCGCGCGCCAGGCCGATCGCTTCCACCCCATTGGCCGCCTGGCCGATCACCTCCAGGCTTTCGACCATCGAAAATCGGAGCGCTAAGAGCTCCCGCAGATCGATGTGGTCGTCGGCGACGGCAATCCCGTGCCGACCAGACGCTATGCCACCACCCACTTGACGCCTCCTTGACAGACGAGCGGACCAGGGTCGCAACTCCTGCCGACCTGGATCACTCGCGCTGCCTCGGCCTATGTTGGATTGGCCGGCGTAACTAGTTCAGTAATTCGCCCAGGAAATTGTTCAGATGAGCCGGTGGCGGCGCGCGGGCGCCGTAGGTCTCGCCGGGGCTGCATCGAGGCCGGTCATAGTGATATTCGGACTATCTGGACGAACCGATACGCAGGCCTATCCGCTCCTTTTGAGGAGTCCGAGGTGCTTGGCGCGGCGCTCGGCCCAGCCGAACACGGCGAGGCCGGCGGGGACCAGGATGAGTCCCATCAGGAGCAGCAGGCCGATCGTGGGCAGCGTGTCAGCAAGGTGGCGGCCTTGGAGCAGGCTGTCGCGGATCCCGGAGAGGGTGTAGGTGAGTGGCGACACATAACCTGCCAGCTGGAGGGGCCAGGGCAGCACGGTCAACGGGTAATAGACGCCCGAGACCAGGAGCAGAAAGCCCTGGACCGCCATCGCCATCTGGTCTCCCTTCTCGGGTGAGAGGAGCGGCAGCACCGCCGCCAGGATCCCGATCCCGACCAGCGGCAGGGTGGCCGCAGCCAGCACTGCAACCGCTGCGACGAGGTCGGCTTGGGAGAGGTCGAGGTTGAAGAGCGGGATCGCGATGACGAGCACCAGCGCCGATCGGAGCAGGCCGTAGACGATCGCGAAAAGGCAGATGCCGAGAAGGTGGGTCACCCGGCGGACAGGCGCCATGAAGGTGTACTCGATGGTTCCCTCCCAGCGCTCCCAGCTGATCGCGAAGGAGACGTCGGTGAACACGCTCGACAGGTAGCTCCAGAGCAAGGACCCGACGAGGAGATAGAGCTGGGTGCGGTGGAATTCCCGGCCGCTCAGGACCGCCAGGCCAAGCCCGGAGGCCAGGTAGCCGATGCTGAGCACGCTGACCAGGCTGTAGAAGAACCAGAGGATCTCCCACGCCCAGTAGCGCCTGACCAGGCTGAACTGGCGCGCGGCGAACCCGTAGAGCGCCTCCGCCTCGTGGCGCGCCGGCGACAAAGGGATCATGGTCAGGTGGCGACCTCCTCTTCCTCGAGGCTCTTCCCGGAGAGGTGCATGAACACCTCTTCGAGGTTGGGCTGGGCATAGCGTTCGCACAGCTCGGCGGGCGTTCCGTCCGCCAGCGCCGTGCCCTGGTCGAGCATGATCACCCGGTCGCTCAGTGCTGCCGCCTCGCCCAGGTCGTGGGTGCAGAGCAGGACGGTCACCTCACGTTCGCTGCGCAGGCTGGCCAGCAGCTCCTGCACCTCGCGCTTCGAGCGCGGGTCGAGCCCGGTGGTGGGCTCGTCGAGAAGTAGCAGCGAGGGTGTGGTCATGAAGCTGCGGGCGATCGACACCTTCTGCTGCTGACCACGGGAAAGCTGCTTCATCGGCCGGTCGAGGATGTCAGCCGACAGGCCGAGCCGCGCCATCAGCTCCTCCACGCGCGAGCGGGTGCGCGCGTCAGCGTTCCCGTAGAGGCGCGCGGCGTAGAGCATGTTCTCCCAGCAGCTCAGCTCTTTGAAGAAAGAGGCCTCGACGGATACCCGGTTGATGTGGCGGCGCACCTCGGCCGCATCGGCCACGACATCGAGCCCGAACACGCTCGCCGAACCCGAGTCGGGCGTGAGCAGCGTGCCGAGGATTCGGATCAGGGTCGATTTGCCGCTTCCGTTGGGCCCGATGATCCCGGTGACACCGCCGGCCGCCACCACCAGGTCGAGCGGCTTCAGCGCAACCTTCGTGTCGCGCTCCCGGCGCCACCAGGCGCCCTTCGCTCCGGGCTTCCAGAGGCGGAAGCGCTTGGCGACGGCGTCGAGTCTGATCGCGGTTCGTTCATTCATCTGGATTCAGCTCCTTCAGGACAAAATAAAAAGGACCGGGCGGAGAGCCGCACGGTCCTTTGGTTGGTTTCTCTTGGTCTAGCTGACGATCAGAGGAAGGTACTCAATGCGCGATCTCCAGGAGGCAGGCTCCGCCCTCGCGGAGCCTATCCATTCCGGGCCTGAGATCTCTCATACGTCTATCGGCAGCTTACCAGCGCTTCGGTCGATTCGTCCAGCGGGGATCCGCCTGTCGATTTCCGGCCCATTCCATTCGTCGTCTGGGATAGGCGGCCATCTGGCGCCGCCATGGGACGTGACTTCGAAGGAGCAAGCGCATGGCGAATTTCCTGTTGCTGTACAGCGGTGGCGGCATGCCTGAGGGCGAGGCGGCCCAGAAGCAGGTGATGGAGGCCTGGGGGCAGTGGTTCGGCAAGCTCGGCGACGCGGTGGTCGACGGCGGCAATCCCACCACCCCGCACTCCAAGACGATCTCGAGCGACGGCAGCGTCAGCGACGCGCCGGCCCAGGTGAGCGGCTACTCGATCATCAAGGCGAGCTCGCTCGCCGACGCCACCGAGAAGGCCAAGGGCTGTCCCGTCCTAGCGGGCGGCGCCAAGGTCATGGTCTACGAGACCTTCGAGGCGATGTAGCCGGTCGAGAAGGAATGAATCCCGGGCGGACAGGCCCCGAATCGAAACTTCGGGACACTGTCCGGCCCGCTCGGCGCGTTCGCTGATGTTTGCGTAATTTTCCGCGGAAGCTGATACCGATCTGGCACTATGATCGTAATGTCCCAATGGCAGTCTTACGCGTGTCCATCGAGCAGCAGGACGCCCAGTTGCGGATCTCGAGAGGTCCCCAGGACGGGTGGCTCGCGATCAGCGGGGAGATCGACTCCTGGAACGTCCAGTCGGTCCGCGACGCGCTCACCGCAGCGCACGGCGAGGCCGGGAACCTCCACCTCGACGTGAGAAGGCTTCTCTTCTGCGATGTGAGCGGCATCCGAGCCATCGTCGCGGCGGCCGCCAACCTCGAGGACGGCCGGCAGCTGTTCCTCCACGGGCTCGACCCCCAGCTCCAGAAGGTGTTCCAGGTCGTCGGCTGGGCGGGCATGCCGAGCCTCGTCATCGACGCGGTCGGGATGGATCTCGGATGAGCGTCGACGCCGCATTCCGCCACGAGGCGCTCTTCTACGCCGGGGACGACGATTTCGTCACCGGCACCAGCGCCTTCATCAGGGATGGCCTCGCCAGTGACGAACCGACCCTTGTCGTGGTCAGCGCGAAGAAGATCGGGATGCTGAGGGAGAACCTGGGTCGGGACGCCCACGGAGTGCTCTTCGCCGACATGAACAACGTCGGCCTCAACCCCGCCCGGATCATCCCCGCCTGGCGCGACTTCGTCGCCGACCATGGCGCCGACGGCCGCCGGCTGCGCGGCGTCGGCGAGCCCATCTGGAAGGGCCGCGGGGCGGCCGAGCTCGTCGAGTCCCAGCGCCACGAGGCGCTCCTCAACGTCGCCTTCGCGGGCGGCCAGGCATGGTACCTACTCTGCCCCTACGACACCGACAGCCTCGAGCCGGAGGTGGTCGAGGAGGCCTTCCGCAGCCACCCCTTCACCTCGCACAGCAGCAATGGCAAGGCCGAGAGCGGGCAGTACGTCGGCCTCGAAGTCGAGTCGGCGCCTTTCGATGCGCCGCTGCCCGAGCCGTTGGGCGAGCCGCCCGAGTTCACCTTCCAGACCGGCCCGATGGGCGGCCTCCGCCGGCTCGTCGCCCGGCACGCCCTCGATGCCGGACTCACCTCCGCCAAGACTTGCGACCTCGTGCTCGCAGTCACCGAAGTGGCCGGCAACAGCCTCAAGCACGGTGGTGGCGAGGGCGTCCTGCGCATCTGGCAGGACCCCCTGACGCTCTACTGCGAGGTACGCGACCGCGGCTACATCACGCATCCCCTGGTTGGTCGCGAGAAGCCGCCGCTGGACACCGACAGCGGCCGCGGCCTCTGGCTGGTAAACCAGCTCTGCGACCTGGTCCAGGTCCGGACCAATGCATCGGGGACCGTCGTCCGCCTCCACATGAACCGGGCCTAGGCCCCAACCGCCTGCCGTCTCGCGGGTTCGTGGGAGCCTCAGCTCAACAGTTATATGTCAGGCGACACTAGAGCGTTCCGAAACCACAAAGACACGAAGAGCACAAAGGACGCACAAAGGGAGTTTTTTAAAATTCCGTTCCTCCGTACGTCTTAGTGCTCTTCGTGGTGAATCGGACTCGGATTGGGCTCGCGGGAGCCTAGGCTCGGACCGCTCCCCAGATCTCGCGGGCGACGCTACCCACCAGCTCCAGCTTCAACTGTTGCTCCTCGGGCGTGATCCGGTTGCCCTCCATCGTCGAGGCGAAGCCACACTGCGGGCTCAGCGCCAGCCGCTCCAGAGGCACGTGGGCGGATGCCTCCCGGATCCGCTCCCGCAGCTCGTCCGCCGACTCCAGCCGGCCCTTCTTGGTGGTGACCAGCCCCAGTACGACCGTTCTGTCCTCGGGCACGTGACGGAGCGGCTCGAAGCCGCCTGAGCGCTGATCGTCGTACTCCAGCAGGAAGCGCTGGAAGTGTGTCTTCTGGAAGATCCGCGAGATCGGTTCGTAGTCGCCCTCGGCGTAGAACTTGCTCTGGTTGTTGCCGCGGCAGATGTGGAGGCCGAAGGTCACCTCGGGATGACCGGCGATGATCGCGTTGTCCATCTCGATGCAGCGGTCGATGACCTCTTCGGGGTCGCTGCCCCGCTTGCGGTAACCCTCTCGCATCTCGCGGTCGAGCAGGGCAGCGTATTGAGGCGCGTCGATCTGGATGTAGGTGCAGCCGAGCCGCGCCAGCTCTTCGACCTCGCCGCGGGCGATGTCGACGATGTCGGCCAGGTATTCGTCGCGGGTGTTGTAGGCGCCCTTCGACTTCTCGGGGTCGTAGTAGGCGGCCGCCTGCTGGGCGCTGAGCAGGGTGACCTTGCCCAGCTTGGTCGCCCGTGCCCGCAGATAGGTCCACTCCTCGCCGCAGAGGCTGTGGCGCCGGCGGAGCTTCTCCACGACCACCGGCCGGCGGAGGACCAGCTCCTCGCCCGACTCATCGCGGAAGGGGATCGCCCAGCCGCCGGTACGGTCGAAGCCGTCGACCGAGTCGATCAGGTGGCCGTAAAAGGCATAGCGCCGGAACTCGCCGTCGGTGACGACGTCCAGTCCGGCGGACTCCTGGCCGGCGATCGCGAGATCGACCTCCGAGTCCTCGACCTTCTTCAGCTCGGCGGCGCCGATCGATCCCGCTCCGTGTGCCTTTCGGGCAGCCACCAGCGCCGGTGGCCGGAGCAGGCTGCCGACGACGTCCGAGTGGGCGATCATCTCGCCTAATTCTGGCGCGCGGGCTTAGGTTGCCCGCATCCGGTTGTTTTTTGGGTTGTGCTCGACCTCGGCCAGGCCGAGCGCTTCCAGTAGCGGAGGCATGTACATCCCGAAGCGGCCCCGATAGCCCTTCCTGATCCCATCGTCGAGCGTCTCGTCCCGGTACATCGTGTATTCAGAGGTCCCGCTCGGTGTTGTCAGCTGCCAGGGGTCCTGCCTGGTTCCCGAACCGCTTGTCTTCGGCATCAACCTTTGCCTCCTACGCCCGCCAGCCATCTACGATCGTCGCTGTCGGACATGAGCCGGACAGCACTCCGGAGGACGCCGCCCTGACGCCGGGATGCAAGATTCTGCTCTGATATCGGTTTCCTTCTTAGATCCGAGCAAATTTCGAAAGTGGAGGTGAAAACAAGTCGTGGAGCTTCGTAAGCCGGAAAACGTTCAGCAAGGCCAGGGGATGGTCGAGTACGCCCTGATCCTGGTCCTCGTGTCGATCGTCGTCATCGTCATTCTTCTTACCATGGGCGGACAGATTTCCAACGTGTTCTCGAACATCGTGGCGGCCCTCAACGCCTAAAGCGTCCAAACCGACATATTTCGAGCGGCCGGCAAGCCAGGTTCCTGGCTCCGCCGGCCGTTTGCTTTCCACCATGGGAAGCAAGGAATCGCTTCAGCGGATGCGGTAGGAGCGCGGTTCCTCTTCCTCGGCCAGCTTCTTGACGAGGTCTGGCCGGTAGCGACCGAGCAGGTAGCCGGCCGCCCCGAAGACGATGTCCCGGAGCACGAAGGCGGTCAGCAGGCCGCCCGCGATCATCCCGCCGTAGAAGAGCAGGCTGCCGCTCAGGCTCCCGGCCGCCGCGAAGGTCGTTGGGTAAGGCTCTGCGACGCATCCCCAGGCGGGCAGCACGGGCCCGATGCAGTCGAGCCCGAGGATCCGCCGGGAGACCTGGTCGCAAACGAAAACGACGCCGACGAGGGCGAAGAAAACGATCAGGGTTCGTTTCATGTCGAAGGTAACGCGAAGGTCGCCGATTTCCATCGCAAGCTGCTGGGTACGATCTAGAGGTGAAGGTCCGGCCCTCTGCTGACCTCGCCGACGCGATCGGCCGCGGCCTGCCGCTTACCGTCGCGGGCCAGATCGGCCTGCCCGCGCCCCTCGCCGGCATCGTCGTGCTCGTTCGCGGCGGGCCGGTTCCGGGCGGCCTGTCGCTGGCCGCCGTGCTCCAACCCCGCACCTTGCTTCGGGTGCCGGAGCTGGCGGGGATGCAGACCGCGCGGCGGCGGAACGGGACGGTCGTTGCGGACAGCTTCGCGGTCACGCCCGGGCTCCTCAACCAGCTTGTCGTGGCCTGTGGAGCCTGGCCGCTGGTGGTGCCGCTGCTGAACCCGAGCACGCCTGCCTACCCGGTGCCCGATGCCAAGGCGATCGCGCGCGGTCTCGACCTCTTCGGCACCATCCTGGCCAACGTCGTCGAGGGCATATACAAGGCTGCCGACAAGGAGGTCCCGGAGGGCGAGCTGGTGCTGGCGCCGACCGGGCTCGGTGTGGAGACCGCTTTGGCCGGGCTCCGCAGGCTCCGCAAGGGCGCCGCCGACATCGCCGCCCGGGTTCCCGGCCAGCAGCCTCCGGGCCGCGTCTACACCCCGCCCGCCGAGGGCGATGAGGATGAGGCGGCGACCTTCGCCGACGTCGGCGGGCAGGCCGAGGCGGTGAGCCAGCTGGAGGCCGTCTGCCAGGCAATTAAGGAGCCCGACAGCTACCGGCGCTGGGGCGTGCGGCCGCCTCGTGGCGTGCTCCTCTTCGGTCCGCCCGGCACCGGCAAGACGCTCCTGGCGCGGGCCCTCGCCAAGGAATCGGGCGCCCGCTTCATCCACGTCCGCGCTACCGATGTCGTCTCCAAGTGGTATGGGGAGGCCGAGCGAAAGCTGCAGGAGGCCTTCGACTGGGCGCGCCGGGAGCAGCCGACGGTCCTCTTCTTCGACGAGATCGATGCCCTCGGGCGCTCGCGCGAGTTCGCCCACGAAGCGACCCACCGCCTGGTCAGCACCTTCCTCGAGAACATGGACGGGCTGGAAGGGGTCGAGGGAGTCGTGGTGCTGGCCGCCACCAACCGTCCAGAGGCGGTCGATGAGGCGCTGACCCGTCCCGGCCGCTTCGACCGGCTGGTCGAGGTCGGGCTACCCGACGCAGCCGGCCGCCGGGCGATCTTCAACGTCCACCTGGCGAA
>DATCPJ010000076.1:0-8255 GCA_036570145.1 Candidatus Dormiibacterota bacterium
CCCCGCCGTGCCGCTGCCCGACAACGTCTTCGACGCCGCGGCGCTCGGGCTGGAACCGATCATCGTGGCCGGGCCGGGCCTCGTCGCCAGCCGCTGGCCGCCGCTGGCCGAGGGCCGCGTCCGCTACGTCGGAGAGACGGTCGCGGTGGCTCTCGCCGCCGACCGCCACCACGCCGAGGACCTCGCCGAGTCCGTCTTCTACGACTACCGCCCGGTGGTCGGCGAGCCGCTCCACCCGGAGGCCCCCGATGGCGTCCTCTTCAAGGCGGACTACCTGGGCGGCGACGTGGAAGCCGAGCTCGGCCGCGCCGCCCGCGTCTTCGAGCGGACGTTCCGCACCGTCCGCCAGACGCCCCTCCCGCTCGAGAACCGCGGCGTCGCGGCGGCACCCGACGGCGAGCGGCTGACCGTCTGGACCTCGACCCAGGTGCCGCACCTTGCCCGGACCCTGATCGCGCGCTGCCTGCGCCTCCCCGAAGCGGCGATCCGCGTCATCACGCCCGAGGTGGGGGGCGGCTTCGGCCTCAAGGCGCACGTCTTCCCCGAAGAGGTGGTGGTGGCCGCGCTCGCGCGCAGGCTGCGCCGCCCGGTGCGCTGGATCGAGGACCGGCGCGAGAACCTGCTGGCCAGCGCCCACGCCCACGAGGAGGAGGTCGCGATCCGCCTCGCCCTCGATGCCGAGGGCCGATTCCTCGCCGCCGACGCGACGGTGGTCGCCGACGTCGGCGCCTATTCGATCTTTCCCTTCAGCGCCGCCCTCGAGCCGATGACCACGGCGCAGACCCTCTTCGGGCCGTATGCGCTGCGTGCCTTCCGCTTCGCGGCCCGCGCTGTGGCGAGCTGCAAGTGCCCCGCCGGCGCCTATCGCGGCGTCGGCATGAACGCGGCGGCCTACGCCACCGAGCGGATGGTCGACGTCGTCGCCGCGGAGCTTGGCATCGACCCGCTCGAGCTTCGCCGGCGCAACGCCGTGAACGAGTTTCCAAGCCGCACCGCCGCGGGCCGCAACCTCGACTCCGGCGACTACCTCGGCCTTCTCGACCGGCTCGAGGCGGGCGCGGGCTACGCCGGTCTGCGCAGCCGCCAGGCGGCCGCGCGCGCCGAGGGCCGGCTGCTGGGGATCGGCATCGGCCTCTTCAACGAGCACAGCGGGACGGGTTCGACCGAGTATCTCCGGCGCGGCGTCACCGCCATCCCCGGCAACGACAGCGCACGGGTGCGCGTCAGCGAGAACGGTCGGGTCGAGATCTTCACGAGCGCCGCCGAGGCCGGCCAGGGCCACCCCGAGACCTATCGCCTGCTGGCGGCCCGCGAGCTGGGCGTGGACCCGTCGCTGGTCGACGTCCTCGAGGGCGACACCGACTCCTGCCCGCCGGGCAGCGGCACCTTCGTCAGCCGCGGCGCGGTCGGCGGCCTGACGAGCCTGGTCGAAGCGCTCCGCGAGGTCGCTGAGAAGGACATCGCTCCAGGGCTCGACGTCACCCGCAGCGTCGACCCGACGCAGGTCTACCCGAGTGGCGCCCACCTCGCCCTGGTCGAGGTCGACGCCATCAGCTGCATCCCCCGCGTGCTCGCCTACCACGCGGTCGAGGACTGTGGCACCGTCGTCAACCATGACGCGGTCGAAGGCCAGGTCCGGGGCGGCATCGCGATGGGCCTGGGAGGGGTGCTGCTCGAGGAATTCGCCTACCGCGCCGACGGCCAGCCGCTCAGCTCCACGCTCCTCGACTACCTGGTGCCGCTGGCGACCGACGTGCCGGCGGAGATGACGCTGGAGCACATCGAGTCACCCAGCCCGCTCACCGCGCTGGGCTCGAAGGGGGTGGGGGAGGGTGGCACCATCGGCGCCTTCGCGGCCGTCGCCAACGCGGTCGCCGACGCAGTGGCTCCGCTCGGCGTGACGCTGACCGACCTGCCCTACTCGCCCGACGCGATCTTCAACGCGATCGCCGCGGCGCAGACCGCCCGTGGCTAAGAGTCCTGCCGTCGAGCTGGGCAGCGAGAGCAGCTGGTCGCGCGTCTTCACGGTCGAGGACGTCCGCCGCTTCAGCGAGGTCTCCGGCGACCGCGGCGTTCACCACGTCGAGCTCGACGCCCACGGCCGCCTGATGGTCCAGGGGCTGCTCACCGCGACGCTGCCCACCAAGCTCGGCGGAGACCTGAACTACCTCGCCCGGGAGATGCTCTTCGAGTTCCTCCGGCCCGTCTTCACGGGCGACCGGCTCGACTGCGTCAGCACCGCGACGAAGGTCGAACGGCAGCCGGGCAGAACCTACGCCGAGTTCGCGATCAGCTGCACCAACCAGGCCGGCAAGGAGGTCTTCCGGGCCAGCACGAAGGGCGTTATTTTGGACTGAAGGCGGCCACCCGCCGCTCCAGGCCCTCCTTCACCTCCGGCCACTCGCTGTCGAGGATGGAGTAGTGGGAGCTGTGGCGGTAGCTGCCGTCGGGGCGGATCCGGTGGTTGCGCAGATCCCCCTCATACTTCGCGCCCAGCTTCGCGATCGCGGCCCGCGAACGCTCGTTGAGGGAGTCGGTCTTCAGGTAGAGCCGGATCGCGCCCCAGTCCTCGAACGCATGCCCGAGCAGGAGCAGCTTCGACTCCGGGTTCACGGCGCTGCCCCAGGCGTCGCGGCCGTACCAGGTCCAGCCGACCTCGACCCCTTTGTGGGCGGGGGCGATATCCATGTAACGGGTGCTGCCGACGGCGCGCCCCGTCCGCTGGTCGATGACCGCAAAGGCGTGCTCGGTCCCCGCCGCCGCGGCGGCCAGCGCGTCGTCGATCCAGTGCTCGAGGTCCTCGCGCGAGTTGACCTGGACCGGCAGCCAGCGCCAGATCAGCGGGTCCGCGGCAGCCACGGCGAGGTCGTCCGCGTGCCGTCGGTCGAGCGGCTCGAGGCGGACCTGGGAACCCTCCAGAACGACGGGCCCAAGCTCCATGCCGAGACTCTACAGAGGGGGCCGATCAGAAAAAGCAGCGCCGCCCCGGGGGTAGTTCGGAGCGGCGCCAATGCGATGGACTCGAGGAGGCGTCCGGGCGCACATCCGTCCGCCCCTTCTTTCACCAGAGATAACGCGCGACGACCCGGTTCGATTCGGTTTTCGCTGTAAATGCTCTGGACCGCCGCGGGGCGCGGCCTAAAGTAGCCGAGTGGCGCGCCCCAGCACCGTTTTCGTTTGTCAGGGGGGGAGGCCGCGCGCAGGCTTTGCCGAGCACGGCCGACGGGGGGGACGTCCCCCCTCTAGATTCCACGGGGACAGCTGAGACGTGGCGCGCCCCAGTACCGTTTTCGTGTGCGGCGATTGCGGCGGCGAGTCGCTTCGCTGGGCCGGCCAGTGCCCCCACTGCCAGGCCTGGAACACCCTCTCCGAGTTCAAGGTCGTCGAGCCCAGGCGCGGCCGGGAGGCGGAGCGCGCCGGCGGGCCGTCGCGTGCGGTCGCGCTCACCGAGGTCCGCTCCGACGCGGCTCCGCGCCGGGTCCTCGAATGGGGCGAGCTGAACCGCGTTCTCGGCGGCGGCATCGTCCCCGGAAGCCTCGTCCTCATCGGCGGCGAGCCCGGAGTGGGCAAGTCGACGCTGGTGATGCACCTCGCACGCCAGGTCGCCGGCGACGCCACCGTGCTCTACGCGACGGGAGAGGAGTCGGTCCAGCAGGTCGCGCTCCGAGCCCGTCGGCTGGACGCGGTCCACGAGAGGCTGCTGGTGCTGGCCGAGAACGACCTCGAGACGGTGCTCGACGCGATCCGAGAGGCGAAGCCCGGGGTGGCGATCGTCGACTCCATCCAGACCATGACCGACCCCGGCCTGGAGGCCGCGGCGGGAACCGTCAGCCAGGTGCGGGAGTGCGCGGCCCGCCTGATGCGGCTCGCCAAGGAGACCGGGATCCCGGTCTTCCTCGTCGGCCACGTCACCAAGGAGGGCTCGCTGGCCGGTCCGCGGGTGCTCGAGCACATGGTCGACACCGTGCTCTATCTGGAGGGCGACCGGCAGCAGGAGTTCCGGATCCTGCGGGCGACCAAGAACCGCTTCGGCTCGACCGACGAGATCGGCATCTTCGCCATGGGCGAGGCCGGGTTGGAGGAGGTCGCCGACCCGAGCGCGAGCCTGGTTTCGAATTCCAGCTTGACAGCCGGTGGTACAGTCGTATTGGCAGCGGTTGAAGGGACCCGGCCGCTCCTCGTGGAGCTGCAGAGCCTGGTCGCGGGAACCTCGTTTCAGATGCCCAGGCGGAGCGCCACCGGCATCGACCCCAACCGCCTTCACATGATCGTGGCCATCCTCGAGAAGCGCGGCAGCTTCGCCCTGGACAGGTCGGACATATTCGTCAACGTGGCCGGCGGGTTCCGCATCGTGGAGCCCGCGGCCGACCTCGGGCTCGCCCTGAGCATCGCCAGCAACCTCCGTAACGAACCCCTGCCGGGGGGGACGGTGGTCATCGGCGAGCTTGGCCTGACGGGCGAGGTCCGCCGGGTGACCCAGCTCGATCGCCGCCTCCAGGAGGCGGCTCGGCGCGGCTTCACCCGGGCCATCATCCCGTCCGGTGGCAAATCCACCGGGCGCTATCCCGGCCTCGACCTGGTCGAGGTCCGCAACCTGGCGGAGGCGATCTCCGCCGGCTTTCTTACCCACATAGCACCCGGCACCCAGCGGATTCCATTCCCGATCAAGGACTCATAAGGAGGCGTTTCATTTCCATGCGTTCCGAAACCTGGGCCCGCAGCCTGGGGGCCGGGCTCGGAGTGGTCGGCGGTTTCATCCTCGGTTATGCGATGGTCAAGCAGGGGCACATCCACGCCCCCGGCAGCCTCGTCATCCTGACCCTCACGACCCTCGAGGGCTTGATCTTCTGCTACCTCGGCGCGCCCTATTTGCTGGCCGGCTGGCAAAGGGTCAACTTCCAGCTTCGCACCACTCCCCTCCCCGACCTCGTCACCGGTCTTTTCGGCCTGATCGTGGGACTGCTCGTCGCGGTCCTCGTCGGTTACTTCGTGCGCGACTTTCCGCCCTACGGCGTTCCCCTGAGCGCGGTCCTCGCCTGCCTGCTCGGCTACACCGGCGCCAACCTCGGCTTGACGCGCCGGTCGGAGCTGCTCTCGCTGGTCGGCATCGCGCGCCCTGACGCGATCGCCGCGCGCCGGATCCGGGGTGCCCTGCTCGACACCTCGGTGATCATCGACGGACGCATCCTGGACCTTGCCCGGACCGGCTTCCTCGACATGCCCCTGGTCGTTCCCCGCTTCGTGCTCAGGGAGCTGCAGCAGGTGGCGGACTCGGGCGAGACGATCCGCCGCAACCGCGGCCGCCGCGGCCTCGAGGTGCTGACCGAGCTCCAGAAGGAGCCCGACATCGCCGTCGAGTTCCGCGACGACGATCCGCCCGGCGAGACGGAGGTCGACTCCAAGCTCGTCCGCCTGGCGCTCAAGTCCAACCTCGCCATCCTCACCAACGACTTCAACCTGAACCGGATCGCCCGCCTGGAAGGCGCCATCGTGCTCAACCTCAACGAGCTGACCAACGCCCTCAAACCGGTGGCGATCCCAGGCGAGGAGCTCGTCGTGGCGGTGGTCAAGGAGGGCAAGGAGATGGGCCAGGGCGTCGGCTACCTGGACGACGGAACCATGGTCGTGATCGAGAACGGCCGCCGCTACCTGAACCAGACCGTCAACGCCACCGTGACGTCGGTGCTCCAGACCGCCGCCGGCCGGATGATCTTCGCCTCCCTCTCCAACGGCACCGTCCCGGCCCCCTCGGCCCGGCGCCCGCGGCGAGAGTCACCGTAGCCCGCATGGAGGTGGTCGCGATCGTCGCCGCCGCGGGGCTGGGGACCCGCCTCGGCCGGGGCAGCAAGGCCCTCTTGGAGCTGAACGGCCGGACCACCCTGGCGCGCGCCGTCGAGCTCTTCCTGTCGCTCGACGAGGTGACCCGGATCGTGGTTGTGGTGCCCCCGGCGCGGATCTCCGCCGCCGAGGCTGCGGTGGCCCTGCTCCGTCCCCGCAAGCCGGTGGAGGTCTGCCCCGGCGGCGAGAGCCGCCAGCAGTCGGTGCGTGCCGGGCTGTCCCGGCTCGCCGGCGCCGACTACGTGCTCGTCCATGACGCGGCCCGGCCGCTGGCCACCGCCGCCCTCTGCCGCCGGGTCCTCCGGGCGGCGATCCAGTCGGGAGCCGCCTTTCCCGGCCTGCCGCCCCGCGATGCGGTCAAGCGGGTCGATGGCCAGCGACTGGTCGAGAGTCTCGACCGGAGCCGGATCGTGCTCGCCCAGACGCCCCAGGCCTTCGCCTACGGAGTGCTCCTGAAAGCTCACTTCGAGGCCCACGAGACCGGCCTGGAGGGGGACGACGACGCCCAGCTGGTCGCTGCTGCCGGCCACCCGGTGACGGTCGTCGAGGGCGAGCCGGCCAACCTCAAGCTGACGACCGCCGAAGACTTCGACGTGCTTGAAGCCCTCCTCCGTGAACAGGAGGCCGTCTCCTGAGAGTCGGGATCGGCTATGACGCGCACCGGCTGGTCGAGGGCCGGCCGCTGGTCGTCGGCGGGGTGACGATCGACCACCCGCTCGGGCTGGACGGCCACTCCGACGCCGACGTGCTGGTCCACGCCATCATCGACGCCCTCCTCGGCGCCGCCGCGCTGGGGACGATCGGCGAGCACTTCCCGGACGGCGATCCCAATTACGAGGGGATCTCCAGCCTCGAGCTGCTCTCGATGACGGCCGCCCTGGTCGAGGACCACGGCCGGACCATCGTCAACGTCGACTCGATCGTCATCGCCGAACGGCCCCGGCTTCAGCCGCACCTGGCCCGGATGGCGGGCGCCATCGCCGAGACGCTCGGCCTCGACCAGGACCTCGTCGGCGTCAAAGCGACCTCGCCGGAGGGCCTCGGCGCCCTCGGCAGGCAGGAGGGGATCGCCGCCCAGGCCGTCGTTCTGCTCGAATAGACGCCTCGTGTCGACGCTTCGCTTCCACAACACGGCCTCCGTCCGCAAGGAGGAGTTCGTTCCGCTGACGGCGGGCCGGGCAACCCTCTACACCTGCGGTCCCACGGTCTGGAACTACGCCCACGTCGGCAACTTCCGGACCTTCCTCTTCTACGACCTGCTCCGGCGCCACCTGCTCGTGAGCGGTTTCCAGGTCGAGCACGTGATGAACCTCACCGACATCGAGGACCGGATCATCCGGCTCGCGGGCGAGCAGCACACCACTATCCGGTCCTACGTCGAGCCCTACGAGAAGGCTTTCCTGGAGGACCTTGCGACCCTTCGCATCCAGGCGCCGGAGCACACGCCGCGGGCCACCGAGCACGTTCCCGGGATGGTCGCCATGGTCGGGCGCCTGCTGGAGACCGGCCATGCCTACCAGGCCGACGGCGACGTCTACTACCGGATCGCCAGCTTCCCGGCCTACGGCGAGCTGGCCCACCTCGACCGCTCCGGGCTGAAGGCGGGGGCACGAGTCACACAGGGGGGCAGGGGGAAGAAGGGCTCCACCCGCCCCCCGGGAGGGGGGCCTTCCCCCCAACGCCTCAGAGCGGACGACTACGACAAGGAGTCGGTGTCCGACTTCGCTCTCTGGAAGGGGGAGGCGCCCGGCGATGCCGCCGTCGGGGCGACCTGGGACGCGCCCTTCGGGCGGGGCAGGCCGGGCTGGCACATCGAGTGCTCGGTGATGAGCCGTGACCTGCTCGGGCCGACCCTCGATGTCCATGCCGGCGGCATCGACCTGCTCTTTCCACATCACCAGAACGAGGTGGCCCAGTCGGAGGCCGCCAATGGCGTCCCGCTCGCCCGCCAATGGCTGCACTCCGAGCACCTGGCCGACGCGACGGGAGCCAAGATGTCGAAGCGGCTGGGCAACATCGCCACCCTTCGCGACCTCCTCGACGCCGGCCACGACCCGCTCGCCATCCGCTTCTTCCTGATGGCCAACGCGCACTACCGGAGCAAGCTCCGGATGGACGAGGACGCGATCCGGGCCGCCGGTGAGCAGGTCCGCCGGCTGCGTGACTTCTCCCAGCGTGTCGACCGCTTCGAACCGACCGGGGCCGACGCTGCGCTTCTCGTCGCCTCCCTGGAGCGGGCGCGCGCCGCCTACCGCTCCGCCCTTGACGACGACCTGAACCTGCCGCAGGGCGTAGGGTTCCTCTTCGACGCCGTCCGCGAGAGCAACGCTGCGATCGACCGGGGCGAGGCCGGCCCCGCCGCGAAAGCGGCGATGCGAGCCCTCCTCGATGACTCTGACAGCCACCTGGACATCCTC
>DATCPJ010000077.1:0-4041 GCA_036570145.1 Candidatus Dormiibacterota bacterium
GGCCTGCTGCCGCCGGCGGACCTGCGGATGGGCAGGCCCAACTATTTCTTCCGGGTCCTGCCGACGAGCGACCTCGAGCCGGCCGCCCTGGTCGCGTACGCGACTGGGACGCTGCATGTCACCCACGTGGCGGTCGCCTCCGACGGGCAGGCATACGGCAAGGGGGTCCGTGCCGCGATCGAGGCGGCGCTCAAGACGGCCGGCTTCACGAGCGTGGCGGCGGCGGATGTCAACCCCAACGACCCGGCGGCCGTCGACGCCTTCCTGAGCGAGGCCAAGAGCGGGGGCGCCGACGCCGTCTTCTTCGCCGGTCGGGACGATGGCGGTGCCTGCGAGCTGCAGCCGCTGGTGGCTGCCAAGCTCGGCGCCGGAGTGCCCTTCCTCGGCGGTAGCGGGCTCCACGGCATCGCCTGTCTCAAGGATGCGGGCGCTGCCGCGGCAGGCCTCTACACGATCAGCGCCGGGTCGGGTTCGGTCGACGCGAGAGCCAGGGTCGCGGCGCGAGCGCTGCTGGCCGCCGTCAGGGTGGCGGTGAAGGCGGCCGGCGGCAACCTGCCAGCCCGGGAGGATGTCCGGCTGGCCGTCAGCCAGGGGGCCAACCCCCGCTTCGACCTCAACGGCGACACCCGGGACCGCGTCTTCACGATCCTCAAGGCGCAGGGCCAGCCCGCCGCCTGGGTCCCCGGCGACGAGGTGCGCGTCTAACCCGAACCTACTCCAAGTTCCGGTGATAGCGACAGCCCTGACCGCGTCCGGGGTCCGATTCACCACAAAGGCACAAAGAGCACAAAGGTTGATTTTTTTGTTCCCTCGTGACGTCCTTTGTGGACTTCGTGCCTTTGTTGTTTTCGGACCCGTTCCGGTTGATCTCGAGAGTCGTGAAGTAAAGCCGGCGGTCGCTAGCCCGGGGCCCGGTAGCTGAGCGCGAAGATGAAGACCAGGATCACAGCGAAGACGCCGTACTCCATCACCACCTGGCGGGTGAGCGTCTCTTCGGCGGTGTGCCGGATCACGCCTCGGTTGATGTACCAGGCGAGAAGGAGCATGGCCGCGAACACCCCTTCCGGCGCCTTCGTCGCGTAGGCGAAGATCGCCCAGGCGAAGAAGGTCGCGACCTGGGCGACCAGGAGAGCGAAGAGAAAGGCCCGTCGCGTAGAGAGCGCATCGCCGGCCACCCGGAAGCTGCGGAAGGCGGCGAGGAAGGAGATGACGATGATCAAGCCCAGCCGCAGGGGTAGCGAGAAGGGCGAGCCCAGGATCGCCAGGTAGCCGCCCACCAGGGCAAGGGCGAGGATTGCCTCCTGGACGAAGTGGTGCCCGCGCTTGGGATGGGCCGCCAGCCGCAGGTAGTCGAGACGGGCCGCGACGACGACCCCCGCGCCGAAGAGGGCCGCCATCAGTGCCCAGCTCCACCACTGGTGGATGATCAGCGAAAGGCCGGCGATCGCGAAGGTGCCGAGGAGGGCCGGGATGTAGTGCTCGATCGCCGGCAGGTCGGGGACGGTCTCGGCCCAGAGGTAGACGAGGATCACCGGCACGCCGACGGCCAGCAGACCGGCGGCGAGCCACCAGGCCGCTCCGGGCGCGACCAGCTCCGACTTCATGGCCAGCGTGAGGGCAGTGAGGACGAGGCCGGCGAAGACGAGGAAGCGGCGGTCGCGCTCGACCTTGGCCGCCGTCACCGGCGCCACCCATTCCTCGTTCGGCGGCGGGATCTTCAGGTGCCGGTCCTGCCGTAGCGATCCTCGAGGCGGACGACGTCGTCGATCTCGGGCGTCGAGACCTCGAACACGTCGGTGTCCGTGACGGCGGTCATCCGGTGCTTCCGGCCGGGCGTTATGTGGACCGTGTCACCCTCCTTCAGGCGGTGGGTGACCAGCTTGCCGCTGTCGTCGCCCAGCTCCAGGTCCATCTCGCCGCGGACCATCAGGATGCATTCGTCCTTGACCTTGTGGTACTGCAGCGAGAGCGCCTGGCCGGCGGCGATGTGGAGGATCTTGCCGAGGTAGCGATCGGTAATCGCCCAGCGGTCCTCGTAGCCCCACGGCTTCTCCACGCGCGACTCCTCGCGCCGCTTAACCGGCCCCATGCTCACCCACCCCGACGATTTCCTGGATCGTGTCCAGCCGCGCCTTGACCGCCTCCGGTGACGCGGCCTCGGAGTAGATCCGGACGAGGGCCTCGGTGCCGCTGACGCGGAGCAAGACCCAGGAGCCGTCGGCGAGGTTGAACTTGAAGCCGTCGTCGTCGCGGACGCTCTCCACCTTGACGCCGGCGATGTTCTTCGGCTCGTGCTCGCGCATCGTCTTGAGGATGACCTCGCGGTCGTGGTCGTAGGTGTCGCGCGGCATGTGGATGTCGCGCCGCTCATAGAAGTGGGGTCCGACCCGCTTCTCGAGGTCGGCCAGGATCTCCGAGATCGGCTTCTGGTAGCGCAGGATCATGTCGGCGAAGAAGAGGCCGGCGAGGATCCCGTCGCGCTCGGGGATGTGGCCGCGGAAGCCGAAGCCACCCGACTCCTCACCGCCCATGACGGCGTCGGTCTCCATCATCTTGGGGGCGATGTACTTGAAGCCGACCGGCACCTCGTAGAGCGGCACGCCAAACTCCTTGGCCAGCTTGTCGGCAATCGAAGTCTCGTTCAGCGCGCGGACGACCGGGCCCCGCCAGCCGCGGATCTCGAAGAGGTAGAGCATCAGCAGCGCGTAGACCTGGAGCTGGTTGATGAAGCGGCCGCCCTCGTCGATGATCCCGACCCGGTCGGCGTCGCCGTCGGTGCCGATGCAGAGGTCGTAGCCGCCCGACTTCATCGTCGCCAATGCGGCACCCAGGTTGGGCGTGATCGGCTCCGGGTTGACGCCGCCGAAGAACGGGTTGCGCTCGGCGTGGAGCTCGACCACGCGCGTCGAGCCGCCGCTCAACATGCCCGCGATGTAGCCGTAGCCCGAGCCGTACATGCACTCGTGGAGGACCTTCAGGTCGGCACCGCGGAGCGCGTCGAGGTCGACCATCCGGCCGACCTGGGCGACGTAGGACGGCATCGGGTCGTAAACCTCGACCAGCGGCACGCGCTCGCCTCGCCGGACCGAGTCGGCGGTGAGGCCGGCGATCCGCTCCTCCAACTCTCGGATCACCTCGGTCGGCGCCGAGCTGCCGGTCTCCGGCTTGTACTTGACGCCGTTGAACATGTACGGGTTGTGGCTCGCCGTGATGGCGACCGCGCCCGTGGCCTTCCGGTCGATGACGGTCCAGGAGGCGACCTGGGTCGGCGAGGGCCGGTCGAAGATCAGGGTCCGGATCCCGTTGCCCGCGAAGATCGCGGCCACCTCGTCGGAGAAGGCCTCGGCGCCGAAGCGGCAGTCGTAGCCGACCACGGCCAGCGGCTCCGGGCCCTTGCTCCGGAGGTACTCGGCGACGCCCTGGGCGACCAGGCGCAGATTGGCGAAGGTGAAATCGTCGGCGACGATCCCCCGCCAGCCGTCGGTACCGAACTTGATGTTTGGCTGCGCCACGGAACTAACTTACCGGCTCTACAAGTAGCCGGTCTTGCCGGAGCGGCGGAGCATCTCGACGATCTTCTTCACGTCCTGCGCTCGCGAGCGGGGGAGGACAAGGAGCGCCTGGGCGGTGTCGATGACGATCATGTCCTCGATCCCGATCGCTGCCACCAGTTTGCCGGGTGCCGAGAGGAGCGAGCCCCGGGTGTCGATCACGGCCGACTCGCCGTCGATCGAGTTGCCGTTCTCGTCGCCGGGCAACATCTCCAGCAGCTCGGCCCAGGAGCCGACATCCAGCCAGTCGAAGGTGCCGGGGACCAGGTAGAGGCGATCGGTGCGCTCGAGGACCGCGTAGTCGACCGCCTCGTTGGGCAGGTCGGCGTAGCTGCCCGTCCCCGCCCGTACCCCCAGCAGCCCCTCGTAGTGACGCGGCGCCACCCGTTCCAGCTCGTCGAGGAAGGCTGAGGCGCGCCAGGCGAACATCGACAGGTTCCAGTAGTAGCGGCCGCTGGCCAGGTACTCCTCCGCCCTTACCAGCGTCGGC
>DATCPJ010000078.1:0-8560 GCA_036570145.1 Candidatus Dormiibacterota bacterium
CGGCTGCCGACGCGGAGCCGGTTGCCGACGCGGTTGCCGACGCGGTGGCTGAGCCCGAGCCGGAGCCGGTTGCCGAGCCTGAGGTCGTCGCCGAGGCGCCGGCAGCAGAGGAGAAGGCTTAGGTGGGCGACGTCGGGCGGCCGGGCGGCTTCCGTCCCCAGCGGCTGGGCGGCCCCGGGGGCGGCGGCGGCCGGCCACCCTTCGACCGTGAGCGCAGCGGCTTCGACCGCGGACCGAGCGGCCCCCCGGTCGACTACCGGGCGCTCGTCGAGTTCGTCGCCAAGTCGATCGCCGAAAAGCCCGACGAGGTCGTGGTGGAGTCGTTCGAACGCTCCCGCGGCACCGTCTCGGTGACCGTGAAGATGGCCGAGGAGGACATCGGCAAGCTGATCGGGAAGGGGGGCCGGAACATCGAGGCGCTCCGCTCCCTGGTCCGCGCCGCGTCCCTCCGCGAGCGCCGCCGGGTGTTCGTGGACCTTGCCTGATTTCGTGCGCGTCGGCCAGGTGACGGGGCCCTTCGGGCTCGCCGGGGCCGTCAAGGTCTATCCCTTGACTGATTTCGAGGATCGCTTCGCGCCCGGCGCCGAGCTCTTCCTGGACGGCCACCCGCACCGGGTCGAATGGTGGAAGCCGGGCCACCCGACGGTCACCCTGAAGCTGGTCGGGATCGACAACCGCACCCTCGCCGAGCTGCACCGCGGCCGCTACCTCGAGGTGCCCGCGGACGCGGTCCGGCCGCTCGCCGAGGGCTCCTACTACCACCACCAGCTGATCGGGCTGGCGGTGGTGACGGGTTCGGGCCGCACGGTCGGCGAGCTGACCGCCGTGCTCGAGCGGCCGGCCAACGACGTCTGGGTCGTCGCCGCCGACGACGGCGCCGAGCACCTCCTCCCGGCGACCCGGGACGCCGTCATCGGCGTCGACCTGGCGGCGGGACGGGTCACCGTGCAGGACTGGCTCTTCGAGGTCGAGGAAGCCCGGTGACGCTGCGCTTCGACGTCGTCAGCCTCTTTCCCGAGGTCTTCGAGCCCGTTTTCAAGGCCGGCGTCGTCGGCCGCGCGATCGGGCGCGGCCTGGTCGAGCTCCACGCCCACGACCTGCGCGAGCACACCCACGACCGCCACCGCCAGGTCGACGACGTGCCCTATGGCGGCGGGCCGGGCATGGTCCTGAAGCCGGAGCCGCTGTTCGAGGCGATCGAGGCGATCCGGGCCGAGAACGGCGGGCCCGTGATCCTGATGGAGCCCTGGGGCGAGCCCTTTACCCAGCGGGTCGCCCGCGAGCTCGCCGCCGAGCCGGGCCTGGTGATCGTCTGCGGCCGCTACGAGGGCATCGACGACCGCGTCCGCGAGTCCCTCGCCGACCGGGAGATCTCGATCGGCGACTACGTGCTGAGCGGTGGCGAGCTGCCGGCGATGGTCGTCATCGACGCAGTCTCGAGGCTCGTTCCCGGCGTGCTCGGCGACGAGGAGTCGCTCGCCGGCGACTCCTTCACCACCGACCTGCTCGGCCATCCGCAATACACTCGTCCGGCGGAGTACCGCGGCCTTCGGGTTCCCGAAGTGCTGCTCTCTGGCAACCATCGTGAGATCGAGGCCTGGCGGCAGGCGCAGGCGCAGCGGCGCACGCTCGCCCGGGCCGGGACTCCGCAGCAAGGGGAAACGAAGAGATGAACGTGATCGACCAGATCGAGCAGGAGCAGTTCAAGGAGTCCGTGCCCGCGCTGCGGCCCGGTGACACCATCCGCGTCCACGCCAAGGTCGTCGAGGGAACCCGGGAGCGGATCCAGGTCTTCGAAGGCCTCGTCATCCGGGTCACCGGCGGCGGGCTGAAGAAGAACTTCACGGTCCGCCGGGTCACCCACGGCGTCGGCGTCGAGCGGACCTTCATGATCCACTCGCCCCGCATCGACAAGATCGAGGTGCTCCGCCACGGCGACGTTCGCCAGGCACGCCTGTACTACCTCCGCGACAAGATCGGCAAGGAAGGCCGGATCAAGGAGCGCCGCCCCAAGGTGGCAGCCGCCAAGCCCGCCGCCGCGGCGGAGGATGCCGAGGCCGAGCCGGCGCCGAAGACACGCGGCAAGGCGAAGGCCAAAGTCGGCGCCTAGTTCGGTAAAGACTGTCGAAGCCGGCTCGCTTTGAGTAGGCTCCGACGGTGAGGAAGAGGACCCGGCGTCCGCAGCTCTGGGCCTGGGAGCGGACCGCGCTCGGCATGGGCTTCAAGGTCGTCGCTGGCGTCGACGAGGTGGGCCTCGGTCCGCTCGCCGGGCCGGTCGTGGCCGGCGCGGCGGTGCTCCGGCTGGGCGCCCGGCTGCCCGGCCTCGACGACTCCAAAAAGCTCAGCCACGGCCAGCGGCTGATCCTCGACCGCCGGATCCGCCGCCAGGCGGTGGCGATCGGTCTCGGCCAGGTCGACGCCCGCGAGTTCAACCGGGTCGGGATGACCCGGGCCCGGCAGCTGGCGATGGAGCGGGCCGTGGCCTCCCTCGGCCTCCCCGTCGAGTACCTGCTGCTCGACGCCTTCGACGTGCCGGAGTCGCCCCTGCCTCAGCTGGCGGTCGTCAAGGGCGACAGCACCTGCGCCTCGATCATGGCCGCCAGCATCGTCGCCAAGGTCCACCGCGATCTTCAGATGATCGAGTTCGACAATGAGTACCCGGGCTACGGCTTCGCCCTCCACAAGGGCTACGCCACGGCCGCCCACCAGGAGGCGATCCGCTTCCTCGGGCCCAGCCCCATCCACCGCACCTCCTGGCGCCGGGTCCGCGAGCTGGCCGCCGGAGGTCCGATCATGCTCGAAATTGCTGACCCGGCAGCGGTTGGGTAGGGCCGGCGAGGACCTCGCCGCCGAGCACTTCCGAGGCCTCGGCTACGAGGTGCTGGCCAGGAACTTCAAGTGCCGGAGGGGCGAGATCGACCTCGTCTGCCGGCGCGGCGCCGAGGTCTCCCTGGTCGAGGTCAAGACCCGCGTTGGCGTGGCCCACGGCACTCCGCTGGAGGCGATCGACGCCAACAAGCAGCGCGCGATGGCGGGAACCGTGGCCGAGTACCGCGCCGCGAGCGGGTGGCGCGGGCCGATCCGCTTCCGGCTGGTCGCGATCAGCCTCGAGGTCGTCGATGACGTCCTCACCTGACATCATCCAGGAGGAGCCGCTCCTCCGTCACGCCGCCCGGATCCTGCTGATCGACGCGGCCGGGAGGGTGCTGCTCCTCAGCTGGCGGCTGCAGAACGGCGACCACCTCTGGATCACGCCCGGCGGCGGGTTGGGCGCGGGCGAGAGCCACCCCGAGGCGGCCCTCCGCGAGCTGGAGGAGGAGGTCGGGCTGCGAGACGTCCCGCTCGGGCCCTGCGTGTGGCTCCGGGAGCACGTCTTCAACTGGAACGGGCGCGCCTACCGGCAGCGCGAGCGGTTCTACCTCCTCCGCGTCGACGCCCACGAAGTGGACCGCTCCGGAAACGACGCCCAGGAGCTCCAGGTCCTCGAGGAGTTCCGCTGGTGGACGCTCTCCGAGCTCGAAGCCTCGGAGGAGACCTTCGCCCCGCGCCGGCTCCCCTTCTTCCTCGCGCCGCTGCTCGCCGGCGAGATCCCTGGCCACCCGATCGACGTCGGTGGCTGAGCTGCTCAGGGCTGTCACCTTCGACTTCTGGGGAACGCTCTTCGAGTGGAACGGCTGGGCGGCGGAGACCCGGCGGAAGGCGGTCCGCGACTTCGTCGCCCGGCACCGAGCCGAGCTGTCGCCCGAGGTCGTGGACGAAGCCTTCGCCGCCGGGATCGCTGCCCAGGACGCCGCCTGGCGGAAGTCCAACCACTTCGGGCCGGCGGCGATCATCGAGCACTTCCTCGCCGAGCTCCGGCTGGAGGCCCCGCCCGCGTCGCGGGCAGAGCTGCAGCGCCTCATCGAGGACCCCGTGCCGGATCGCGCGCTGACGCCGATCGCCGGCGTCGAAGCCGCGATCGGAAGGCTGCGGGACCGAGGCATCCCGCTCGGGATCGTCTGCGACTCGGGGATGATGGTGGGCCGGGTGCTCCGCGGCCAGCTCGAGCGGACCGGGCTCGCCCGTCATTTCGAGGCCGGCGCGATGGCCTTCTCGGACGAGGTCGGCGTCACCAAGCCGAGGCCGGAGATCTTCCAGAAGGCTCTCACGGGCCTCGGCGTCGCCCCCGCTGAAGCGGCCCACGTGGGCGACCTGCGTTTCACCGACATGGCCGGAGCCCGCGCTCTCGGCATGCACGCGGTGCGCTTTCGCGGCTTCAACGACGACACCGGCGAGGGGCCCGAGGGCGACGTGGTGATCAATTCTTACCTGGAGTTGGAGGCAGCCCTCGGCCTCACGCCGTAGTCGCGGGGACCGCGCCGCCAGTGAGCCCTAGAACGGGAAGCGGGTCAGGTAGAAGCTCGGGCTGTCCTGCGGTGTCCGCCCCGTCAGCACCACGCGCGGCCGCTGGCGGGTGCACTCGGCCGGATGGACCTCCGGCCGGACCGCGTCGAAGATGGGGAAGCGGAGGGTGCCGTCGGGCGACCATTCCGAATAGCGAACCGCGACGACGAGCTCGGGCCGCACCCAGTGGACGGGGGAGACCATGATCGGCGGCGGCTCGAGCGGGCTGTCCTCCCTGTGCAGCTCGCGCAGGCGCTCGGCGACCTGCTCCCGCACCGCCGGCTCGAAGCCGCCCCCGACCGTCCCGCAGGGAAGCAGCCGGCCTGACTCGTGGAAGGCGACCACCAGGGCGTCGAACGGCTCCCCGCCCATCCAGCCGACAACGACGAAGGGGTCCGACTTGACCGCCTTCACCTGGAGCCAGAACGGGCTTCGCTGGCCCGGCACGTAGAGGCTCTGGCGATGCTTCGCCATCATCCCCTCGAGGCCCTGCTCGAGGCATGCCTCGTAGAGCTCGACGCCCTCCGCCTCGATGTGCTTCGGCGCGTAGAGGTGCCGGCCCGAGCCGACCACCTTGTGGAGCTGCTTCTTGCGCTGGTAGAGCGGCTTGCGGAGCATCGGCCGCCCCTCCAGGTAGAGGAGGTCGAAGGCCAGGTAGGCCGCTGGTCGCTGGTCCTCGCCGGCCGGACCCGCCAGGCGGCGGCGCAGCGCGCCCGTCTCCGGCCTTCCTTCGCCATCGGTCACCACCAGGGCGCCGTCGAGCACGGTGCCGGGCGGCAGCAGTCCGCCCAGGTTGCCGAACTCGGGGAACTGGTAGGTGACGTCGCGCAGCGCTCGGTCCTGCAGGCGCACGCCACCGTCCGGCCCCACGAAGAGGAGGCAGCGGAGGCCGTCCCACTTGACCTCGAAGAGGTATTCGTTGTTGCTGAAGGGGGCCTCGGCCGGCTCGGCCTGCATCGGCCGGACGGCGGTCGGGAAGCCGCCGACCTCGATCGAGAGCTGGTCCGGGCTGGTGGACACCAACCGCAAGACTAGTACAGGCCTCGCAGGCTACTTCTAGCTGCCGACCTCCCGGCGCTGGATCAGCAGGAGGGCAGCGCCAAAGCCCGCCACCGCGATGGCGGTCACGGCCAGCAGCCCCGTCCATTCGATCCCGCTCACGAGGGGGTTGCCATAGAGCTTGAAGACGGACAGGTCGAGCGCCCAGGCCGGCCACCGGAGCAGGGGGCCGAGCTGAAACAGGAGGTAGGACGCCCCGACATAGGCGCCGAGGACGCCGACGGCGAGGCGCGGAAAGCGAGCGGCGAGTGTGGCGCCGACCGTCCCGAAGAGGAGGCCGAAGGCGAGCAGCGGGCCGCCCGCACGGACCAGGTCGCCGGTGCTGAGGGTGACGCCCTGGGAGGGCGCCACGACCGCGATCGCGAGCGACACCGCGAGGATGATCAGCAAGCAGCCGATGGCCAGCGCCGCGACCCGTTCCATCACCACCCGCCAGCGCGGGACCGGCTGGCTCAGAACCAGCTCCAGGCGCCCCTCCTGGTCGTCGGCAGCCCAGCGGGCGACCACCGTCAGGGCATAGATCGCGAGGAGTGCCAGGGTGATCGTGTAGTCGATCGAGCCGATGACGGTGCGGGTGACGCCGGTGGTGCCGCCGATGGCGGCAAGGTAGCCCGCCATCCCGGGCGTCTTGGCCATGAACTCGCCGACCTGGCCCGCGATCGAGGTCATGAAGACGGCGAAAAGCACCAGCCCGGCGATCCATGCGACCAGCCCGACCCGCTGCGCGTAGAGGTCGGCGAGCACGGGCATCCGCAGCATTGGATTGATCGAGGGCGTGTATCGCGGCGGACGAGACGCGGCCGGCGGTCGGAGCGCCGCGGCGCCGACGTCGCGGCGCAAGAAGAGAAGGACCGCCAGGCCGACCAGGGCGGCAGCGATCACGATCAGCGCCGCGGTGGCGGGCCAGTCGACCGAGCCGCCCGGCGCGACGGCGTCGGAGCGGTCGAAGTAGTGGAAGGGGCTCAGCCAGACCGCTGGGCCCTGGTAGTCCACCGTCCGGGCGATGCCGTTCAGGAAGAAGAGCGCCGCCAGCAGCGCGCCGCCGACACCACCGGCCACGCGCCGGGTGTCGACCAGTTGGGCGACCACCAGGACGATCGCGTAGCAGCACGCCGCCAGGGCGCCGAGCGCGATCGTCTCGCCGAGGATGCCGCTGATCGAGAGGGGGCTCCCCGCCGCCATCGCGCCGGCTTCGGTGGCCAGCCCGGCCAGCAGCGCGAACAGGAGGCTGCCGAGAACGAAGACGGCCACCCGCCAGAGGAGGAGCCGCGGCCGGGGGACGCCGGCCGCCAGCCAGGCTCCGACGAGCCCGCCTTCCTCATCTCCCCGTCCGGCTCCGCTGGCCGAAAGGGTTGCCCAGATCAGGATGTAGAGCGGAAATCCCCCGAACACCCGCCACTGGACGTAGCCGGCCAGGGTCTCGGGATGGACCGGGATGGGGAGGAGGTAGGCGATCTGCCGGGCGAGCGCCATCGTCTGGACGCCGAAGGCCGCCCGGGCAGCGGCGGTTGTGCCGGCAACGGATTCGAAGGCGGTTGCCTGGACGGATCCGGCGACGATGCCTACGGTCGAGACGGCGACGATCCCGATCCACGACTGCCTCAGGGCGACCCGGAACATCTCGCCTAGTCGGGAACGGCGGCTGCGGCCGTTTCGGCCGTCGCCGGGGCGCCTTCCCGGTAGTAGGCGAGGAAGACCTCCTCCAGGCTCGGCTCGTGGCTGCTGAAGTTGATGACCTTGCTGCCTGTCAGGGCCTTGAAGAGGCCTTCGAAGTCGCCGTGGAGGGTGAAGCTGACGTGGCTGCCCTGGCGCACCAGCAGCTCCAGGCCGTGGACCTTGCCGAGCTTCTCGAGCGGCGGCATGCCGTCGAACAGGATCTCGATCTTGTGGAAGTGGATGTCGTGCAGCTCCTCCAGCTCGGCGACCCGGATCAGGCGGCCCTGGCGGAGGATGCCGACCCGGTCGCAGACGTGCTCGACCTCGGACAGGATGTGGGAGGAGAGGAAGACGGTCGCGCCGTTGGCACGGGACTCGCCGAGAAGGCGGTAGAACTCCTGCTGGATCAGCGGGTCGAGGCCGCCGGTGGGCTCGTCGAGGATGAGCAGCTCGGGAGCGTGCATGAAGGCGAGCAGGATCCCGAGCTTCTTCTTGTTGCCGCTCGAGTACTCGCGGAAGCGGCGCCCGAGGTCGAGGTCGAGGCGCTCGGCGAGGCCCTTGACGCGCAGCTTGTCGACGCCGCCCCGGAGGCCGGCAAGATAGGCGACGACCTGGGAGCCGCGGAGCCCGCCGAACTGGGGCAGGTCCGCGGGCAGGTAGCCCACCCTGCGCTTGATCGCGACGGCGTCCTTCTGGCAGTCGAGGCCGAAGATCCGAGCCGTCCCCCGGGTGGGCCGGATCATCGCCATCAGCAGCTTGATGGTCGTCGTCTTGCCGGCCCCGTTCGGTCCCAGATAGCCGAAAACGGACTCGCGGGAGATCGTCAGGTCGAGGTCGAAGAGGCCGCGGCCGCTGCCGTAATCCTTGCTCAGCACCTGCGTCTCGAGCGCGGGTTCGGTCGCCACTGACCGCGCAGCTTACCCTGAAGGCCGCATGTTGCTGGGCGATTTCGAGCTCCACCTCCTGGTCGCCGCCCGGATGAAGTTCGACGGCGGGCTGGTCTTCGGCGTCGTCCCCAAGGTGGTCTGGGAGCGCTACAAACCGGCCGACGAGCGGAACCTGGTCGAGATGGCCTGTGTGGGCCTGATCGTCCGCCACAACGGCAAGGTCATCCTCTGCGAGACCGGCATCGGGACCAAGCTCGACGAGAAGCGCGCCCGGCAGGTCGTCCTGCGCGAGCCGGAAGGGGCGCTCCTGGCGCTGAAGCGGCTCGGCATCCGGCCCGACGAGGTCGACGTCGTCCTCTCCACCCATCTCCACTGGGATCACGCCGGCGGCTTCACGCGGCTGTCCGAAGGCGGTCGGGTCGAGGCCACCTTCCCCAAGGCGAAGCACTTTGTGCAGCGAAGCGAGTGGGACTTCGCGCTCGACTGCGATCCCCGCTCCAAAGCCGCCTACCTGGCCGAGGACTTCGTCCCCGTCGCCGATGCGGGCCTGGTCGAGTTCGTGGACGGCGACGCCG
>DATCPJ010000079.1:0-3044 GCA_036570145.1 Candidatus Dormiibacterota bacterium
GATCGGCGGCCGGCCGGAGCCCGCCTTCGCCTGCTACCGGCAGACCGCGGCCTGGGCCATCGGCGAGGCGCTCGACATGGGCCGCCTGAAGGCGGCCGGGGCGCTCGAGCACATGGACGTGGCCTGGCTCGACAACGCCGATCGGAAGCTCTTCTGGAACATAAACACACCAAAGGACTATCAGGTTTTCCTATCGGCGCTCTGAGGGCCTGCGCCATAATCAATTCCTGAAGCCGGTCCTCGACTCTCGGAGAAACGCGTTTGAAAATCGTAGTGACCGTGAAGCAGATCCCCGATCCCAACGGGGCTCACAAGTTAACCGCCGACAACCGCATGGCCCGTGACGGCGAGGTCGTCCTCGATCCCGGCGATGAGTACGGCATCGAGGCGGCGCTGCGTATCAAGGAGGCTTCCGGCGACGCCGAGGTCGTGCTCGTCTCGATGGGGCCCGCCAAGGCTGCCGACGCCATCCGGAAGGGCCTCAGCATGGGCGCCGACCGCGCCATCCACGTGAACGACGACGCGCTGGCCGGAGCCGACGCGCTGACCACCGCCCAGGTCCTCGCCGCCGCGATCAAGGCCGAATCGCCCGACCTCGTCATCAGCGGCACCGAGTCGACCGACGGCTCGACCGGGATGGTCCCCCCGATGCTCGCCGAGCTGCTCGGCTTCCCCCAGCTGACCTTCGCGAAGAACGTCGAGGTGAGCGGGAACACGGTCAAGATCCAGCGCCAGACCGACGTCGGGTACGACGTCGTCGAAGCTGACACCCCGGCCCTGATCACGGTCACCGCCGGCGTCGGCGAGCCGCGCTACGCATCCCTCAAGGGGATCATGGCGGCCCGCAGCAAGGAGGTCAAAAAGGTCGGGCTGGGCGACCTCGGTGTCACCCCCGGCAAACCGGCCGAGGAGGTCCTCGACGTCGTCGACGCCGAGCAGCGCAAGGCGGGCGAGGTCATCGAGGACGACGGCACGGCGGTCGACAAGATCGTCGCCCTGCTCGTGAAAGTGAAGGCGGTTTAGGAAGCATGGCCAAGATCTGGATCTACGCTGAACTCACCGGGGGCGAGCTGGCCCCCATCTCCCTCGAGCTGCTCGCCAAGGCCAGGGCCCTCGGCGGGGAGATCGAAGCGGTGGCCCTCGGCAAGGGAGCCGAAGCCTCCGCCGCCACGCTCGGCAAGCACGGCGCCAAGAAGGTCCTCGCCTGCGACGACGAGGTGTTCGACAAGTACCTCGCCCAGCCCGCCACCGACACGATGGAGGCACTGGTCAAGGCCAACAGCCCTGACCTGATCCTGTTCGGCTTCACCTCGGAGTCGCGCGAGGTCGCCGGCCGCCTCTCCGCCCGGCTCGGCGTCGGACAGGTCTCGAGCGCCCTCGACGTCGAGGCCGCCGGCGGCGGCTTCGTTGCCAAAGTGCCCTACTTCGGTGGGGCCAAGGTCGCCCGGATGAAGCTCAACAACAAGCCTGCGATCGTGCTCGTCCGACCCAAGTCGTTCGAGGCCGCCGAGTCGGGCGGGACCGCCAAGGTGGAGAAGGTGACGGCGACCGTCGGCGCCGACTCGAAGCGGGCAAAGCTCGTCGAGCGGGTCGCCGAGAAGGGCGAGAAGGTCAAGCTGGAGGACGCCATGATCATCGTCAGCGGCGGCCGGGGGATGCAGGGACCGGAGAACTTCCCCCTCCTCGAAGCGCTCGCCGACGCCCTTGGCGGGGCGGTCGGGGCAAGCCGGGCGGTCGTCGACGCGGGCTGGGTGCCCTACTCGATGCAGGTCGGCCAGACAGGCAAGGCGGTCCGCCCCAATGTCTACATCGCCGCCGGCATCTCCGGTGCGATGCAGCACACGGTGGGCATGAAGGGATCGAAGGTGATCATCGCGATCAACAAGGACGCCGAGGCCCCGATCCTCAAGATGGCCGACCTCGGCGTGGTCGGTGACGCCCTGAAGATCGTGCCCAAGCTCACCGAAGCCATCAAAGCCAAGAAGGGCAAGTAAAGGACCGGTACCCAAAACGGAACGCGCCGAGGCCGACCGGCTGCTCGCCGATCGGACGCGGCTGCGGGACGCCCGCGATTTCGCCGCGGCGGACGCCGTCCGCTCCCGGCTCCGGGAAGCCGGCTGGGAGGTCGTCGACTCACCCACCGGAAGCGAGCTGACGGCGGTCGAGCTCCCGCCCACCCCGCATCGGCTGACGATGCTCACCGTCCTCCACGGCTGGCCGGACGATGCGCGGCGCTGGCTGGCGTCGGTGCTCCGCCATCACGCCGTCCACGACCTCGAGGTGCTGCTGGTCGACAACTCGGGCTCAGCCGAGCTGGCGGCCTGGGCGGAGAGCGTTCAGAGCGAGCGGGTGCGCATTCTGAGCCTCGAGCCGCGCGGTTTCGGAGCCGCCGTCAACGCCGGGCTGCGGGCGGCGGCGGGCGAGGTGATCGTGGTCTTCGATCCCGGCACCGAGGCGACCGGCGATCTTGCGACGCCGCTGCTGGAGATGCTCGAGCGGCCCGGGGTCGGGATCGCGGCGGCCTACGGCGTCCGCGGAACGGGGACGGTGAAGCACTTCCACGACCACCCTGGACCGGAGGTCGACGCCGTGGAGGGCTACTGCATGGCGTTCCGGCGGGCGGACGCGCTCGCCGTCGGCGGGTTCGACGAGAAGTTCCGCTTCTACCGGATCGCGGACTTCGAGTTCAGCTTCCGGATCCGATCGACCGGCAAGCGCGCGATGGTCGTCGCGGGCCTGCCGCTTCGAAAGCACGAGCACCGGCTCTGGGAGGCGGAGACCGAGGAGGCACGCGAGCGCCTCTCGAAGAAGAACTTCTACCGCTTCCTCGATCGCTGGGGGAAGCGGACCGACCTGCTCATCGACTAGGAGCTCTGGCCGTTGCCAACGACGTGGATCCAGGTCAGGCCGGTGTTCAACCGCAGCAAGTTGCCTGCCTCGTCGGTGAAATAGACCGGCTGGCCTGGGTTCTGGTAGTAGTCCTGGCCATCCGCTCCCTCGTGCCACGTCGCGTGCACCAGGCGTCCGTTGGACCACACCTCCGC
>DATCPJ010000080.1:0-10470 GCA_036570145.1 Candidatus Dormiibacterota bacterium
CGGCACTCCGCGCCGTCTAATCTGACGCCGAATGCCGAAGGCCCTCCGACGCGGTGGTTTGATCACCGCCCTGCTTTTCGCCCTCCCGATGTCCCAGCTCGGACACCTTCTCGCCTATTGGCTCCAATTCGGACCCTCGGCGGCCGCCCGTCAGAGCACGGGAGCACACGGCTACTTCCCGTCCCTGTTCCAGGCGGGTACCGCGACTCTCGGAGCGGCCTTGCTGACCCTTCTGCTGCTGCTCGGTGTGGCGCGCTTCATGGTCGGTCTGCGCGGCGACCGGGTGCCGGAGGGCGGCTGGCCGGTTGGTCCCCTCCTGCTCACCCTCCTGGGAGCCCAGCTGGCGATCTTCGCCGGCCAGGAGCTGGTCGAGGCTTCGCTCGCCGCCCTGCCCGCGGCGACGGCGGGCCACCTCCTCGCCTGGGGCGTCGCCGGCCAGCTCCCGGTCGCCCTGCTGGCGGCGTTCGGCCTCAGCTGGATCTCGTCCCGGGTGCGGCGCGCGGTGCAACGGCTGCGTCGGTCGCGCCCGATTGCCGTCCTCCCTCGGGGCGCCCTCCTGGCGGAGCCCGCCTGGGCTCCGGCGATCTCCGGTCGCGCCCGCCCGGTCGCTCTTGCCGGCTTGCCCAACCGGGGCCCGCCTTTCTCACCTCAGCTTTAGAAAGCGCTGTCAGCCTGCCGCGCAGGCACCTCGCCATTCACTGAAAAAGAGAGAAAGGAAATAAGCAGTGGCACGCAACCGTCTACTCGTCCTCGCAATCGTGGTCATCGCCTTCCTGGGCGTCGGTGGCTTTCTGATCGCCAGGAGCATCGGCGGCGGCGGGCGGCCGGTCACCATCAACCTCACCGTCACCGGTAGCACGATGACCCCGACCGACACCCCGACCGCCAAGCAGGGCGACCGGGTGACGATGACGATCACCGCCGACAAGGCCGAGGAAGTACATCTCCACGGCTACGACATCCCCTTCCAGGTCCCCAGCGCCGGCGGCAGCGTGACGCACACCTTCACAGCCGACAAGACCGGCTCCTTCGAGATGGAGTTGGAGGCGACCAGCACGCACCTGGGCCAGTTCCAGGTCTCGCCGTGACCTCGCGGCTCTTCCTTCACGGCTTCGGAGCCCGTTACGACCTCCAGGGCCCGCTCTTCCTCTACCTGTTCGCCGCGGCCGGGGTCGTGGTCCTCTCCTTCGTGATGGTCGTCCTCTTCGCCGGCGACAAGCTGGGCGAGGAGGCCGTCTCCTATCCACAATGGCGCGCCACCTGGCTCGACGGTCCGGCCAACGCGGCCTGGCCGCGCATCGTCGGCGGGGTGATCGGCGTTTTCAGCCTGGTGGCAGTCATCGTCACCGGGCTCTTCGGCTCTCAGAACCCCTTCTACAACCCCGCCGAGTACATCGTCTGGGTCTACTTCTGGGCCGCGACCGTGATCCTCGTCGGCCTGCTCGGGAACCTCTGGCAGCTTCTCAACCCCTGGGCCGCCCTCTACTCGCTGGTGGCTCCCCTCCGGCCGCTTGCAAAAGGAACCGGCACCTATCCAAAGCCACGTTTCGGCATCTGGCCCGCGATCCTCACCTACTTCGCCTTCGCCTGCCTCGAGCTGGCCTCGGGGGTGGCCAATCGGCCGGCAGTCCTCGCCTGGCTGACGCTCGCCTATTCGACCTTCACGATCGGCGGCCTGCTGCTCTTCGGCGCCGAGCGATGGCTCGGCAGCGTCGAGTGCTTCAGCGTCCTCTTCGACATCATCTCCCGCTTCGGCCCGATCGAGACCGAGCGCGGGCCTGATGGCAGGACCAGGGTCTACCTGCGGGTCTGGGGAACAGGGCTGCTCAAGGGTGAGCGCGCGGGCTGGGACCGGGTCGTGTTCGTCATCCTGATGCTGTCGACGCTGGCCTTCGACGGGATCCTGGCGACTCCCGTCTATCGCTGGTACCTGGTCAACTTCGACCCGCTCTTCGCGCCACTGGGAGTGCTTGCCGTCCCCGTCCTGCGGACAGTCGGCCTGATCCTCTTGACCGCCGTCTTCCTGGCCGCCTTCGTGCTTGTCATGCGCTTTGTCATGTGGTTCGGCTGGCCCGATGTCGGCTCGCCCCTCTCGCGCTGGAAGGGCGTCGATGTACCGAGCGCCCTGAGCGCCTTCGCGCTCACCCTGGTGCCGATCGCGCTGGTCTACAACGCCGCCCACAACTACACCTACGTTGTCGTCCAGTCGCAGGGGCTGATCCCCCTTCTCGCCGACCCCCTCCAGCGGGGCTGGCACCTCCTCCCCACCGCCGGCTACAAGATCAGCTTCGCCCTCGCCGGTGCGGCGGTGGTCTGGTACGTCCAGATCGTCCTCATCGTCCTCGGCCACGTCATCGCCGTGTACCTGGCCCACCTCCGGGCCGGGCAGCGATTCAAGAACGCCGCCCACGTCCTCTTGAGTCAATATCCGATGCTTCTGCTGATGGTCCTCTACACGATGACGAGCCTCTGGATCCTCGCCCAGCCGATCACCAAGGAGGTGTGAGGGCGCGGTCCGGTGGTGCGGCGGCGGGCTTCCTGCTCGCCGCCGCTGCCGGCCTCTACGTGGTCGCCGCCTGGCAGTCCGCGCCCGGCTTCTACGACGGCTTCGCGCCGCCCGCCGACACCTACCGCTGGGTCAAGGCCCCCGACGGCGTCACCACCAGCGGGCTGAAGCCCCTGCCCGGCGCGGCCAGCCTGGTGGTGAGCACCGACCAGACCCGGGTCGCGGCGGGCGCCGTGGCCACCGGCGAGAAGCCGCCCCAGGCCGAGCTTTCGATCCCTCCCGCCGCGTTCAATGCACCGGCCGCCGACACCGTCGAGGTGGACCTCACCCCGGCCGCCGCTCTCAGCCGGCCCAACACGGCGGTCATCGTCGGCAACCTCTACTGCGTGACGGCCACGGCGTCGCTGGCCAAGGGCCAGCAGCTGAAGCTGACCCTGGGCTACTCCTCTGAGCTGCCGAGCGCCGATGCCATCTACCGCTACGACGACGAGACTCAGAATTGGTCGCCGCTGGCGACGGTTCACGACGGCAAGGCCGCCACCGTGACCGCATCGATCAACAGCCTTGGTTGCTACGCGCCCGCCTCGGTGGCGGCCGTGGCGCCGATCGGCTCAAAGAGCGGATCCGGGAACCAGCTGCTGCCGATCATCGCCGGCGGAACGATCGTCCTCGTCCTCCTGGCGGGCCTGCCACTCTACCTGCGGACGCGCCGCGATAGGCGTCGACGGCGGAGAACCTGAACTCGAAGTTGCGAGCGATTCGCGATAGCTGTTAGCGTCGGCAAGTGGGGACCACGTTGCGCGGGCTGGGCCGGAGTTTCGATCCCCAGGAGCGCCGGCGGCTCGGCGGCTTCCTTGGCGGCGTCGTCCTCCTCCACCTCCTCGGCTGGGGCACGCTGCTCTTCTACGGCGTCTCCCACCCGGCTCTCCTCGCCCTCGGCGGGGTCGCCTACACGTTCGGTCTCCGTCACGCCTTCGACGCCGACCACATCAGCGCGATCGACAACACGACCCGCAAGCTGCTCCAGGAGAAGCAGCGGCCGATGGGCGTCGGATTCTTCTTCAGCCTCGGCCACTCGACGGTCGTGCTGCTCATCGCTGCCGGCCTCGGCCTCGCCGTTCGGAGCATCGTCCAGGGCGTCCACAGCGGCCAGCTGAAGGGCTACGGGAGCCTGGTCGGCACGGGGGTCTCGGGGCTCTTCCTGCTCCTGATCGGCATCGTCAACCTGGTGATCTTGTTCGACATCATCCGGGTCTACCGGAAGATGCGGAGCGGGACATTCGACCGCGGCAGCCTGGCTCACGAGCTGGTTGCCGGCGGCTTCATGACGCGGGTCTTCGGACGGCTCTTCAAGGTGATCCGACACAGCTGGCAGATGTACCCCGTCGGCTTCCTCTTCGGGCTCGGCTTCGACACCGCGTCCGAGGTCGCGCTCCTGGCGATCAGCGCGGGGGCCGCCGCGCAGGGGCTTCCCTTCATCGCCATCCTGAGCCTCCCGGTCATCTTCGCCGCCGGCATGTCCGGGATGGACACCCTCGACGGAGCCTTCATGGCCAAGGCCTATTCGTGGGCTTTCAGCAACCCGGTCCGAAAGGTCTTCTACAACCTCACCGTGACCGGCCTGAGCGTCTTCGTGGCGCTCTTCGTGGGGCTGATCGAGGTCTCCCAGATCCTGATCCGGGTCCTCGACCTCCGCGGCGCTCCGTTCGATGCTCTCGCCCACCTTGACTTCGGCTCCATCGGACTGTTCATCGTCGGCGCCTTCGTGGTCACCTGGGTGGTAGCCTTCGCGGTCTTCCGGCTCCGTCGAGTGGAGGAGCGCTGGAGCGCCCTGGTCGACCGCCGCGAGCTCGGTTAGAGCCGCGCTGTAACGGGACCGGCCCTGGCGTCGTAGTCGGAAGCAGTCGCCTCGATCGGGTCGCTGTCACATCTCGTGGCGCGGCGGTGCTGATCGGTGGGCGACGAGCAGCGTTCGTTGAACGCTTAACCGAAGAACCAGGAGCCTGAGCCAACCGAATGCGGGAGATCCTTCGCAACTTGAGCCGGCGCAAATTGCGCACCGGCCTCACCATCCTCGGCATCGTCATCGGCGTCCTCGCCCTGACGACGATGGGCTCGTTGGCCGAGAAGTCGAACAGCCTCATCGACGGCGGCGTCCGCTACTTCAGCGACCATGTCACCGTCAGCGCGGCCACCAACGGCGGCTTCGGCGGCATCGTCACCATCGACAAGGCGAAGGAGATCCTGAACGTGGCTGGCGTGCAGGCGGCCTGCGCGACCACCGGCGGCCCTGTCAAGACCGACCTCGACCTCTCGATCTCCTTCGGGCCCGGCGACCAGCTGACGGCCGAGCAGCCGGGCTGCTCGCAGTACGAGAACTTCAAGCTGACGTACGTCTCCGGCCACGCCGTCGACACCGAGGGCACCGGGCAGGTCGTGTTCGGGTCCGACATCGCCAAGGAGTTCAAGAAGAAGGTCGGCGACACCATCCAGCTGCCCATCCCGCCGAAGAAATTCAACCCCGACTACATCGGCCACCAGTTCACGGTTGTAGGCGTCCTCGACAAGACCGGCACCGCCCCCGACAGCTTCGCGCTCGTGAGCTTCAAAGACGGCCAGACCCTCTTCGGCGACGCCCTCCCGGCGGCGCTCAAGGGCCATGTCGACCCCACCACCATCGCGACCGGGATCAACGTCTATGGCAAACCCGGCCAGGACCTCGACCAACTGGCCAATCGGATCAACGACCAGGTCGCCGGCGTGAAGGCGATCCCGCCCTCGACGCTGGTCAACGCGTTCAAGTCGGCATCCATCGTTCTCACCGCCATCACCACCGGGTCGGCTCTGCTGGCGCTCGTGATCGGCGGCCTCTCAGTGATCAACACGATGCTCATGGCGGTCACCGAACGGGTTCGCGAGATCGGCCTCAAGAAGGCTGTCGGCGCCCGCACCGGCCACGTCATGAGGGAGTTCGTCTCCGAGGCCTCGGTCATCGGGGCGATCGGCGGGCTCATCGGCCTCGGCCTCGGCTGGGCTGTGACCACCCTCGTCAACCTGGCCCTGGTCAGCGGCAACCAGGCCGAGCTCTTCGAGCTGAGCCTTCGCCTGGTCATCCTGTCCCTCGCCTTCGCCGTCGGCCTTGGGGCCCTGGCGGGCGTGATCCCCGCGCTCCGCGCCGCCCAGCTCGATCCCGTGACCGCGCTGCGGCACCAGTAGGAGAATATTTCGCGCTCATGGCAGCCATCGAACTGACCGACCTGACCAAGCACTACAAGCAGGGCAAGAACATCGTCAAGGCGCTCGATGGCGTCACCCTGAGCATCGAGAGCGGCGAGTTCGTCGCCGTGGTGGGGCGTTCCGGCAGCGGCAAGACGACGCTGCTCGACCTGCTCGGCCTGCTCCTCCGGCCGACCGCCGGCCGGATCATGATCGACGGCCTCGACACCGGCACTCTCAAGGACGGCGAACGCGCCACCATGCGGGGCGAGCGGATCGGCTTCATCTTCCAGGAGTTCAACCTGCTGCCGACCCTGAACGCGCTCGAGAACGTGATGCTCCCGCTTCGCTACCGGCGCGGCAAGGACCCCGACGGAAAGGCGCGTGCGCTGCGGCTGCTGGAGGAGGTCGACCTCGCCGACCGGGTCGACCACAAGCCCAGCGAGCTATCCGGCGGCCAGGCCCAGCGGGTGGCGATCGCGCGCTCGCTGATCAACGACCCCGCCCTTGTCCTCGGCGACGAGCCGACGGGCGAGGTCGACAGCGAGACGTCGACCCAGCTCATCGACCTCATGCGGCGCATGAACCGCGAGCGGGGCGTGACCTTCGTGATCGTCACCCACGACATGGAGATCGCCAACCGGACCGACCGGATCATCCGTCTCAAAGACGGCAGGGTCCTCTCCGACGAGCGGATCACCGCGAGCAACGGCTCCCTGGCGGGGGCGCCGCTCCCGACCTAGCCTGAACAGATTTCGAGTTCAGGCGACAGCGCCAGTCTGTACGGAAACGAGCGCTTGAGAGCCGTTCTTGGTGTCTTTGTGTTTCGGACCCGTTCCAGTGGCGCCGGATCTCGATAGCTGTTCAACCTCAGCCTTCGGGCGAGCCTGTGCCGTCGGTCTCGAGCGGCACCCCGAGCGCGTCGAGCACGCGCGGGACCATGCAGTAGAGGCCCGCGGTCAGGGTCAGCTCGACCCGCTCCGACGGGTCGAAGTGGCGGGCCAGCTCGACGCTGACCTCGTCGGGCACGGATCCCTCCACCATCGCCTCCATGAAGGCCAGCGCGGCCCGCTCCTCCGGTGCGAAGGTGGGCGCGTCGCGCCAGCGGTCGAGCGCCTCCAGCTCCGCCTCGCTGACTCCGCAGCGGCGGGCCATCAGGCGGTGGTGCGACAGCTCGTACTCGCAGCCCATCAGCGCAGCGCCGCGCACGATCATCAGCTCCCGCAGGCGGCGCGACGTAGCCGGCTTCTGGCGGATCGACCAGGCGAACTCGATCCACGCGGCGAGCAGGTCCGGGTTGTTGGCGAGCGCGCGGTACAGGTTGACCGGTTTCCCGCCGAGCTCGGCCAGCCGCGCCTCGATCGCGGGGGGGACCTCGACCAACGGAATGGTCATACCGGCACTTTCCGGATGGTCCAGAAGTCGGCGGCGAGCATCGGGTCGGTGAGGTACTGGAAGGGCATCGTGAAGTAGCCCGCCATGCCCCACCCCACGCCCCAGGAGTTGCGGACGATGAAGCGCCCGGCCGGCTGGTCATAGCCCACCGCGACGACCGCGTGCCCTCCCACCAACCGCTCGTTCGGATGCGGCAGCTGGACCACGCCGGTCGTCGCCACCGCCGCGGTCTCGAAGCTCTCATAAACGGAGAAGCCGAAGACGAACGGGTAGCCGCTGGCCAGGCAGGTCAGCAGCGGGACGGAGGCCGGCGTCAGCCGCAGGTACTGGCTCACGCGCTCCTTCAGGGCATCGCTGTAGCAGCCCGACGACGGCCTCGTCGCGAAGACCGCGATGTTGTACGGCCACTCTGCCTCCGGACAGAAGCCCTCGCGCACGACGGTCTTGATACCGTCCCGGATCTGAGCGCCCGAGTCGCTCCCGGTGGAGCCCTCGAGGGCGCGCTCGTTGTAATAGATGAAGAGCCGCGAGGGCATGATCGGAGCCGGCGAGCCCTCCTTGCCCTCCAGGAACTGGAGGGCCCCGGCGATCGCGTTGGCCGTGCAGGAGCCGAGAGCGCCCTGGTCGTAGGGCGGCGGGAACTGGGAGCGCAGGTCGACGTGCGCCGGCAAGGCGGCGCTGATCTGCGGCGGAGGAGCGTAGAGGAGGTCCCGCTGATCGGGGATGTCGCGGACCCAGCCGTAGCGAGCCAACTGCACAGCCGTAGAAATGTCTCAAGATTCGGCTGTGAGCGCAACCGCCGAGGTGCGGCCCGAGGTGCGCGTCATCCGGGCGCCCGAGCTCGGCAACTCGAGCTTCCTGGTGGCCGACGCCGAGGCCGGCGAGGCGATCGTGATCGACCCTTTTCGCGATGTCGAGCAGTACCTGGTCGGGGCCGAGGAGCTGGGTGTGACGATCCGGCAGGCGCTCGACACCCACCTCCACAACGATTTCGCCTCGGGCTGCCGGGAACTCGCCACCGAAACCGGCGCCGGGATCGAGCCGCCTGCCGAGGGTTCCGAGCTGGCCCTCGGTCGGTTCACCGTCCGCGCTCTCCACACGCCTGGCCACACCCCGACCCACCTCAGCTACCTGCTCTGCCAGGGCAACCGGCCGCTGGCTCTCTTCTCGGGCGGCGCCCTGATGGTCGGTGCGATCGCACGGACCGACCTCTTCGGGCCCCACCTCGCGGTACACCTCGCGCTGGAGGCGTTTCGAACCCTCAAGGTCCGCCTCCACGGGCTGCCGGACGAGGTGGCGGTCTATCCGACACACGGCGGAGGATCCTTCTGTGGCGCGAGCACCAGCTCGGAGACGCAGACCACCCTCGGCCGGGAGCGGCGGACCAACCCCTTCCTCACGACCGACGAGCTGATGCCCTTCCTCGCCCGCGCCCTCCACCAGGCCCGCTATCCGGACTACTACCGGGAGATGGCCGAGCTGAACCGGTCCGGCCTGCCGCTGCTCGGACTGACGCTCCCGCCGCTGGCGCGCCTGAAGCCTTTCCAGGTCGAGACGCTGGCGCGCGAGCAGGGCGCCGCGGTGGTCGATCTGCGGACCCCTCGCGAGTACGACCGTGCCCACCTGCCGGGCAGCTTCAGCATCGGCATCGACGGTCCCTTCAGCGCCTGGGTTGGGTGGGTTGTCGATCGCCGCCGCGCGCTGGTCCTCGCCGGTGGCTCCGCCAACCAACAGGCGAAGGCCCAGCGCCAGCTGCTGCGGATCGGCTACGACCGCATCGCGGGGACGCTCGAGGGCGGAGTCGAGGCCTGGCAGGAGGCGGGTCTGCCCGTCAGGAGCTTCGAGACGGCCGAGATCGAGGACCTTGCCGGCTGGGTCCTCAGCGCCGAGCCGATGACCGTGGTCGACACCCGGGACGAGGATGAGTGGACCCACGGGCACGTGCCGGGGGCGATCCACCTCTACGTTCCCGACGTCGCCCACCACGCGGGCGAGATCCCCCGCGACGCGCCGGTCGCCGTCCACTGCGCGTCGGGCTACCGGGCCGGGATCGCCGCCAGCATCCTCGAGCAGGCGGGCTTCACGCGCATCATCCACGTGACCGGCCCCTGGTCCGACTGGGATCGCCTCCACCTGGCGACGGACGCACCGGGCTGATGAGGAGGCTCTGATCCTTGACGAGACAGCGCGTATCAGATAGTCTCAGGCGGTGACCGAGGACGCTGTCGCCGTCGCGGGCGTGAGCAAGAGCTTCGGCAGCCTGAAGGTGCTCGACGACGTCTCGCTCCGGGTCCGGACGGGGGAGGTCTATGGCCTGCTCGGACCTAACGGCTCCGGCAAGACGACCCTGATCCGGATGCTGGTCGGGCTGATCCTGCCCGACGCCGGCTCGGTGACCGTGCTCGGCACCCGGATGCCCAACGTGGGGATCCTCGGCAGGGTCGGCTACATGACCCAGCAGGCCGCGCTCTACCCGGACCTTTCGGTCGAGGAGAACGTCCGCTTCTTCGCCGCCGTCAACGACGCCGAGGCAGGCGTCGACGAGGCCCTCCGCTTCGTCGAGCTGTGGGACCGGCGGAAGAGCGTCATCACCGAGCTCTCAGGCGGCATGCGGCAGCGCGCCTCGCTGGCCTGCGCGATCGTCCACGGGCCCCGTCTGCTGCTGCTCGACGAGCCAACCGTCGGTCTCGATCCACAGCTGCGGATCCAGTTCTGGGATGGCTTCCGCGTGATGATCCGGAGCGGCATCTCGATCGTCGTCTCGAGCCACGTGATGGACGAGGCCGAACGCTGCGATCGCCTCGGGCTGGTCCGCTCCGGGAAGCTGCTGGCGGAGGGCTCGGCCGCCGAGCTCAAGGAGCGCGCCGGGACCCCCGACCTGGAGCGAGCCTTCCTCACCCTCTCGGCCGCCGGGTCATGAAGCCGGAACGCGTCCGGGCGGTGACCCGGCGGATCCTCAGGCAGTTCCGTCACGACCGGCGCACCCTGGCCCTTCTCTTCCTCGTGCCGCTCGTGATCCTCGGCCTCCTCGGCTACCTGCTGAGGGGCGGCGCCGGCCACACGGCGATGGGCGTGGTGAACCTCGACCAGGGACCGCTCGGCGGGCGGATCGCCGACAGCCTGGTCCACTCCAGCCGGGTGAACGCAACCCAGATGGATGCTGCCACGGCACGCCAGAAGCTGGTGGACGGGGCCATCGCAGGCTATGTCGTGATCCCCTCCGACCTCAGCGCCAAGGCGCTGTCGGGCGGAACCCTGAGCCCGGAGGTGCACCTTGAGGGAACGCAGCCGGGACCCGCCGCCGACGTCATCCAGGCGCTGAACCAGGCGATCATCTCGGCACTCGCCGGTGC
>DATCPJ010000081.1:0-2263 GCA_036570145.1 Candidatus Dormiibacterota bacterium
CCCCGCCTGCGGCGGTACTCCCCCACCTTGTGGGGGAGCAAGACTTGCCGTGCTGTTTCGTGACCGATAAGTCGAGTCTTGCCTCCCCATGTATGGGGAGGTGGCCCGCAAGCGGGCCGAGGGGCTGCGCGCTACAGCCACCGGGCGCCGTGGCCGTAAGATCAAACGCTTGATGGCTCCCCGCAAGAGGATTCTCAGCGGCATGCGGCCCACCGGCCGCTTTCATCTGGGTAACTACTTCGGCGCCGCGAAGAACTGGGTCGAGCTGCAGGACCAGTACGAGTGCTACTACATGGTCGCCGACTACCACGGCCTGACCAGCCAACCCCACGCGAGGGAGTTCGAGCGGAACCTGATCGACCTCGCGGCGGACATGATCGCGGTCGGCGTGCGGCCGGAGTCGATCTACCTCCAGTCCTCGGTTCCCGAGGTAGCCGAGCTCTTCCTCCTCTTCGCGATGATCACGCCCTACGGCTGGGTCGCCCGCGTCCCCACCTTCAAGGAGATGGCCCGCCAGCAGCCCGACAACGTGAACATGGGCCTCTTCAGCTACCCCGTCCTCCAGGCCGCCGACATCCTGCTGGTGAAAGGCGACGCGGTGCCCGTCGGCCAGGACCAGGACGCCCACATCGAGCTGGCCCGCGAGACGGCGCGCCGCTTCAACAAGCTCTACGGCCCCGTCTTCCCGGAGCCGGCCACGCTCCGGACCGAGACTCCCAAGATCCTCGGGACCGACGGCAAGGCAAAGATGTCGAAGTCGCTGGGCAACATCGTCGGCGTAACCGCCGAGCCGGAGGTGATCCGCAAGCAGGTGCTCTCGATGGTCACGGACACCCGGCGGGTCTACCGCTCGCAGCCCGGCCATCCCAAGAGCTGCAACGTCGACGCCCTCTTCAAGATCTTCTTTCCCGAGGACTGGCAGCACTACTGGGACCTCTGCCGGAGGGCCGAGATCGGCTGCCACGACAAGAAGAAGCTCCTCGCGGAACGGATCATCGAGACCTTCGCTCCCTTCCGGGAGGCACGTGCGGCGCTCTCCGACGACGACGTCAAGCGGTACCTCGGGATCGGGTCGAAGCGCGCCCGCGAAGCGGCGCGCGATACGGTAGCCGAGGCGCGGGCCGCCATCGGCCTGCTACCCGGCCTGTGATATTTTTCGACTGTTTCATAGAGCCCTGAGAGGAGGCGCCGGGAATCAGCAGCCACTACTCCGACGAAGTTCCCCGGATGGGGGTCGACCCCAAGGTCACCCGCCGCAACTTTCTCACCTGGTACATGGCGGGCCTGATGACCGCAACCCTGGTGGCCGGGCTCGCTCCGATCCTCGTTTACATCTGGCCGCCGCCTCCGGCCGGCCAGAAGCTCGGACCCGTTCCGGTCACTCCGCAGACCCCGCTCAGCCAGCTGGCCGAGAACGACGTGGTCAGCTTCAACGCCCCCCAGAACGCCGGCTTCCTCGAGCAGGACGGTGGCGGAGCCAACGCCAAGGGGAACGTCACCTACTCCGGCTATGCGGTCAAGCAGGCCGGCCAAACGCTCTTCCTCGCCGTCACCTGCAGCCACCTGGGCTGCTCGGTCACCTTCAACAAGGCCGCCACCCGCTTCGAGTGCCCCTGCCACGGATCGCGCTTCTCGATCACCGGCAAGGTCATCCACGGACCGGCCCTCTTCCCCCTCTCCCACCTCAAGGTGACCGAGCAGGGCGACCAGCTCCTGGTCGACGGGTTCACGACGAGCGGATAGGGAAGGAAGAGGCAGAATGGCGATCCCACATCCGAGAGACATCCAGCTGGCGGTCGTCGACTGGCTCGATTCCCGCTTTCCCTTCACCGAGACCGTCGACGAGGCGCTCACCCAGCGGGTGCCGAACTACGCCAACGCCTTCTACTACTGCTTCGGCGGCATGGTCTTCATCCTGATCGTCTTCCAGATCCTGACCGGTATCTTCCTCGCCTTCTACTACGTGCCCGACGGCTCGGGCATCCCGGCCCCCGCCTATACGTCGGTGAACTTCATCACGAACCAGGTTTACCTGGGCTGGCTGATCCGGGGGATCCACTTCTGGGCGGCCAACCTGCTGATCGTGATGGTCGTGCTCCACATGGCCCGGGTCTACTGGACAGGCTCCTACCGGGCACCGCGCGAGCTGAACTGGATGGTCGGCATCGCAATGATGTTCATCGTCCTCGTCTTCTCATTGACCGGATACCTGCTGCCCTGGGACACCAAGGCCTACTGGGCGACCTCGGTCACCATGCAGGTG
>DATCPJ010000082.1:0-5737 GCA_036570145.1 Candidatus Dormiibacterota bacterium
GCATAGGTGGGCCCGCAGTGGTCGAAGTTGGAGCTGACGAAGTGGCCGTCACCAAGGTAGGGCAGGCTCAGGAAGCCGCCACCGGCGGGCCCGTACTGGCCTCCGATCCCCGCAGCCGGCATCTGGGCGGGGTAGGGGTCGACGACCCGCTGCTTCGGCTTGGGATCGGGCAGCGGCAGCGGTGCCGCGGCGGCCGGGACGGCGGTGGCGATGAAAAGACAGAGGAGGACTGCCGCCACCAGCGTGCCCCGGGCCATGGCGGGAAGCCTGGGCCGGGGGACCGATGATCCGACGACGAATCACCGCAGTTAGGTTATGCATCACCACCGTCATCAAGATGGCTCAGGCCGATCGGAGACGCCGAAGTACGATACGAGCCAGATGACACCCAGCAGCGAAGGGCTGTCGGCCGAGTACCAGGAGCCCACCGGACCGGCCGGCGTGAGGCTCCGTGAACGACCCCGGCTGCCGCTCCAGGAGGGCCACGTCGCGATCGCGATCAAGGCCGCCGGGCTGAACCACCTCGACCTCTGGATGGCCCACGGCCAGCAGCGGATCGACCCGCCCAGGGTGATCTGCGCCGACGGGGCGGGGATTGTCGAGGAGTCGGCCGACGACCGTTGGAAGCGGGGCGACGAGGTCGTCATCCTGCCGACCGTCTCCGACGGCAGCTGCGAGTACTGCAAGGCGGGCCAGGAGGTCTTCTGCCCCGCTTTCGGAGTCCTCGGCGAGCACACCGACGGGGCGGCCTGCGAGCGCCTCCAGGTTCCCTCCCGGCTGGTCTATCCCAAGCCTCCGGCGCTCACCTGGGAGGAGGCGGCGGCCTTCCCGCTCACCTTCCTCACGGCCTACCGGATGCTCACCACCAGAGCGCACCTCCAGGCCGGAGAGACGCTGCTGGTGGTCGGCGCGGGTGCAGGCGTCGGCGTCGCGGCGATCGTGATCGGCCGCCACCTGGGCGCGAAGGTGTACGCCACCAGCCGCTCCGAGGCGAAGCAGGAACGGGCTCGCCAGCTGGGCGCCGGGGAGGCGTTCGCGACCGACGGCTTTTCGAACGTGGTTCGTGAGCTGACCGCCAAGCAGGGGGTCGACGTCATCTTCGACTCGGTCGGCGCGGCGACCATCGACGAGGACCTGAAGGCGATCCGGCTGGGCGGCCGGATCGTCACCTGCGGCTCGACGAGCGGGCCCAAGGTGACCATCCTCTGGCCGCGGCTGTTCTTCCGCCACGCCGACCTCCTCGGCTCGACGATGGGCAACGCAAGCGAGTTCGAGGAGGTCCTCGGACTCATCGACAAAGGCGTGCGGCCGGTCGTCGACAGCGTCTACCCGCTGGCCGAGGTCTCCGAAGCGCTCCGCCACCTTGACGCGGCGGAGCAGTTCGGCAAGGTCATCCTGAAGGTCCACGACTGACGCAGCCGCAATCCAAATACGGCCAGTGGCGGAAGGCCGAGCTGCACTGCCACCTCGACGGCGCCCTTCGGCCGGCCACCGCGGAGGAGCTGGCCGGCCGCCCGCTGCGGCTGATGGCGCCCGCCTCCTGCGCTTCCCAGGCGGAGTACATCTCCTACTTCGACGACCAGATCTCGGTGCTCCAGACCGAGGCGGCGCTCGAGCGCTGCTCCTACGAGCTCTGCCTGGATTCGGCGGCCGAGAAGATCGACTACCTGGAGGTCCGCTGGGCCCCCCGGCTTCACCTCCGCGAGGGATTGACCGTCGAGGCGGTGATCGGTGCGGTGCTCCGTGGACTCGAGGCGGCGCCGATCACGGCGGTCGCGATCGTCTGCGCCATGCGCGGGCACGCGGTCGCCGAGAACGTCGAGCTGGCCCGGACGGCGGGGACGTTCGCCGGCCTCGGCGTCGTCGGCTTCGACCTCGCCGGTGACGAGCTCCGCTACCCGGCGGCGCCCCACCGGCCCGCCTTCGCGACCGCCCAGGCCGCCGGGCTCCGGCTGACCTGTCACGCCGGCGAGGCGGGACAGCCGGAAGCTGTCGAGGAAGCCCTCGACCTCGGTGTCGAGCGGGTCGCCCACGGCGTCATCGGGGCCCGCTCGCCCCGCGTCGTCGAGCGGATCCGCGAGGCGGGAGTCGTGCTCGACGTCTGCCCCACCGCCAACTGGAGATGCCGGGCGGTGCCCAGCCTGTCCGCCCACCCGCTGCCGGCCCTGGTCCGGGCCGGCGTCCGCTGCACGATCAGCACCGACTCGCGCACCGTCGCCGGAACCACCCTCAGCCGCGAGTTCGAGCTTGCCGACACGGAGATGGGAATGACCGAGGACGAGCTGCTGCGGTGCAACCTGACCGCCTATGAAGCGCGCTTCGGTCGCTGACGTCGAGGCCGCGCTGCGGGCGTGGGCGCGCAGCCCGCACCGCGACGGGAGCGGCCCCGAGCGGATCCAGGCGGCCGTCTGCCTACCCCTCCGCGACACCCTGGAGGGCGTGGCCTGCTGGTTCATCAGGCGGCCGGATGGGCTACGCCACCATTCCCGCGAGATGGCCTTCCCGGGCGGCAAGCGCGATCCCGCCGACGCCGACCTCGACGCCACCGCGCTGCGCGAGACGGAGGAGGAGTTGGGCATCCCCCGCTCCCGCCTGCGGCTCCTCGGCCGGCTGGCCGCGGTTCCCACCGCGACCTCGCTCTTCACGCTCAACCCGATCGTCGCGGAGGTGCTGCCGGGCGCTGCGCCAAACCCGGCGCCGGACGAGGTCGCCGAGCTGGTCAGCTTCCGGCTGGAGGATTTCTTCCTCGGTCGCGTGCCCTACCAGGCCGTCGACGTGGGCCGCTACCTCTCCCCCATCTTCCATTTCGAGGCGGGCGCGATGTACGGCGCCACCGCCCACATCCTGCTCGAGCTGCTCGACCTCTACGGCGCCCTCTGCGAGCTGGAGCCGCCCAAGCCAGAGCTGACCACGATCCTGCCCTGGGCTTAGCGGAGCTCCGCCAACTGAGCCACGTGGTCCTCGAGGTGGCCGACCAGGAAGGTCTCGAGCGCGTGGCGGACCGTCAGCGGGCCACGGCCATGGGCGTCGATCTCGCGGTCGAGGTCCTGGTCGGACAATCCTGCGACCAGCCCCAGAGCCGACGCGGTGCCCTCCTCGATCCGCTCCCGGAGGGCCGCCTCCCCCAGCAACTGGCCGCTCTCGACCCCCTCCAGCCGCGCTGAGCTGCCCGGCTCCCTGCCCATCGGGGCTCCGGTGTCGATCCCTTTGCGGATCTCCCGCGACCAGAAGGGCAGCATCTCGGCGGTGTGGCCGAGGACGTTTAAGCGGTCCCACCGCTCGCCCGTCTTCGGGTCGGGCGGTCCAGGCTCGTGCGAATCGCTGATCGGGACCTCACGCAGCCGGTCGCGTGCCGCCTCGAGACGGGCCGTGAGCTGTTCGGTCTCTGCCATGTCTTTGGTTCCTCCTCTCAGCCCCCGGTCCCGAACAGGCGGTCACCGAAGTCGCCGAGGCCGGGGACGATATACGCGCGGTCGTTGAGGCCGTCGTCGAGCGCGGCGGTGAAGATCTTCACCTCGGGGTGGCGGTCCTCGACGATTCGAACGCCCTCCGGCGCCGCCACCACGCAGACGAACCGGATGTCCTGACCGCCCGCATCCTTGATCAGCTCGATCGCTCGAGCGCCCGAGCCGCCCGTGGCCAGCATCGGGTCGAGAAGGAGCGGGACCTTGCCCGCCAGCGGGGGCAGCTTGTTGTAGTAGATGCGGGCCACCGCGGTCTCATCGTCGCGCTCGAGGCCGATGTAGCCGACGCTCACCTTGGGCAGCAGCTCGAGGACCGGGCCGAGCAGGCCGAGCCCGGCCCGGAGGACGGGCACGGCGACGATCTCCTGCTCCATCCAGGTCGCCTCGGCCGGTCCGAGCGGCGTTTCGACGGTACCGCGACGGACGGGCAGATCGGCGGTCGCCTCGTAGAGGAGCAGGGTGATCACTTTGCGCGCGAGGGCACGGAACTCGTCGGGGCCCGTCTGCTTGTCGCGCAGCTTGGCCATGCAGTCGCCGACCAGGGGGTGGCTACTGACGTGCAGCATCGCGCTCGATCAGCCGCCGGATCGCGCCGATCGCGACCTTCAGCATCCGCTCCATGAAGGACGGGTCGAGGTGCTGGATCTCGCCGGCGCCGACCTCGTCCACGCAGAGGAGGAGCGAGCCCGCGCGGAGCCGGCGGACGGACGCGACGACGAAGAGCGTCGACGATTCCATGTCGTTGGCGACAACGCCCGCCCTGGCCCACATCGCAAGCTCCTCGCGAAGCCGGGGGCCGTTCGGCATGGTGTCCGGCAGCATGTCCGAGTAGAGAGCGTCGACGGCCCGGATGATCCCCAGATGGTGAGGTGCGCCGAGCTCGCGGGCCGACTCGAGCAGGGCCGTCACGACCTCGTGGTCGGCCACCGCCGGGAACTCTTTGGGCACGTAGCCGTCGCCCGTCCCCTCGGTCCTCACCGCGCCGCTGGCGATGACGAGATCGCCCATCTTCACCTCGGGTTGGGTGGCGCCGCAGGTGCCCACCCGGAGGAAGGTGTGGACGCCCAGCTCGTGCAGCTCCTCCATCCCGATCGCAACCGACGGCCCGCCCATCCCACTGGAGACAGCGGACACCGGGACGCCCGCGACGGTTCCGGTGAAGGTGCGGTATTCGCGGCTGAAAGCCACCTCTCGGCCGCCCTCCAGGTGGGCGGCGATGACGGCGGTGCGGGCCGGATCGCCGGGGTAGAGGACGTACTTGCCGACCTCCTCCGCGGTCAGGCCGACGTGGTACTTCCGTTCCCCCATCTTGGCCGGTTAGTGTACGGCGGCTCACCGGACATACTTGGCCCGTGGAGCAGCGGATCAGCCTGGTGACCCTCGGCGTGACAGACCTCGCCCGGGCCCGGGCTTTCTACGAGGCGCTTGGCTGGGGCGGCGCCCAGCAGCCCGATGACGAGATCGTCTTTTTCCAGGCCGGGGGAATGGCCTTCGCGCTCTGGACGGCGCTCGGCGGCCACGGCGCGCCCGGGATCGAGCTGGCGCACAACGTCCGTTCGCCAGAGGAGGTCGACGCCCTCCTCGCGGCGGCTGAGAGGGCCGGTGGGACGATCGCCCGCCCTGCCGAACGGGCGGTCTGGGGCGGCTACACGGGCGCTTTCGCGGATCCCGACGGTTACGTCTGGGAGGTAGCCCACAACGCCGGCTGGACGCTTAAGGAAGATGGTTCAATTCAGCTCCCCTGAGTCCAGGTCGGGGAATGCCCCTCCCCCCTTCGGGGACCTCCCCATAAATGGGGCGGCAAGACTTGCCCTTTCGATGGTTCCGCCGATTGCTGCTTGTCCTTAAACGGGCCGATCGCTAGCCGGCGCCGACGCGCTCCAGGATGTGGGGTGGACGGGCGACCTCTCGATCGCTGATCCGCCAGGCCGTCAGCAGCCTTCGGGCCGCCCGCTCGGTCAGATCCCGCGACGCCGCATGGAGCACGGCCAAGGGCCGCCCGGCCACGACCCGGTCGCCGACCTGCAGCTCGATCACGATCCCCGCGGCGTGGTCGATCGGCTCGCCCTTGCGCAGCCGGCCGGCGCCGAGCTCGACGGAGGCGTAGCCCACCTCGAGCGCGTCGATCGCCTCCACCCAGCCCGAGCCGGGGGCGGGAAGGGGCACCTGGACCGGGGCCACCGGCAGCCCGTCGGCGAGCCGGCCGCCCTGGGCCGCGAGCATCCGCTCGAACCTGGCGAGTGCCGACCCGTCCGCGATCGTCTCGGCGGGGG
>DATCPJ010000083.1:0-1524 GCA_036570145.1 Candidatus Dormiibacterota bacterium
CGGTGTGATCGCGTCCCAGCCACCACCCATGATGTAGACCTTGTTGTTGATGACCTCTGCGCGATCAGCCAGGATCATGTAGTCCACCTCCGAACGACGGTTCAACGTCGCCTGGAGTCCCGCTTCGATCTGCTCGTTCACGTACCTGAAGTCTCCCTCGGCTGGCTAAGTGCTCTACAACACTAATACGATGATGTATCTTGTCCGCCGTAGGCAGTATGCTCCTCTCGTCCGCAGTAGGAGGAGTCCGTGCCGAGACAGAGCCCATTCCTCATCCAGTTGTCGCCCGCCGAGCGAGCGGCGCTTGAGTCAGCAAGCCGTCGGTATTCAGCACCGTATCGCGACGTCGTCCGGGCCCGGATCGTGCTCCTGGCCGCCGAGGGCCAGGAGAACACGGAGATCGCCCAGCGGCTCGACACCCCGGTCCAGATCGTGTCGAAATGGCGGAAGCGCTTCTTCGAGGAGCGCCTGGCCGGTCTGGCCGAGCGCCCCCGGACCGGCCGCCGGCCGGGTTTTTCCCCCAGCGCTCGTCGTCGCCGTCAAGGCGATCGCGTGTGAGCTGCCGGTCCGGCTCGGGCTGCCCCTCAGCCGGCTCCATGTCCCGGACATCCGGGCCGAGGTGATCCGCCGCGGCCTCGTGGCGTCGATCTCCGACACGACGATCTGGCGCTGGCTCGACGAGGACGCCATCAAGCCGTGGACCCACCGCAGCTGGATCTTCCCGCGCGACCCCGACTTCGGGCCCAAGGCGGCACGCGTCCTCGACCTGTACGCCGGCGAGTGGGACGGCCGGCCGCTAAAGGACGACGAGTTCGTCATCAGTGCCGACGAGAAGACGAGCATCCAGGCCCGCATCCGCTGTCATCCGACGCTGCCGCCGGCGGCGGGTCGGGCCCTGCGCGTCGAGTTCGAGTACGAGCGCGGCGGGGCCCTCCAGTACCTGGCCGCCTGGGACGTCCATCGGGCCAGGCTGTTCGGCCGCTGCGAGCCCAAGACGGGGATCGAGCCGTTCGGGCGGCTCGTCGAGCAGGTCATGACCGCCGAGCCGTACCGCTCGGCTCGGCGCGTCTTCTGGGTCCTCGACAATGGCAGCTCGCACCGGGGCAAGGCCGCCGTCACCCGCCTCACCGAGGCATACCCGCGCCTCGTGCCCGTCCATCTCCCGGTCCACGCCAGCTGGCTCAACCAGGTCGAGATCTACTTCAGCATCCTCGAGCGCAAGGTCCTCACCCCGGCCGCTGCCGCCTCGCTCGAGGAGCTCGCCGCCCGGATCCTCGCCTTCCAGGCCAACTACGAGGTCCTCGCCCAGCCGTTCGAGTGGAAGTTCACCCGGGCCGACCTCACCCGGCTTCTCGGACGCCTCGCGACCCCAGACTCCGGATGGCTGTCCGAGGCAGCATGAATACATCACCGAATATCCGTGCTACAGCACTTAGGAAGGAACTTGGAGATGACTGACCATTCGACGGAGCCGATGGACGAGTATGTCGTTCGGCTCGGGAGGGAACTCCGTGCGTTGGGCGA
>DATCPJ010000084.1:0-5644 GCA_036570145.1 Candidatus Dormiibacterota bacterium
CATCCGGCGTGCTCGCCCACCACGTCCTGGACGTGATGCACTCGGTGGCCGACTCGACGGCCGGCGGCCGGCACATCGAAGTCGCGACCACGTGCGACCGCCCGACCCCGCTTCCGGCCGGCACCCTCCGATGAGGTGGGATGAATGATCGTCGCCGAGCTCTACCCACTCCCGAGTCGCTGCCTCCCTCGCCATCGAGGTCGACGGGCTAGGATACCAGTGGGGGTATCAAAAACTCCACCATCTGGGGGTGTCATCCATGGCTATGGAAATGAAGGCTCCGCCACTCGCCAACCCGGCCGCGCTCGGGCTGGGCGGCTTCGCTCTCACCACGTTCGTGCTCAGCACGCATAACGCGGGCCTGGCGCCAAACCTGACCTGGGTCGGCCTGGCCTTCTTCTACGGAGGCCTGGCCCAGTTCACCGCCGGGATGTGGGAGTTCAAGACGGGCAACACCTTTGGTGCGACTGCGTTCTCGACCTACGGCGCCTTCTGGATGTCCCTCGCGACTTTCGTCGTGCTCCTTTTGGCCGGCAAGGTGCCCGTGAGCGAAGAGCTCACAGACCTCGGCTGGTTCCTGCTCGCCTTCGCCATCTTCAACACCTACATGATGGTTTGGAGCATGCGCCTCAACATGGCGACCTTCCTGGTCTTCCTGACCCTGGAGATCACCGAGATCCTGCTCTTCATCGGGTTCTTCGGGAAAAGCACCGGCATGATCCAGCTCGGCGGCTACGCCGGCATCGTCACCGCCCTCGTGGCCTGGTACGCCTCGGCGGCCGTCGTCGCCAACAGCATGCGGGCGCAGCCCATCCTCCCGGTCGGGAAGGCCATCTGGTCGGAGCCTTCAGCGATGGCGCCGGCGCCTCCGACCCATCAGGTGCACGCAGGCTGATTCCGCTGCTTCGCAATTTCTTTGCTGATGACAAGAGGGCAAGCCAATATGACGGTTGAGAGCGAAGTCCAGGTCTCCGAGTCGGAAATCGCCGTTCATTGGCGCGAGGAGGAGTACCTCGCGCCGACCGCCAAATTCATCGGCCAGGCCAACGCCAACGACCCCGCCATCTTCGAGCGCTTCAGCGAGAAGAACTTCCCCGAATGCTTCAAGGAATACGCGGACCTGCTGACCTGGGACAAGTACTGGCACACCACGCTCGACACCAGCAACCCGCCCTTCTGGAAATGGTTTGTCGGCGGCCGCCTCAACGCTTCCTACAACTGCGTCGACCGCCATCTGGCGAAGTATCGGAACAAAGCCGCCCTCATCTGGGTGCCCGAGCCGGAGGACCAGGTGACGCAGGCGATCACCTACCAGGAGCTCTACAAGCGCGTCAACGAGTTCGCCGCGCTGCTCCGCGACTTCTGTGGGCTCAAAGAGGGCGACCGCGTCACCCTCCACCTGCCGATGGTCCCCGACCTGCCCGTCGCAATGCTGGCCTGCGCCCGGCTGGGGATCATCCATAACCAGGTCTTCGGCGGCTTCAGCGGCGCGGCCTGTGGTGGTCGCATCGCCGACTCCGGCAGTCACATCCTGATCACGATGGACGGCTATTACCGCAACGGTGATCTGCTCGACCACAAAGTGAAGGCCGATGAGGCGGTGGCAGTCGCTAAGAAGGAGGGCCAGAAGGTCGACAAGGTGCTGGTCTGGCGGCGGCACGCGGGCCAGTACTCGTCCAAGACGAAGATGGTCAAAGGCCGCGACTTCTTTGTCGACGAACTGCTCAGCGACTTCAAGGGCAGGATTGTCGAGCCGGTCTCGATGCCCGCCGAGGCGCCTTTGTTCCTGATGTACACGAGCGGCACCACCGCCCGGCCCAAGGGCTGCCAGCACAGCACCGGCGGCTATCTGTCATACGTGGCGGGGACCTCCCGGTACTACCAGGACATCCACCCCGAGGACACCTACTGGTGCTTCGCCGACATCGGCTGGATCACCGGCCACTCCTACATCGTCTACGGCCCGCTGGCGCTGGCCGCGACGAGCGTCATGTACGAAGGCGTCCCCACTTACCCTGACGCCGGCCGCCCCTGGCGGATCGCGGAGCAGCTGGGCGTCAACATCTTCCACACCGCGCCGACCACCATCCGGATGCTGCGCAAGCTGGGCCCGGATGAGCCCAAGAAGTACGACTACCACTTCAAGCACATGACCACGGTCGGCGAGCCGATCGAGCCCGACGTCTGGCGCTGGTACTACCACTCGGTCGGCAAGGACGAGGCAGCCATCGTCGACACCTGGTGGCAGACCGAGAACGGCGGCTTCCTGGGCAGCACGCTGCCTGCGCTGCAGCCGATGAAGCCGGGCAGCTGCGGCCCCGGTGTGCTGGGCATCTACCCGGTCATCAACGACGAGCTGGGGAACGCCGTCCCGAAGGGAAGCGGCCGGGCCGGCAACATCTGCATCCGCAACCCTTGGCCGGGCATCTTCCAGACCATCTACGGGCAGCCTGAGAAGTTCGTCGAAACCTACTATAAGAAGTACAACAAGAACCCGAAAAGCAAGGACTGGCGCGACTGGCCGTACTTCGCCGGCGATGGCGCGCTGCAGGCCGAGGACGGCTACTTCCGCATCCTGGGGCGGGTCGACGACGTCATCAACGTGGCCGGACACCGGCTGGGCACCAAGGAGCTGGAGTCGGCTTGCCTCACCGTCGAGGAGGTCGCCGAGGCGGCCGCCGTACCGGTGATCGACGACACGCGGGGCCGGGCGGTCGAGATGTACGTGGCGTTGAAGCCCGGGATCAAGCCGAGCAAGGCGATCGAGGCGAAGGTCTCGGGCGCGATCGACAACCTGATCGGCAAGATCGCGCGCCCGAAGAACGTCTGGATCGTCCCCGACATGCCCAAGACGCGCTCGGGCAAGATCATGCGCCGCGTCATCGCTGGCATCTCCAACTTCACCAGCCCGGGCGACATCACAACCCTGGCCAACCCGGAGATCGTGGAGACCATTCGGCAGCACGTGCAGTCGGCAAAGGTCGAACGCGGCGAGACACCACGCAAGCTAAGCAAGGAAGAGCTGGAGGAGATCAAGGCCTTCGGGAAGGCCGAGTAGAAACTTGAGTCGAATCCGGGAGGGCGCTGGAGGCTAGAGCCTTCCAGCCCCCCACGGCGCAGTCGATCGTGAGCCGCATCCTGGAGTTCGCGTCCGGAGCGCTGACCAACCTGGTCCAACGGCGCTCTCCTGGTGGAGCTCCTCGGCTGCCGCATCGCAGGCCGCTTGTCACTCGTCTTCCCAGTCGCCGGCCCGCTGCCCGCAGACGTCGCGCCCGGCTGCCAGCCGGAGCGGCCGCTCACGGTGGTCGCGGTCCACGGCACGGCCGCTCCGGTGGTTCCCTTCGGCGGGGGTCAGGGCCGGGGATTGTCGGGAGGCGCGCGCGTCCTGTCGGCCCGGGCGTCGATCGGCCAATGGGCACAGCTCGATGGCTGCGGGCCGACGCCAACCGATGCGGCTCAGCCGAATTCGGTGACGGATGGCACGACAGTCAGCGTCAGCACGTACAACGGCTGCTCCGCGAAGGCGACCGTCGAGCTGTACACGGTGAGCGGAGGCGGTCACACCTGGCCCGGTGGCGAGCAGTACGCGCCCGTCCCGGTCGTCGGTCGCGCCAGCCGGCAGTTCGACGCTGGGGAGCTCCTCTGGACGCTCCTGGCCAGTCGTCCAACCGGGCCGTACTTCTGAATCGATAGGCTTCGATAGATTTCGGCATAATTTCGCGGATGGTCTCCCCGCCCGCCAGCGCCGGTTCCCCGTGGCTCAGCCTGGGGCAGGCGAGCCGCCTGCTGGGCATCACCCCCGCGACGCTCCGCCGCTGGTCGGACCAGGGCGAGGTGCCAACCTTCGTCACCCCGGGCGGCCACCGCCGATTTCCGCGGACGGTCATCGAGGGCATGGTTCCCCGGGTCCGCGCACGCCGTCCTTCGCTGGCGGGGCTGGGCGCCAGCCCTGAGCGGATGGCGCAGGCCTATCGGCGAGCCCGTCCCGTCGAGCACGCCGTGCAGCCGCGCTGGCTCACAGCTCTTTCCGAGGCGGAGCGGATCGAATTCCGGGAGCGTGGGCGGCTGCTGCTGGCGGTCGTGCTCGAGCACCTCGACGCCGAGGATCGTCCGCGGGCGGCGCAGAAGCTCGACGAGGCGGCCGCGGGCGCAGCCGAGTACGGAGCCCGCGCCGCGGCCCTGGGCGCCCCGCTGGCGGAGACGGTGGAGCTCTTTCTTCGGTTTCGCAGCTCCTTCGTCGGTGAGCTGGCCGGCGTCGCCCGCCGGCGTCGACTCGACACCCGCGAAGCGACGGCGCTGCTGGTCGAGGCGGAATCGGCGATGGACCGGCTCCTCGTCGCTCTCATGAACGGCTATGAAAAGCGGGAGACGGGCGCTTGACCGACCAGCCCTGGGTTGTCGGCCTCTCCGCGGCGGAACGACCCGCCGAGGACCGGGACCGTATCGCCGCACTGCTGCGGCACGATCGCGCCGGCGGCCGGGTGCTGCTCAGCACCTGCCACCGGGTTGAGCTGTACGGGTTCGGTGAGCCGCCGCGCCTGCCCGACGACCTGCCGCTGAGGAGAGGCGAGGCGGCGGTGGTTCACCTACTGAGGGTTGCCGCCGGGCTCGAGAGCGCACTGGTGGGAGAGGACGAGGTCCTCCACCAGGTCCGTGACGCCTTCCGGGAAGCGACAGCGGACCGCCGGCTCGACGGCCGCCTGCACCGCCTGTTCGAGATGGCGGTCGCCACCGGGCGCAGCGCTCGGGCCGGCCGAGCCGCCTTCGGCGCGGGTCTCGCGGGCCGTGCCGTCGACTGGCTCCACGGCCGGGCGCCTCTGAGGGGCCGCCGGGTGCTGGTCGCGGGCGCCGGCCGGATGGGCTCTGCGCTCGCGCATGCTGCCCGCAAGGAGGGGGCGCTCATCACCATCGCCAGCCGCAATCGAGACCGAGCCCGGCGCCTCGCGACCGTCTATGACGGGACCGGTGTGTCCCTCGCGGAGGGAGCCGACCTCGTCCTGGGCAGCGCGGGGGTGGCGGTGGCCCTGAGCGGACCCTGGCAAGAACTTGCCGCGCTGGCCGATCCGCTGCCTCCGATCGCGGACATATCCGCGCCGAGCGCGGTGCCCGTGGCCCTTCGTGCCCGGCTCAACGGCGGCTTCCTGGGCGTCGATGATCTCTTCACGGCTGGACCGCCGCCGCCCGGCTACGTCGAGGCGACGGAGCGGATCGTCTCCGGCAAGGCCGGCGAATATCTGAGCTGGTTGGAGGCGCGGTCGTGACGGTCCGCCTCGGTACCCGCGGGTCGCAGCTGGCGCTGATCCAGGCCGGGCTGGTCGCGGATCTGCTCCGCCGGGTGGGGGAGGAAGTCGAGATCGTCCGGATCGTCACCGAGGGCGACCTCCGGCCGATGGACATGACCCCCGGCGTCGGCGTTTTCGTCGCCGCCATCGCCCGTGCCCTCGTGGCCGGGGAGATCGACCTGGCCGTGCACAGCGCCAAAGACCTCCCGCTGGAAGAGGAAGACGAATTGGTGATCGGCGCCTACCCGGAACGGGCGGATGCCCGCGACGCCCTGGTAGGCCGGGAGCCCGGAGCCACGCTTGAATCCCTCCCCGTGGGCACCGTGATCGGGACCGACAGCCCACGGCGGGCCGGGTTCCTA
>DATCPJ010000085.1:0-11261 GCA_036570145.1 Candidatus Dormiibacterota bacterium
TTCCAGAAGAACCCCGGCCTCGGTGACGCCGAGGCCCGAGCCACCGTAGCGCTCGGGGATCACGAGGCCCAGCCAACCGCGCTCGGCGAAGGCCTTGAGGAACTCCCACGGATACTCGCCGCTTTGGTCGTGGTCCAGCCAGTAGCCCGGCTCGAAGCGCCGGCAGAGGGCTCTGACCTCCTCCCGGAGCGACTCCGCCAGCTCGCCCGGCGCGAAGTCCATTCGAATCCGGAGTGTACCCTCAAGGCCCGCCATGCCGACCCCATCGAAAGGCCCGCTGGAGGGGCTCCGCGTGCTCGACCTGACGAGGGTGCTCGTCGGGCCCTTCGCCACCATGCTGCTCGGCGACCTGGGCGCCGAGGTCATCAAGGTCGAGCGGCCCGGCGAGGGGGACGAGACAAGGCACGTCGAGCCGCTCCGAGACGGCGAGAGCCACTACTTCCTGGCCATCAACCGAAGCAAGCTGGGGATCGCCGTCGACATGAAGCAGCCGGCCGGCCGGGAGATCCTGGTTGAGCTCGCCCGCCGCTCCGACGTCTTCCTGGAGAACTTCCGGCCCGGCGTTGCCAAGCGCTTGGGGCTCGACTACGACACCCTTCGCGAGATCAATCCAAGGCTCGTCTACTGCTCGATCAGCGCGTTCGGCCAGACCGGGCCCTACTCCTCCCGCTCGGCGCTCGACATCGCCATCCAGGCGATGAGCGGGGTGATGAGCGTCACCGGTGAGCCGGACGGCCCCCCCACCCGGATGGGGCTGCCGATGGCAGACCTGTGCGGTGGCCTCTACGCCGTCATCGGCGTGTTGAGCGGGATCTACGAACGGGAGCGGAGCGGCCACGGCCAGTTCGTGGACTTCTCGATGCTGGACGGGATGGTCGGGATGCTCATGTACATGGCGACCCGCGTCTTCATGACCGGTGAGGACTCGCCCAAGATCGGCACCGGGCACTACGGCATCGTCCCCTACGGCGCCTTTCCTACCAGCGACGGCCACCTCGTGATCGCCAACATCGGGGAGATGTTCTGGCCCAAGATCTGCGCCGCGATCGGCCGCCCCGAGCTCGCCGAGGATCCCCGCTACGACACCAATCCCAAGCGGGTCGCCCGCCGGGGCGAGGTGGACGCCCTGCTGAGGGAGGCGCTGGCGACGCGGACGGTCGCCGAGTGGGACGCGATCCTCGAGCGGTACGACGTCCCCCACGCCCCGATCCTGGAGGTGAGCGAGGTGCTCGCCAATGCCCAGGTCCTCGCCCGCGGCATGGTCAGCGAGTACGAGCATCCAAGGCTGGGCAGGTTCCCCGCGCTCGGCCGGGCGATCCGCTTCCCCGACCACGAGGACGTCCCGCTGAAGGCGCCGCCGCTGCTCGGCGAGGACGACGAGCGGGTGCTCGGAGGGCTGCTCGGCTACTCGTCCGAGAGGATCGCGGAGCTCCGCCGCACGGGGGTCATCGGTGGGAGCGAGGCGGATCCGGCGACCAGCTCTCCCGGCGAGCCTGCGGGTTCCGCTTGAGGTAGAGCACGATCGAGCCGGCCTTCAGCCAGGTTCGGCCGCGGTCGATGTAGCCGTCCAGGCGGCCCTGCTCCACGACCTTCCTCAACTCCCACTTGATCCGGCCCCGGCCGGTCTCGACCGGCTCGGTGACGTCCCCGGCGCCGTGGAGCAGCTCCACCGCCTCGTAGCCGTTGCTGTATGCCTCATGAACCCGGTGCTCGGCGAGGTCGACCGCAGTCAGCACGTCGTGCCCATGGAGATCCACGCTCAGGGTTCGCACGCCGCCCATGCTTTCAGACGGGGCTCGCGGGCGCCGGTGGCCTTCAGCCGCCCGGCGAGGCGGGCCTCCGAGCGGCGCGAGCTCGCTTGCGCGGCTGATCCGGACCGGACAGAGGACGCTTTCGGGCAGCGGCTTTTCCTCCGCTGCGGCGGGACGCGGGCAGCATCAGGGCCTTCAGCTCGCGTTCGAACGCGCTGACGATCCGCCCCGGGTCGGGAACCAGCCCGGCATCCGCGGTCACACCGACCATCACCTCCCCGGCGTAGCTGAGGATGCTGACGCCCAAGCCCAGGTGGCCGGACATCGGTACCCAGAACATGCAGCTGGCGATCCGCCGGCCGGCGAGGTAGAGCGGTTCCTTGGGACCGGGGACGTTCGTCATCACGACGCTCGCCTTGCTGCCGAAGAACTCGATCGCCGGCGGGTGCAGCTGCCGGGGAACGATCCCGATCGCGGTCAACACACCGAAGCTGACGATCGCCTCCGAGGAAGCCTTGATGCGGTCCATCCGGACCTTCAGCTCGGCGAGTCGCCGGAAGGGGGCCGCGATCGAGACGGGCAGCGGCACGAAGACCAGCCCGAAGCTGTTACCGAGCTCGAGGCCGCGCTCGATCGGCCGCAGGTTGACGGGCACGGCGGCGCGGATCTCGAGCTTGTCAACCGGCTCACCCCGCTCCTCCAGGTATTCGCGTAGTGCGCCCGCAACGGCGGTGATCAGGACGTCGTTGATGGTGGCCCCATGGCGGGCGCCGGCGGCCTTGATGTTCTTGAGCGGCACCATCTCCGACCATGCCGCGCGCTTGGTCACGCCGAGCGGGCCCTTCAGCACGGTCTTCGGGTCGGGCGGCATGAGGACCAGGCGTTGGAGGGTGTCGGCCACCGAGACGCCGCCCTGAGCGAGCTCGACGAGCTCGAGCGGGTTGGCCAGCAGCGAGGCGACCGCACCCAGCGGCGCGGCCAGCCAGGAGCCGGCGGGAGCGGGAGCGGGCCGCCGGACCGGTGCAGCCGGGCTCGGCCGGGGGCTGCTGTCGGTCAGCGAGAGGAGGAGCTGGATCAGGGCGATCCCGTCGGCGATGCAGTGGTGGAGCCGGGAGAGGAAGACCGAACCGCCTCCGAAACCCTCGACGAGGTGGAACTGCCAGAGCGGCTTGCTCATGTCGAGCGGGGTGCTCATGAGGTCGCCCACCAGCTCCTGGAGCGCCGCCTGGTCGCCGGGAGCCGGGAGGGCGACGCGGTGGAGGTGGGCGTCGAGGTCGAAGTGCCGATCGTCGACCCAGCGCGGCGGCCCGATCCCGAAAGGGGCCTCGACGACCCGCTGCCGGAAGCGGTCGAAGACGAGCAGCCGCTTCTCGAGGAGGGACCGGACGCGGCGGTGGTCGAGGGGCTCCTCGAAGACGAGGATCCCGGTCACCATCATCAGGTTGGTCGGGTCCTCCATCCGAAGCCAGGCCGCGTCGACGTTGGACAGTGGCCCGCCCATCGATTCAAGCGTAACTCCGCCCGGCCCGCCCCCGCGCATGCAAGGTCGCGGCGGCTCGAGCGTTGAGGTGGCATGGATGAACTCCTCCGAGCCGCCGGTCGGAGCGTTACGCTCCGGCGCGCCACCCAACGCTGGGTCGAATACGCGATCGTCATGTGGATCGTCGCCCTCGCCGTGCTCACCCTGGACCGCTGGCAGGGCTGGAACCTGACCACCATCGTCGTCTCGCTCATCCTCCTCGGCGTCGCCTTCGCCGGCATCGCGATCCTCCATAACCTCCGCTTCATCGAGTCCGCGCGACGCGAGCGCGTGCTCTCCAAGCGGATGGATCACGACCACGACGCGCGCCCCCGTCCCTCCGCCGATTGACACGCGCGGCGCCGCGGGGCTAGTGTCGCCGAGACCTCCCGTCCCGGCTTCACGGTGTGGACCGGCCCATCGAAAAAGGAGTCCAGTTGCCTTCGGCCGTCGTCTGCCTTCCCACCTATAACGAGGCCGAGAACATCGAGCTCGTGATCGACGGGCTCTTCGCCGCCGACGGGACGCTGCACGTCCTCGTCGTCGATGACGGGTCGCCCGACGGCACCGGCGACATCGTCGAGCGCCGCGCTGCCGCCGACCCGCGGGTGAGCCTGATCCGGCGGCCCGGTCGACTGGGCCTCGGGACCGCCTACCTGGCCGCCTTCGAGCAGGGCCTGCGGCACGAGCACACGCACTTCGTGACAATGGACTCCGACCTGTCCCACGCCCCCGAACGCGTGCCGGCCCTGGTCGCCGCGGTGGACGCCGGCGCCGACCTCGCGATCGGCTCGCGCTACACGCCGGGCGGCTCGATCGTCGGCTGGGGCCTCCACCGCAGGCTGCTCAGCTCCGGCGCCAACAGCTTCGCCCGGCTCTGGCTCGGGATCCGCGCCCGCGACTGCACCAGCGGCTTTCGCTGCTACCGGCGGGCGACGGTCGAGCACCTGGTCAAGGCGCCGGTCCGTGCCCGCGGCTACTCGACCCTGGTCGAGCTGCTGGTCCGCTGCCAGAGGGCCGGCTTCAGCGTCGCCGAAATCCCCATCCGCTTCGTCGACCGGGTCCACGGCAAGTCGAAGATGTCCTCCCGGGAGATGATCGACGGCATCGCGAGCGTGGTGACCTTGAGTTCGGCCCTGGCGGCGGAGGCGGCCGCCGGCCCCGCCATCGGCGAGCCGCTGCCGAAGCCTGGCGGACCTCGCTGACGCCCGACGCGACAACCACGCTGCCCGCGCGAGCGATGGCACGTAATGTCAGTTAGTCGCTATCCTCTTTCGAGTGGCCAAAGCCTCCGTGCGCGACCTGCTTCGCGCCCAGACGGGGAAGGGCCCGCGGATCAACCTGATCGACCTCAGCGCCGATCAGACGAAGTGGGTCGGCGAGAAGAAGGCCCTCAAAAAGCTCATCAAGCAGCATTCGAAGCTGTTCGATCTTCAATCCCGGCTCTGGGCCGAGCAGAAGCGATCGATCCTGATCGCCATGCAGGGCATGGACACCAGCGGCAAGGACGGCACCGTCAAGCACGTGATGACCGGCATGAACCCCGGCGGAGTGGTCGTCCACTCCTTCAAGGCCCCGACCGCGGAGGAGAAGCGCCACAACTTCCTCTGGCGCTTCAAGAGCGTCCTGCCACCGCCCGGCACGATCGGGATCTTCAACCGCACCTACTACGAGGACGTGCTGATCGCGCGGGTCAAGAAGCTGGTCGGCGAGAACACGATCGAGAACCGCTACGGGGAGATCAACCGCTTCGAGCAGCAGCTGGTGCGCTCCGGCACCGTGGTGATCAAGCTCTTCCTCCACATCGACTACGACGAGCAACGGCGGCGCCTGCTGGCTCGCCTGGAGAACCCCGACAAGCACTGGAAGTTCAGCGAGAACGACGTCAACGAGCGTGCCTTCTGGGACGACTACACGAGCGCCTATGACGCGGCGCTGACCCGCTGCAACACGGCGGCCGCACCCTGGTACGTCATCCCCGCCAACAACAAGTGGTACCGCGACTGGGCCGTGGCTCAGATCCTGATCGAGACGCTGGAGGAGATGAACCCCCAGTACCCACGGCCGAGGCTGAACGTGAAAGCCCTCGAGAAGCGTCTTACCACCAGCTGAAGCAGAACCTTCAACCCCCGGCCTGCCGATAGATCAGGTGATCTGACCTTTAAGGTCCTCGCTCCAGCTCGGCCGGACCGGTCTCGCTTAACAGCACTTGACAGGACGGATGACGGGGCTACGATTCAATTTCGCTACTTCCGGCCGGCTGTGCTGGTTCAAGGAGGCACTGGATCATGGCGGGCACCTGGCAGGGTCTGGTCAACCAGCCCCCGTTCCAAACCAGCACGATGCTGCTTCTGTCAGACGGCCGGGTGATGGTGCAGGAGGAGGCGACTCCGCATTGGCACGCGCTGACGCCCGATGCCGGTGGCAGCTACCTGAGCGGAACCTGGTCGTCGCTCGCGGACATGAGCTTCTGGCGCCGCTACTACGCGTCCGGGGTACTCCGCGACGGCCGCGTCATCGTGGTCGGTGGCGAGCAGAGTGGTGCGGGCGGCGACACGAACCGAGGCGAGATCTACGACCCGGTCGCCGACAGCTGGACGCCGATCGCGCTGCCTCCCTGGCCGATCGTCGGCGACGCCTCCTGCAGCGTCCTGCCGGACGGGAGGCTCATGGTCGGCGCCCTCATCACGACCGAGTCGCTCATCTACGACCCGGCGACCGACTCCTGGAGCGCCGCCGCCAACAAGGCGGTCAGGTCGAACGAGGAGACCTGGATCCTGCTGCCCGACGAGACGATCCTGGCAGTGCAGTGCTGGGACCCCTACCGGAGCGAGCGCTACAGCACCTCATCGAACGCATGGAAGGACGAGGGCAAGCCGCCGGTGATGCTGGTGGACCCAGCGATGCACGAGATCGGGCCGGCCATGCTGACGTACGACGGCAAGGTCATCTGGTTCGGTGCTGCGAACAGCCACGGGCGGGGCAAGACGGCCATCTACACGCCGCCACCGACCTACACCGGCACCGGCACCTGGGCAAAGGGCCCCGACATCCCCCCGCTCGGCGATCGACCCCTGGTCTGCAACGACTGCCCGGCCAGCCTGCTGCCGAACGGCAAGGTGCTTTTCACCGCAGCCCCGTATCAGTCCAACAACTGGGGATCGCCAATCTATCTCCTCGAGTACGACCCGTTCACCAACAGCATCGCCCTGGCACCGACTCCACCCAACAACGCCATGCAGCTGTACTGGAGCCGGATGCTGCTGCTGCCGACGGGACACGTTCTGTTCGGCCCGAGCACCAACAACCTGCAGTGCTACACGCCGGATGGGGAGCCGCAGGAAGCGTGGCGGCCGGCAATCTGGGAGGTGATCCCCCACTGCACCGCCGCGGGCACGGACCACTACCTACTCAGAGGAACCCAGCTCAACGGGTTGTCGCAGGCGAACATCTACGGCGACGACTGTTACCCCGCCACCAACTTCCCGCTGGTCCGGCTGCGAAGCAGGCAGTCCAACCAGGTCTACTTCTGCCGCACTTACGACTTCAGCACCCTGGGCGTCGCGACCGGCGGCGACCTGGAGTCGGTCCGGTTCGACGTGAGCCAGGTTCCGTTCGGCGACTTCGAGCTGTGTGTGATCGCGAACGGCATCAGCTCGCACTGCGTCAGCTTCTGCCACCGCCGGACTGAAAAGCCCTGCGAGGGAGGCGGGAAGCACGATCGGGGATGCGGCTGTGGGGCGGGCTGCTGCGAGGAGTCGAAGATCGATCCCCAGCTCGCTCGGCTGACGGCTGACCTGAAGGCGCTGCAGCGCAGCCTGCAGCGGATCGGCTCGCTCAGCGCCGGTGAACCAGCGGTGCGAGAGCCGAAGGAGAAGAGGACGGTGAGCCAGGCCGACCGCCAGGCCGCCGAGAAGGAAGCAGCCGGGGAGAAACCCGCCCGCCCGCGGACTCGGAAGGCGTAAGCAGGGCAGGTCTTAACCCGGTCGTTGGCACGGCGCCGGGCCGGCCCGCCACACTTTCGCGGTGACCCCGCAGCAGGTGCTCCACGACGTGTTCGGCCTCGAGTCCTTCCGCGCAGGCCAGGTCGAGGTGGTCGAAGCTCAGCTGGCCGGTCGTGATGTTCTCTCGGTCGCCCCGACCGGATCCGGCAAGTCGATCAGCTATTGGGTACCGGCGCTCCTCGCCGAGGGGCTCACGGTCGTCATCTCGCCCCTCATCGCGCTGATGAAGGACCAGGTCGATCGCCTCCGCGAGCTCCATCTCAAGGCGGCCTACATCAACTCCTCACTCTCCCGCGCCGACCAGCAGGAGACGCTGCGGGTGGCCCGGCTGGGCGGCCTCCAGCTCCTCTACGTCGCGCCGGAGCGGCTGTCGCGCCCGGGCTTCCTCGACCGCCTGGCCGAGACGCGGATCACCCGCTTCGTCGTCGACGAGGCGCACTGCATCTCGAGCTGGGGGCATGACTTCCGCCCCGATTACAGGTTCCTCGGCCGCGCCCTCGAAGCGTGCGGCGGGCCACCCGTTGGCGCGTTCACGGCAACCGCGACCCCGGAGGTGCGCGAGGACATCGTCCGCAGCCTCGGCTTGCGCGAGCCGCTCGTCTCGGTCACCGGCTTCAACCGCCCCAACCTGCGCCTGGAGGTCGTCCGTCCCAGGGGCCAGAAGGAGAAGCTGGCGGCGCTCCGCAGCCGTCTCGATCCCGCCGGGGGCCGCGCCCTCGTCTACTGCGGGACGGTGGCGGCCTCCGAGGAGCTGGCCGCCGCGATCACCGGCTGGGGCATCCCGGCCGCTCCCTACAACGGCAGGCTGCCGGAGGCGGCCCGGCGGCAGGCGCAGGAGGACTTCGCCGCCAACCGCGTCAAGGTCGTCGTCGCGACCTCCGCCTTCGGAATGGGCATCGACCTGCCCGACATCCGCCAGGTCGTCCACTTCCAGTCGCCCGGCTCGCTCGAGGCCTACTACCAGGAGGCCGGCCGCGCCGGCCGCGACGGCGAACCGGCAACGTGCCTGCTCCTCCACTCCGGCTCCGACCGGGAGCTCCACTCCTTCTTCATCGAGCGCTCCTTTCCGGATCCGCGCGACATCCTCACGGTCCACGCGGCGCTCCGCCGGCTGGGTTCCTGGTCGGTCGACGCCGACGAGGTCCGCCCACTGCTGCCCGACAGCGCGTGGCGTTCTTACGACGCCTGCCGGGTCGTCCTGGAGCGGGCCGGGGCGCTGCTCGGCGATGGGTCCGTGGCCGATTTCGACGCTCGCGCGGCAGGCCTCGAGGTGATGGCCGAGCAGAAGCGCCATGCCTACGCCCGACTCGCCCAGATGAGCGGTTTCGCCACCATCCGCAGTTGCCGGCACGCCCGGATCGCAGACTACTTCGGCGAGCAGGGCGTCGCGCGCACCTGCCAGGCCTGCGACAACTGCCTGGCCGGTTCGCGGCCCATCGGGGCCGCGGTCGCCGGCGAGGTCGTCAGGGCTGCCCTCGCCGGCGCGGCGCGTTTCAGCGGCCGGATCGGGCTCGTCAACCTGGCCGCGGTGCTCGGCGGCAGGGAGACGAAATGGACCCGGGAACACGAATGGGTCCGCGAGGTTCCCGCCTACAACACGCTGATGGGCTGGAGCGAGGAACGCGTCCGCCGGCTCTTCAGCGAGCTGATCGACGGTGGTCTCGTCGGCCAGACTCCCGGCCAGTACCCGATGGTCACGCTGACCGAGCTCGGGCGCGAGGTCCTCGCCGGCCGCTCCGAGGTGGCCGTCTCACTGCCGGATGAGCCAGTCGCGGCGCGCGTCAGCGGATCGGTCACCGCCGCCGACCCCGACCTCTTCGAACGCCTTCGCCGCTGGCGGGCGGAGATCGCCCGGCGGGACGGCGTGCCGGCCTTCGTCGTCTTCCACGACCGTGCCCTCGCCGAGCTGGCGGCGAGGCGGCCGTCCGACCTGAGCCAGCTGGCGACAGTTCCCGGCATCGGGCCCCGCAAGCTGGCCCTCTATGGCGATCAGCTGCTCGGGATCCTCGAAGCAGGGGAAGGCCGGCTTGGTTAGAGGGGGCGCCCGATGAAGGTCGAGACAACGCGCCGGCTCTCGGTGATGATGCCCGCCTACAACGAGGAGCAGACGATCGAAATCATCCTTGAGCACGTCCTCGGGAGGCCGGAGGTGGGCGAGGTGATCGTGGTCGACGATGGTTCGACGGATCGAACCTGGGAGATCCTCTCCCGGTTGGTCGAGAAGGAGCCACGGTTGCGGATCTTCCGGCAGGCGGCCAACCGCGGCAAGGGGGCTGCCCTGCGCCGTGCGATCGGGGAGCTCCAGATGCCCTTTGCCTTGGTTCAGGACGCCGATCTCGAATACGATCCGCGGGATTACGAGTCACTGTTGGCCCCCCTGCTCGAGGGCCGCGCCGACGCTGTTTACGGCGTCCGCGGCTTCGCCGGCCAGACGGCCTTCAGCTTCTGGTTCGTGCTCGGCAACCAGGCGGTCACGCTTGCCGCCAACGTCCTCTTCGACTCCTACATCTCCGACATGGAAACCGGCTACAAGGTGCTCCGCTCGGAGCTCTGGAAACGTCTCAATCTGCAGGGCACCAGGTTCGATATCGAGCCCGACATCACGGGCCGAATTCTGCGCCTGGGCTACCGGATCCACGAGGTGCCGATCAGGTACTACGCCAGGAGCCGGGAAGAGGGCAAAAAGCTCACCTGGTTCGATGGCGTCCGTGCCATGGGCGCCCTCGTCAGGCTCAGGCTGAGCTCGGATAAGCGACTCTTCGGCCAGTCATCCGATGGCGGTTACCACCGCCAGCGGCATGAACAGCTGGCCGGCCGGCACCCCCTCATGGCCCGGTCGGACGAGGACGCCAGCCTCTGAGCTTGCGGCCTCGGCTTACTTGGTCGCGATGCCCCAGCTGTTCATGCCGGCCTCGAAGTAGCCAAGGCTGATGCGATCGCCGACGAAGCCCGCGCGCTCGAGATAGGACCGGATCGCCGCGTGCCGGTAGCTTCCCTGGTGCTCGTCGATCTCCTCATGGCTCACCAACCGCAGCCTGCCGAGGAGCTTCAGCAGCCAATCGGTCCAGTACGCCGGTGTGGTCAGGACATATGTCCCACCGGGCTTGAGAACCCGCCGAATCTCGGCCAGCAGCCTTTGCAGCGCTGCAGGTTCCAGGTGCTCGAAAACGGCGAGCATCGTCACAACGTCGAAGTGGTCGGCTGGAAACGGAAGCTCGAGGGCGGTCTGGACGTCATATTCGAGCACTTTGATAGGCGCGCCCCCGAGCTCATCCGGCAACCTGACCGGGACCCGGTCAAGTCCGAACTTCTCGGCAAAATCGGAGCCGACGAGGAACAGCGGATAGGATCCACAACCGATGTCCAGGACTCGGCCACGGCTCGAGGACGGCGGGATGAGCTTTCGCGCCTGACGGCTTCGCTGGCGCGCGAGAAATCCCTCCAGGAGGCCGCTGCCCCGGGTCACCGTGGGACTGTCAGTCGCCATCGGGGTGACCCTGAGGCGCCTCCTCTTGAGGCGAAAGATCGGCGAGTCCGGCCGATTCCCTCTCCTCCTCCTCCTCCTCGGGGGGCTCGGACGCCCACCAGCCGTCGTAGATGCCATTGTTGGAGCTGGCCAGGTTCCGCAGACCGGTCCCCATGGCCCCGATGTGCTCGGGAGTCGGAACCGCCCGGCTGACGGCCTCAAGCAGCCAGCGCCCGGGCGGGCTGGGATCGACGTAGGTCGTGTAACCGCCCTCCTCCAGCTGGGTCGCGACACGGCGCGCGGCGCCTTCAGCGGTGAAGTAGAGGAACGCCTCGATCACCGCCTCTTCGCCGAGGTCGAGGCCTGCATCGAGCAGGCGCGGAAAGATCTTCTCATCGGTGATCTCGAGCTCGCGGGCGGCCGGCGCCTGCTGCTGCGGCTGTGCCGGGCGCCTACCACCGCTGCGGTCGCCACCGCCGCGGCCGCTCCGATCGCCACCGCCGCCACCGCCGCCGCCTCGA
>DATCPJ010000086.1:0-4807 GCA_036570145.1 Candidatus Dormiibacterota bacterium
CCGGCGCCCGCCTTCGCCAGCGAGACCGCCGCCTCGCCCGCCGCCTCCGGGTCGGGGGGCCTCACGACCGTGAGGGTGCGGAGGTCGGGCTGGAACTCGAGCAGCGCCCAGGGGTCGAAGCTGCGGCCGGGGTCGATCGCGATCGCCGCGCCGAACTCCCGCGTCGCCTGGGCCAGCAGCGCCAGGCCGAGGCTGGTCTTGCCACAGGAGCCGTGCCCGCTGAGCACGCTGATGCGCCCTCGCGGCAGCCCGTCGATGCCGGTGAGCCGGTCAACCGAGCCGACCCCGCTGGGCCACGCTTCCACCGGCGGCAGCCGGTCGACTGCGGCCAGGGCGTGATCGCCGAAACGGAGGTGGATGACGTCCACCGCCTGGTTCAAACGGACGTGCTTCGATTCGATTCCGCATCTCTCCGGGTGGGTCCATGACGACAGGAGGCCTCCGGAAAGACGTCGGGAGGGGCAGGAGGCTGGGCTAAGATTACCGAACAGATGTTCGTCAGTCAACCATCCGCGTCCACTGCGTTAAGGTGCGGCCGGCATGGCTGATCGCCGCGCTCGTCTCGATCTCGTGGCCGCGGAGCTGGCCGCTCGCGCGCCCGCCCTCAAGCTCGCGTACCTTGCTCCCGGCCAGCTGACCGGCAAGTGGTTTGGAGCTTCGCGAAACGATCTGGAGGGGCTCACGGTGACCACCTCGCTGATCTCCGGTGGCCTGGCGCAGGTGGTGGCGATCGAGGTCAACCAGTTCGGCGGGATGCTGCCCCGGTACGACCTCGCGTTCTTCGAGAAGGCCAGGGACAACGCCCATCCATCCGAGACGCCGGTGCTCCTCGAGCACTATGCCGATCCGGTCGCGCTGGTCGAGAAGATCATCGACTGGGCGACCGGGCCCTTGCGGACCGGTGGGGGACCCAAACACAGCGCGCAGGACCTGGAAAAGCGGGCCCGGCTTCGAGTCACCGCAGCGCTGCGCGATGCGCAATCGCCGCCCGCATTCACAGAGGGGATGGATCTCCCGGGCTCCCACCCGGCGCTGCTGGCCTTCAATTTCCCGCGCGATCAGCGCGGCCGCCTGCTTGGCAAGGCACGGGTCCTGCTCGACATCCTCGAACCTCCTCAACCCCCGGGTCGGACACGCTGCCGTTTTCTGAGGATCCAGGACGGGCGGTTCGATCTCGTCGTGGCGGACGAGCACGTCGAGAACCAGGACTACCGCTGGGATGGCCAGCCGTGGCGCTGGCGGGCGGATGGGACGTCGGCGGTCGAGCGCTGGGGTATCGAGGACCTCGAGCTGGCGCAGGCGGTCGTGATCCTCCTCGAAGCCGCCGAGTGGGAGGTCGCGCTGCGCGAGTGCGGCCTGCAGCTCGGCGACGATCTGCGCCGGGTCCTTGCCTCTGAGCCGTTGGGCTACCTGCTGCGCGACCTCGCGGGGGGATGGGCGACAGCCGCGGCCGAGCAGCTGCTGCGGTTGGCGCCCTGGCGGCTGGGCCGCGTGGCCACCAAGAAGTCGATCAGGCTGTTTGGGCTCGGAGGCATGAACGTCCAGCGAAAGCCGGGTGTCTACCTGAAGCTGGCCGACGGCCGGCCAACCCTCGATATGGAGGCGAGCGCCAGCAACCGGCGATTGCCTCGCGAGGAATGGGAGCGGCCGCTCGACTTCGAGGCCTACCGGCTCGGAATCCGACCTCCTACCGGCTTTCCACTCGACTGGCCGGAGGCGTCCGAATAGCGGCTTCCTTGTGAGCTAGGTGGTGCTGCGCCGCCGAGCCGAGTAGACGAGCAGGCCCGCACCGACCACCGCGCAGGCGAGGCCGATCCAGAACCACTGCATCGCGCCGGTCATGATGCTGCCCTTGATGTAGCCCAGCCCTTGGCCGATCCAGCCGGCGCCGAGCAGGAGGAGGATCACGCCAAGAACCACGCCAGCCATTTTTTGCACGCCAATCAATACGCCGGCGGGCTACGCGTTGTTCCAGAGTGGTGTGCCTGGCAATCAGGTCGACAACGGGTCAGGCGACCCTGTGGGTCGCCTGCGGCCACTGGGTCGACCCAATTACCAGGCACCCCACTAGAAAGAGAGAACCCGGTCGGCCTCCATCGTCAGGCGGACCAGGTCGGGCGGGCCGATGAAGTGCTGGTTCGCCGCCAGCTGGGAGACCCCACGGGCCTCCGCGCATCCCTTTCAAACATGGATCGGGATCTTCGCCTCGGCACATTTTTCGAGCAGGGCGGCCAGGGGTGGGATCCCAACCCCCTGGACGCCTGCCGCGACGCCCTCGCGGAGAAGCTCCGTCGCGTCGCCGGTGAGGATGATCAGCGTCTCCACGCCAGACGCCGCGGCGCCGTTGGCGGCGATGTGGAAGGGGATGCTGGCGCGGGTCGGATCGGCGGCTCCCGAACTGGCGACAATGGCAAGCTTTGGCACGAGAGGCACGATCACCCAATCAGCGGCCGCCGTCAAGTCGGCATGATGTGAACGTGGCTGGTCCGGTCGACGTCGCGGACTCGGTCCGGACGCCGGTCGCGCCCTCGCCGGAGCGGCTCCGCGACTTCTACTTCGCCGCGACCGAGCGGCTGACGCTGGGCCTGGTCCGTTACCGCGACCGCTCGTTTCGCCTGGGCCCGCTGACCCTGATCAGCTTCGGCGAGCCGTCCCGCACCGCGCAGGGGTGGAGCTTTCCGATCAGTGGTGGCGTCCTCGCCGCGGAGCCCGGCGGCGAGCTCCGGATCGGCAGCTCCGACGGCCTCACAACGGTCGCCCTGGCCGGCTATCGCCCGCTCCTGCCGCTGCCGCTCTACCGCGCCACCCAGTACCTCTACCACCACTTCGTGACGCGCCTCGCCCTCCTCCAGCTCCGCGGCCGGGTCCCGGCCGAGGCGCCCCCGGCAACGCCCGCGGCACGGCTGGCGGCGGGCGCGATCGACGCCGGGGTGTGCCTGGTCCTGGCCGGCGGCAGTCGCCGGCGTGCGCTCCTCGTCGCAATCGCCTACCACGTCGCCTGCTGGAGCTTCGGAGGGCACACCGTCGGTGGCCTGCTGCTCAGGCAGCGGGTGGTGGCCGTCGACGGAGAGCCGGTCAGCCCGGGCCAGGCGCTGCTCCGGCTGGCGACCCTGCCTCTCTCCCTGGTGCGCCTCCGCGCCGTCCATGACGAGGTCGCGGGCACCGACGTGGTGCGGCCATAGCGACGCGCCGGCTGTCGGCAAACAGGTTTGTCAGGCGCGTCCCCGAAGATGTGTTCGACTGGGTCGCCGACTACCGAAACGTGCCCCGGGTTATGGCCGGGATCAGCGAATGGCGGCCGCTCGGCAGGCAGGCCGAGGGTGTGGGGGCCCGCTACCAGGTCGCGCTCGGGGAGCTGCCCATCCCCCTTCGTGCGCGACTCCTTATCGTCGAATGGAACCGGCCGGAGGCGATCGGCTGGGCTACCGAGTCGGGTCCCCTCACCAACCACGGCCGCTGGTCTTTCGGCCGCGAGGCGGAGGGCACCGAGGTCGAGCTGGCGGTGACCTATCAACCCCCGGCGGGCGGGTTGGGCAATATCGTGGCAGGTGGGATCGAGGGCATCGTCCGGGGCAGGATCGTGGCCGCCCTCGACCGGATGAAGGAGGAGCTGGAGCGGTGATCTTCCTCGGCCATGGAGCGTCCGGGAGCGCGGTTTCGATGAAGCCCTACGTCGACGGGCTCCGCCGGCGCGGAATCGAGGCGGCCGCGGTGCAGCTGCCGCGGGGGACCGCTGAGCGGGCGATGCCGGTCTACCTGGTGCAGTCTGGCTCCGGCCCGGAGATCGCGGTCGGAGGGCAGTCGTTCGGCGGCCGGGTCGCCAGCCTGCTCGCTGCCGAGCATCCCTTTCGCGGCCTGGTCCTCTTCAGCTACCCACTGCACCGGCCCGGGCACCCCGACCAGCTCCGTACCGAGCACTGGCCGCGGATCCGCTGCCCGGTGCTCCTGCTGTCGGGTGAATCGGACCCCTTCGCGACCGTCGACCTGCTGCGCCGGGAGGTCGCCCGGCTGGCCGATCACGAGCTGGTGACCTACCCCCGGGGCGGCCACGGCCTGAAGGGCGCCGACCTCGAAGACGCCCTCGACCGGGTCGCGAGCTTCCTCCGCTAACCTGCCAGCAGCGAGGGCAAGAAATGAACATCGAGAAGGGACGGCTCCAGGCGAACGGCATCACCTTCTCGGTGCTCGCGGCGGGGCGGCGGGACCGCCCGGTGGTGCTCCTCCTGCATGGCTTCCCGGAGGGCAAGGAGTCCTGGGAGCCGCAGCTCATCGCCCTCTCCGACGCCGGCTGGCGGGCGGTCGCCCCCGACCTTCGCGGCTTCGGCGGAACCGACGCGCCCAAGGGCGTCGACGCCTACGCGATGCCCCACCTGGTCGCCGACGTCGAAGGCCTCATCTCGGCACTCGGCGAGGACCACGTCGACCTCGTCGGCCATGACTGGGGCGCCCTTGTCGGGTGGCCGTTCGTGAGCAGGAATCCCCGCCTGGTGCGGACCTGGACCTCGCTCTCGGTGCCGCATCCGTCCGCTCTCGCCCGGGCGAGCGGCCTCGACGGCAATCCCAAGCCCGACCCCGACCAGCGCCAGCGCTCCTCCTACATCGCGCTTTTCCAAAAGACGGGCAAGGCGGAGGAGGTGCTGCTCGAGAACGGCGCCCAGCGCCTCCGAGCGATGTACAAGTTCGGTCCCAACGCGGACGCGGTGCCGGAAGACACCGTCACCGCCTTCATCGACGGCTTCCGGCGCGAGGGCCGGCTGACCGCCGGCCTGAACTACTACCGGGCAAACCTGAAGCCGGCCGCCTACGC
>DATCPJ010000087.1:0-3144 GCA_036570145.1 Candidatus Dormiibacterota bacterium
CGTTGACCCGCTGCTCAGGCATGGGGCTGGACGAGCTCGGTGAGGACGCCGCCGACCGTCTTCGGGTGGAAGAAGACGATCGGCGTCCCGTGGACGCCCACCCGGATCTCGCCCGACTTCTCGAAGCCCTCGGCGACGAGCCGCACCACCTCGGCCTGGATGTCGTCGACGGCGTAGGCCAGGTGGTGGAGGCCGGGTCCCCGTTCCGCGACGAACTTTCCGATCGCCGTCTCCGGGTCGACCGCAGCAAGGAGCTCCAGCTCGACACCGCCGGAGTCGAGGAGCGCGAAGTCGAGCCCGTTCAGCTGACCGCGCCGGACGAGGCCGGCCGAGAGGGTCGTCGTGTAGAGGTGAACGGCAGCGTCGATGTCGGCGACCGCGATCCCGACGTGGTGAAGTCCCTTCAGCACTGTCCCTATTGTCGGCTCAAGTGGTGTTAGCGGTAATTGGGTCGACCAAATGACCGCAGGCGACCCACAGGGTCGCCGGTCAGGGCGTCGAGGTCGCCCGAAGGGGTGGCACTGGGACTTGGATTGGGGGCCCCGCCCGGAGGGTGGGAATGCGGACGCAGCTAGGCTGCGTGACGACGACGGGCCGGGTCCCATGAGCTCGACCTCGACGTTCGGAGCGGATCCTTTGTCGAGCTAATTGCCAGTCAGATCACTGGGCTCGAGTCGGCGCGCGATGAGTTCTGCCACCAGCACCGCCGCCGCCGTCGCGGCGAGGGCGGCCAGCCAACCGGCGATCGCCAGCTGTCCGACCAGGTCTTCTCGCTGCTCGACCAGGCGAAGGGATCGCCCCGCGACGACCCAGCCGCCCTTGAAGCCGACGACCACCGTTGCCGCGCGAACGCCGGACCGGGGCTGCCAGGTGACCTGGTCAGGGCTTCCGCCCGGTTGAGCGTTGGCGAAGACCGAGGTCGGGAACTCGGCCGGTTTCCCGTCCAGCCGCACCGAGCCGGCCAGCGGCTTTCGGTCCGGCCCGTAGACGATCACCCAGGGAGCGAGCGAGGTTCCGAGGTCGGTTTGCGCGGCGGGGATGACGTCGGACGGGCCGGCGCCGGCCTCGAGCCGGGCCGCCGCGTCCTCGGCCATCTGGACCTGGGGGTCGTTGCCGCCGGTCCGCAGGATCTGCTGTCCGATCGCGAACGCGGTCCCGGCGAGCACCGTCGCGGCGACGGCCAGCGGCAGCCACACGCGAAGGAATCGGGGAAGCATGGGTCAGACGGTCAACGGATCCCGACGAACCTTTGTTACCGGCGGGCTAGTACTTGTACCAACCCTCTCCGGTCTTCCGGCCCAGCTTGCCTTCCTCGACCTTGCGGCGGAGCTGCTCGGAGGGCTTGTACTTGGGATCGCCAGTGGTCTCGAAGATGTGGCGGCGGGCGTTGTAGGTGACGTCGAGGCCGCTCAGGTCGCCCAGCCGAAAGGGCCCGAGCGGCCAGTTGAGGCCCTTTTCGACGGCGGTGTCGATGTCCTCGAAGCCGGCGACCCCCGCGTCGAAGAGGCGGTAGGCCTCCTGTGACGCATGGTGGAGGATGCGGTTGACGATGAAGCCGTCGATCTCCTTGTTGATCAGAACCGGCACCCGGCCCATCTCGCGGACGAATTCCATCGCCCGCCCGATCGTCGCCTCCGAGGTCTGGGGGCCTCGGACGACCTCGCACAGCTCCATGACCAGGACCGGGAAGAAGAAATGCATGTTGCAGCAGCGGTCGGTCCGCCCGGTGGCCGAGGCGATCGTGGAGATCGGCATCGTCGAGGAGTTCGACGCCAGGATGGTTTCGGGCGGACAGGTCCGGTCGAGCTGGGCGAAGATCTCCCGCTTGGCCTCCAACTGCTCGACGATCGCCTCGATCACGATGCCGGCCCGCGCCACCTCTCCCAGGTCGGTCGTGGCGCGCACCCTGCCCACCGCCGCGTCGGCGTCCGCCTGGCTGAGGCGCCCCTTGTCAACCCGGCGCTGAAGTAGCTGGCGGTTCTGCTCGACGGCCTTGCCGAGCTGCCCGGCGGAGACGTCCTGGAGTACGACCTCGACGCCGTGGAGGGCGGCCTGCTGCGCGATCTGGGAGCCCATCCCGCCACCGCCGACGACGGCGAGGGTGGTCATCTCACGCTGAAGACGCGGGTCACCTGGTTCAGGGTCGGGATGTTGGCGAGCATTCCGTCGATCTTGAGCCCGCCGGTCAGCAGCTTGCCGACGATGCCCCGTCCGACGGTGTCGAAGTAGATGGGCAAGCCGAGGGGACCGATGGCCAGGTTGGAGAGCATCATCACCGTGTCGGCGTCGGTGCGGATGGTGATCTTGCGGTCGCGCTTGAGACCGTTGCTCACCTGCAGCTTGCCGCCCCGAAAATCGAGGGTTACCGACTCCTCGATGTCCAGGACCTCGATGCCGACCCGGGCCTTGAGGCCGTCGAAGTCCGCCTTCTTCTCGGGGCGGCCGGCGACGTTGGCCTCGATCAGTCCGCCCAGCATCATCCCGAAGGCGCTTGCGTCAGCCCCATCGGTGTACTCGACCAGCGGCTCCTTCCGCGGTGCCATCGGCAGCCCTACTCAGGCTTCGTCGGGGAACTCGACCGGGATCCGCGTCGTGCACTCGGTCATCTCCTGCGAGGCCCGGGTGTAGCGAACGATGGTCGGCAGGTCGCCCTTCAGCTTGAGCTTGCCCTGCATCATTCCCTTGGTCGGGTCCAGCTCGCGCTGCATGACCTGCTTCCAGCGCGAGTAGGGAGCGGTGATCACGAAGTCGGCCTTGCCCGCCTCCGAGTCACTGACCATCTTGATGGCGCGGGCTTCCCCGTCGAAGAGGTCCATGAAGACGCCTCGGGCAACCGGGAAGTTCTTGTCCGGCTCCGCCTCGACGACCAGCCCCACCGTCCACTTCCAGCCCTTGCCGGCCTGCTTGTAGGCCGAGGACTTGTTGATCTCATCCTTGAGAGCGGACGCGAACTCAGGACTGAATGCCTTGATCTTTGCCATTTTGGTTCCTCCCGTGCCCACCAAAGGTAGCAGGGCACCGGCGGGCCCGAGGAGGGGAGTCGGCCAGCTAGCGCGCTACGTGGACGGGACGCCCCCGGCGGACTGCCGGCTCGGCGTCGGTCCCTCGCCCGAACGCACCGGCAGCCCGGCGCCAGCGGATCGA
>DATCPJ010000088.1:0-3899 GCA_036570145.1 Candidatus Dormiibacterota bacterium
CGGGCCGCTGCGGGGTGCCCTCCGGCCCGCCTCCCGCTGGCTGGCCGACGCCGACTGGTGGTCGCGCCCGATCGCCCGCGAGTACTGGAAGGCAACACTCAATTCGGAGCTGCTGGTCGAGCTCTTCCACGACCTGCACGAGGACCGCTGGTACCTCGAGCGGATCTACGACTAGCTAGTCGTCCCGGACACTAGATCGACGCCGAGTAGCCCCCGTCGACCGGGATGCCGGCGCCGGTGATGAAGTCGGACGCCCCGCTGGCGAGGAAGACGGCGATCCCCGCCAGGTCGCCCGGCACGCCCCAGCGAGCGGCCGGCGTCCGCGCCAGGACGCGCTCGTTGAGGCCCGCGATGTCGGCGCGCGCCTGCTTGGTGAGCGCGGTGTCGATCCAACCTGGCAGGATCGCGTTCACCTGGATGTTGTCAGGGGCCCAGGCGACCGCCAGCGACCTCGTCAGCTGCAGGACGCCGCCCTTGCTGGCGGCGTAGGGCGCGAGGTGGCTGCCGCCGAGGAGGGAGGTCATCGACCCGATGTTGATCACCTTGCCGCCACCGTTCTTCTTGAGCTCCGGGTGCGCCGCCTTCGCGCAGAGAAACGCGCTCGTCAGGTTGGAGTCGAGGACGGCGTGCCACTCCGCGAGGGTGTACTCCTCGGGCCGCTTGCGGATGTTGATGCCGGCGTTGTTGACGAGGATGTCGAGGCGCCCGTACCAGCTCACCGCCTCCCCGACCAGCCGTGCGCCCGAGGCCTCCTCGAGCACGTCGGCGACCATCGAGCCGGCCTGGCCGCCGCCGGCAACGATCTCGTCGACCGCCCGCTCGTTCTTCTCGACCGAACGGCCCGCGATCAGCACCTTTGCCCCGGCCTCGGCCAGCCCCTTCGCCATGGCGAGCCCGATGCCACCGTTGCCGCCGGTGACGATCGCCACCCTGCCGTTAAGGTCGAATGCGCTCATGCCTGTCAGAAGAAAGGCTAATCGGTTCAGATGACGCGGATCCTGGCAATCGCCGATGAGATCGACGAAGCGCTCTACGGCGCGAAGCTGCGGCGCCTCCGTCCCGACCTGGTTCTCTCGGCCGGCGACCTGCCCTTCGAGTACCTCGAGTACATCGTCAGCCGGCTCGACGTCCCCCTCCTCTACGTCCCCGGCAACCACGACCGCGATCTCTCCTCGGCCGACTCCACCTGGGCGCCGCTTCGGATCGAGCGGCCGCCGCGCGGTCCGAGCGGCTGCATCAACGCCGACGGCCGGATCGTCGACGCGGCCGGGCTGCGGATCGCAGGGCTTGGCGGGTCGCTTCGCTACCGCGACGGCCCGAACCAGTATTCGCAGGCCGAAATGCGGCGGCGCGCGTACGGGCTCGAGATCCACGCCCAGGTCAAGCGCGCATTGGGCCGGCGGTCGATCGACATCCTCCTCACGCATGCACCGCCGGCCGGCGTCGGGGATGGCACCGACCAGGCACACCGGGGCTTTGCCGCGTTTCACCGGCTGGCGAAGGTGCTCGGTCTACGCCTGCTGGTCCACGGCCACATCCATCCCTATGGCGCCAGGCAGGCGGACCGCCAGCTCGGCGACACGCTGGTTGTCAACGCGATCCCCGCCCGCCTTGTCGAGCTCTAGCCCCTCCCACGTCATTCCCGAGTCCGATTCACCGCAAAGTCACAAAGAACACCAAGACGCACAGAGGAGGCCAATTTCCTCTTTCCTTTGTGCGTCCTTTGTGTCCTTCGTGTCTTTGTGGTTTCGGACCCTCTCGTGATCTCGACCTAGCCGGGCGTCAGCGCCGCCAACTTCGTCACGTATTCCTCCACCGTCACCACGAACTCGGCGTGGCTCCAGGTCAGCGGCGAGACGGAGAGCGGCGCGCCGGTGTGCGGATCGACCTGCTCGGAGAGAAGGCCGCCGGGCAGCTCGTGGGTGCACACCCAGTCGATGATCCTTCGCGCCGGCTCGAGGTCGCCGATCGCGGTTGCGATGGCGATCTGCCATTGAGCCAGCCAGAGGGTGCAGATGAACCAGGGGTTGCCCGGCACCCTGCTCACGTCGGGGTCGACCTGGAAGTAGTAGTCGTTGGCGTAGCGGGCCTGGCCGCCTGCCGCGCTCTTCACCGAGAGCTCGTCCCGGATCGCCGCCATCGTCTGGACGATCCGCGGGTCGCGGGCTGAGTACATGCCGAAGCGCCAGAGCCCGTGGAGAGAGCTGTCAAGGACTGGGTCCGCCGCCACCCCGCCCTTGCCGTCGAGCATCACGCGGCGCGCGAAGCGGTCGAGCTCAGGCCGGTAAAGGTGCTTGTCAACGGCTCTGCGGAGCCCCGCCTGGGCCGCCTCGAACTTTGTCTTCTCGGCCTGGTCGCCGAACAGGTCGGCGAACCTCCGAGCCGCCTCCAGCCCCGCCCAGACGGCGCCGACCGTGAAGGCGTGGACGCCCCAGCGCTCCTCCCAGAGGTCCCAGGAGGGCTTCGGCAGGCCGGTCCCGGAGTCGAAGTAGCCGGCCATGAAGGTGGCGCTGCGGAGTACCAGGGTCGAGTAAAGGCGAGCCGCGAAATCGAGGTGCCCGTGGATCCGGTAGTGCTCCCAGAGAGCCCAGAGCACGAGTCCGGTCTCATCCTCCTGGATTGCCAGGACCGGGTTGCCGGCATCGTCGACCCAGGGGTGCCAGGAGCTGCCCGGCATCCCGTCGGGGGTGTACTTGTGGAGGAAGTAGCCGCCGTCGCCCTCCCACATCATCGCCCGCTGGCAGAAGTCGAAGAAGGTGCGGGTGATGTCCTCGTGGCCGGTCCGGTCCAGCGCGTTGGTGACGAGGGCGCCGTCTCGGGGCCAGACGTAGCTGTAGGTGTCCCGGGCGAACTTGGTGATGTCGTAGTCGGTCGCCGCGATGACTCCACCACCGTTGTCGAACTGGGTGCGGATCGTCAGCAGGCTCCTCCGGTAGAGCTGGCGCGCCGCCTGCCCCAACGCGTCCTGGATCGGCCGGTTGTCCTTGCCCGACCAGATGTCCCAATAGTTCATCGTCCGCGTCCGGTAGGTCGTCTCACCCCGCTTCAGGATCAGGTCCTGGCCGAACTCGGTCACGCCCTTGAGGTCGGTGGCCATGCAGAGCCAGTGGCAGATCGTCGCGGGCCGGCCCGCCGTCAGCGGCCCGCAGTCGAAGCCGATCGTCGTGTCGACCGACCCCTGCTCGATCCGGTTCCGGCTCAGCTCGCCATCCTCCGCGTCGACCCAGGTGCCGGAGCGGCCATCGCCCTTCTTTCCGTTCGCCCAGGTTCCGATGCCCTCGCCGGCCGGCGAGCGGCCGCCGAGGAGGAAGTAGCGGTCCTTCTTGTAGGCGATCACGGCGTGCTGGGTGGCGTCGTAGCCGGTCGTGCAGCCGAGGTCGACCTCCTTGATGTACCAGTCGTAGTGGAAGAACACGCGGGCGACATCCGCCGGCCGGTCGCTGGTCAGCTCGAGGTTGCGGAAGAGCCAGTTCCGGGCCATGTCGACGTAGTCGGTGAAGCGGACCCGAAGGCCGAGCCCGGCATGGCGCAGGGTCACCCTGGTCACCAGCGTGTCCTCGGCATAGCCGAGCTCGCGCTCCCAGCCGGGGTCGGTCACCCAGGCGAAGCCGCCGTCGAGGAAGAAACCGGTGTGGCAGACGTTCCCGGCCGAGTGGTTCTCGAGGCCGACCTGGGGAAAGAAGATGTCGCGCAGCGCGTAGTCGGCGTCGAATGCCACCATCACGTTGCCGTTGCCGACGACGATGCTGCGCGGCATCCTAGTGTCCTGGAACCGAGGTTCGTTGCAAAATCGCCGCCAGGGGCGTCGAGATCAAGGAAGCGCACGAGCAACGGAGCGCGCGGGCCTTAGGGCCCGTAAGCGAGTAGCGGAGAAGCTGACGCCGAGATCGGCGTCCCTG
>DATCPJ010000089.1:0-3042 GCA_036570145.1 Candidatus Dormiibacterota bacterium
GAGGGCGTGATCGGGTTGGCGGTGGCGTGACGATCGAGCTCGGGTCCGCCGCTTCCGGGCCGGTCGCCGCGTCAGTGCGCAGCGTGACCCGCGCGCTTCGCATCCTCGCGACCTTCGACGACGAGCACGCGGTGCTCTCCCTGCCCGAGCTGCTGGACCGCAGCGGCCTGCCCAAGACGACCGCGCACCGGCTCATCCAGACCCTGCTCCGGAATGGGTTCCTCTTCCGCCGCGGAGACGACCGCTACTGCCTCGGCTCGGCACTCCTCCGGCTGTCGCGGGCGGTGGAAGTCGCCTGGCGGCTGCCGCTCGCGGCCGACGCCGCGATGGAATCGCTCTGCGCCCGCTCGCAGGAGACCGTCAACCTCTACCTCCTGGAGGGGTTGGCCCGGGTCTGCGTCGCCCAGAAGCAGGGACCGCAGAACGTCCGCTACGTCATCCCCGTCGGCGTCCGGCTGCCGCTCTACGCCGGCGCCTCGGGAAAGCTGCTCCTCGCCCACCAGCCGCGTGATGTGTTCCAGGCGGTCCTCGCCGCTGCCGGCCGCAGTGATGAGTTCGGCGAGTCGCTTGCCGCGGACCTGGAGAAGATCCGCCGTCGCGGCTACGCGACCAGCTGGGATGAGCGGGAGCGCGGCGCATCGTCGGTCGCCGCGGGGATCGAGGACCGGAACGGCCGCACCATTGCCGCCCTCGCTGTTTCAGGACCGACGTCCCGGTTCACGCCGGACCGGGTCGAAGCGTTTGCCGGCCTGCTCGAGGAGGCGAGTGCGGCTATGGCCGACGCTCTCGCCGGATCCCCCGACGGGTTGGGCTCAGGACTTCCCGCGGGCGCCGACGACAGCCGTCCGTGAGGGCCGCGCCCTCAACCCGTTGGGTCGTCCTCGGCGTCGCCCTCGCCATCCAGACCTCAACCTCGATCGTCGCCTCGGCCCTCCCCGTGCTGCTGCCGCTCCTCAAGTCCGAGTTCCACCTGAGCTTCGCGGCGGCGGGTCTGCTCTCCAACTTCTCCTTTCTCGGCGCCTTCCTCACGATCGCTGCCGCGGGTTGGGCCGTGGACGCCCTGGGCGATCGGTTCGTTCTCGTGCTCGGCGGGCTCGTCGCCGGCTGCGCCGCGCTTCTCAGTTCCGCCGTCCCCACCTTCTCCCTGATCCTGGTCGCGCTTCTCCTGATGGGCGCCGGGACGGCCACCTCGACGCCGGCCGGAAGCATCGCGGTCCGAACCGCCTTTCCGCTTCGCATGCGCGGGATGGTGATGAGCCTCCGCCAGACCGGCATCCCGCTGGGCGGCTTCTTCGCGGCCCTGATCCTCCCTTCGATCGCGCTCGCGGGCGGCTGGCGGGCGGCCATCGGGGCGGCGGGCGCGGCGTCGATCGCCGTGGCCCTGGTAGCCCTCGCGATCTACCGCTCGGGGCCGCGCCCCGTCCAGGTCGAGGGAGACAGCGGCAGCCTTCTCCGCGTCATGACCCGCGACCTGCGGATCGCAGCCGTCGGCGGCATGCTCCTGGTGGCGGGCCAGATGTCCCTTCTGACCTACGTGGTCACCTACCTGATCCACGATCGCGGCCTGGCGATCACGACAGCGGCGCTGCTGCTGGCGCTAGCTCAGCTGGGTGGCGTGGCAGGGCGGGTGCTCTGGGGCGTTGTCAGCGATCGCCTCCTCGGCGGCCGCCGGCGCTCGGCCCTCCTCCTCGCGGCCGGAACCGGCGCGCTGGCGAGCCTTGTCCTTTCAGTCCTTCCCGGCAGTACACCGCTGCCTCTGCTGGTGGCCGTGCTGGTGGCGTGCGCTGTCGGCGCGGTCGGCTGGAACGGGGTTCAGATCTCCTTCCTCTCCGAGCTCGCCCGCCCCGGCAGCGAGGGCCGCGCGGTCGGCCTGGCCCTCATGATCCAGCAGCCCGGGATCCTGGTCGGCCCCTTCCTGTTCGGTCTGATGGTCGACCTCACCGGCTCCTTCCGGCCGGCCTGGCTGCTCCTCGCCGGCTTCCTCGGGCTCGCGATGCTGGTCATGCTCGCGGTTCACGAGCTCCCCCACACCGATGACCACGCAGCGGTCGAGGAGATCAGCATCGCCTGAAGTCGCCACCCCCTCTCCCGGCCTAGGGCCGGACTATGAAAGTCTCTCCCCCGCTTGGCGGGGGAGTACCGGCGAAGCCGGGGAGGGGGAAATGGAGCGGCCAAATCGCGTGATCGAAGGCTCCGTCACCCGGAACCCCCTCCCGGCCTCCGGCCGGACTCCCCCACCAAGTGGGGGAGAGACGCAAACCATCGCCTGAAGTCGTTGCCCCCTCCCCCACCAAGTGGGGTGAGACGTCTCTTTACCGCCGCACTTCTCGATCCAGTCCTCGCGATTGATCCTTCTGGTCCATGGATCGGGAGCGGATTCTGCGGGCTCGTGGACTTCGGAGGGCGATGACTGGGGTTGAGCTCATCGCGTGGGACCAGCTGCGTAGGCGTCAGATCGACGGATACAAGTTTCGGCGCCAGGCTCCGATCGGCAGGTACGTGGTCGACTTCGTGTGCTTCTCCGAGCGGCTCATCATCGAGATAGACGGCCCCACCCACGACTTCACCGTCGATGCTGATGCGAGACGAGCCCGATGGCTCCAGTCGCAGGGCTACCGAATCATCAATTTCACCGCGGACGAAGTCCTCCAGGACCCGGAGGTGATTTGGCGAACCGTCGCTGCAGTACTGGGCGGTATGGACATATCCGAGTTGATGGGGTGAAACAGCCTCCCGGCCTCCGGCCGGACTCCCCCACCAAGTGGGGGAGAGACGCAAACCAACGCCTGATCGGCGACCTGCCGAGGGCCGCGGCAGCACCGGCCGCCGCAGCCCTCGGTTTTCAGACGAACGGGTTAGCTGGGTTTAAGCGCCCCCGGCGGAAACCTTCGCGATCGCGTCGGCCCCGACGTGGAGGATCGTTTTGGTGGCTGAGGCATCGGCGTTGTACTGGACGATGTCCCAGTCGCCGTACGTGTTGTGGTACTTGTCGAAGTCCTGCGGCCCCGAGGCTCCTTCGTAGTTGATCTTGGTGCCGTTCTT
>DATCPJ010000090.1:0-8233 GCA_036570145.1 Candidatus Dormiibacterota bacterium
TTACCAGACCTCGCGCAGCAGTTGGAAGGCGAGCACCGCGACCGGGAAGCTGGTCCGCCGGTCGGCCGCGTCGCCGAGGAGCGAGTGCAGATCCTTGTAGAGGATGTCCAGCGCGCCACCGCTGGGGTGGCCCTCCCACCAGCCCCGCACCGCTTCCCAGTTCTCGCTCACCCAGCTCATGCCGGTCGACTCGCCGATGACGGGGAGAACCTGCTCCGGGAGCAGGCCGTAGGAGCTGGCCAGCTTCAATCCCTCGAACACGCCGTGCATGTTGACCGCCAGCATTAGCTGGTTGGCGAGCTTGAGCGCCTGCCCGTCGCCCGGCCGTTCACCGACGTGGAAGACGTTACGGCCCATTGCGGCGAGGATGGGCCTGACACGCTCCAAGACTTCCGCCCGCCCGCCCGCCATCACGCTCAACGTGGCCGCCTCCGCCCCGACGACACCGCCGCTGACGGGGGCGTCGAGCACGTCGACTCCGCGCCGCGCGAGGTCCTCGGCGATCGACGCCATCGCGGTCGGGTTGATCGTGCTCATGACGACCAGGGTCAAGCCGCTCCGGCGCACGCCGGCGACGACCTCCAGCGTCTGCGGGAGCGTCCGAACGACGCAGATCGCGGTCCGGGTCGCGGCCTCGCAGGCGTCCTCGACCGAGGCGCGACGGTCAAGCCACTGGTGCTCGGTCCGCGCCGGGTCGACGTCGTACGCGGCCACGCGGTATCCAACCCGGGCGAGGTTGGCCGACATCGGCGCTCCCATTTCGCCGATTCCGATGAAACCCACGACCTCCGGTGCCACCGCTCGACTCTACTATCGATTGTGCCCGGTGATCGACACCCATTTCCACCTCTGGCGACGCGCCGACGCCGCGCAGGCCGGCATCCTTGCCACGCCCTATCTGCAGCGCGACTTCACGTGGGACGACTTCCGCGCCGCGTGGGACGGCCTGCCGGTGGAGCGGTGCGTCGAGGTGCAGGTCAACGACTTCACCGACCCGGCGCCCGAGGCGCGCTTCGTGAGCGAGATCGCGGAGCGAGACCGTCGGCTCGGGGGCTACGTGGGCTGGGCGCACCTGGAGTCGCCCCGGGCGGCCGCCGATCTCGACGCGCTTGTGGCCTTCCCGTTCGTACGCGGCGTCCGCCGCACTCTCCAGATCGAAACGGACCCGCGCTTCGCCCTTAGCGAGGGCTACCTGCGCGGAGCGCGCCTGCTGGGCGAACGTGGGCTTCTGTGCGAGCTCTGCGTCCGGCACGAGCAGATCGAGTCGGTGCCGGGGCTGGTCCGCGCCTGCCCCGACACGCAGTTCGTCCTCCAGCACATCGGCAAGCCGGACCTCTCGCAGCCGCCGAACGCGGGCTGGCTTCGCACGATCGAGGAGCTGGGTAAGTTCCCCAATGTGGCCTGCAAGCTCTCGGTCGTCGTCCACAGCGACAGCGACCCGCACCACCGGATCGAGGCGGTGGCGCCCTTCGTCAGCCACCTGGTCGACTGCCTTGGCTGGCAGCGGCTGATGTTCGGCAGCAACTGGCCGGTGGCGACGGCGGTCGTCGGGTACCGGGAATGGGTCGAGATGCTGCAAGTCATCCTGGCCGGATACGGCGGTGACCACGGCGGGCTGGAGGCCGTGTTCACCGAGAACGCCCGCCGCCTCTACAAGCTCTGACCCGGCCGCCATGGAGGCGTGTGCCTGCGAGGAGCGCCTCAAGCGGAAGGCAGAGCGTCGTGTTGGGTATTCAGGACAGTGGCCTGCGCGTAGAAGGTCCTGCGTTTGACATCGGGTACCAACCCAAACTCACCTGATAACTCCGGCAACCGCGTTCGCGCCGCCACTGTCGTACCCACAGCGCTGCGACCAGTGTGGGAGGGGCAAAAGTCCGACCAGGCCCCGCGGATTGACTTTTGCCCCCCACAGGCGCTCGAAGCTGCCCCCGGCTCAGCTTGATTGGCTGTCGATCGCCCCCATCGCGGCCTCCCGCGCATTGCCCATTGCCCCGAGCCAGACCTTCACTCCCATCCGCTCAAGCATGTGCACCATAGGCATACCCATGTGGTTCGCCACTACCGCCTCGACGCGGTGTTCTTGGAGGAAACGAGCAACCCGGGCGTGATGTGAGCCCTCGGTTCCCGCATCGTGCAGGGCGTGCCACCCGACCTCGTACTCTTGCCAGGCGCCGATCCCGTCGCCGGTTACCTGCGTGATCGCCACCCGATCCGCGCGACCCCAGCGGGGGTCGATTAGCCCCTCCGTCGTGACGGGAACACAGACCACCATTTCGAATCACCCTCGCTTGTTCCTGTGGCCTCGCTCCGGTTGACTGGCGCCGGCTGGCGGCCCTGACTTGGGGCTCGATTAGGTCGTTGTGACCTCCCTGTCGTCACGAACCCCCGAGTCCTTGGGCGCCTTCCGTTGAGGTGGCCAAGCCGAATCCTAGTCCACGACTCTAGGCATCAGCGTGACCTTTGCGGAGTATGTTTTTGGGCACGTCCCCATTCCTGCGTGGCGAATTCGAACCCCGGCGCCGGCTCCGCGAGCTCCTCGCGAAGTCTGAGCCGCTGTTGGCCCCCGGCTGCTACGACGCCCTGGGCGCCCGCCTGGTCGAGGAGGCCGGCTTCGACGCCGTCTACATGACCGGCTTCGGCTCCTCGGCCTCGCGCCTGGGCCGCCCCGATGTGGGCCTGCTGACCATGCCCGAGATGGTGGAGAACGCGCGCCTGATCGTGGAGGCGGTGGACCTGCCGGTGATCGCCGACGCCGACACCGGCTACGGCAACCCGATCAACGTGATCCGAACCGTCCAAGCGTACGAGCGGGCCGGCGTGGCCGCCATCCACCTGGAAGACCAGGTGGCGCCCAAGAAATGCGGCCATATGGAGGGCAAGCAGGTGATCCCGGCCGCCGAGATGGTGGGGAAGATCCGAGCCGCCGCGGCCGCCCGCCGCGACCCCGACTTCCTGCTGATCGCACGCACGGACGCGCGCGCTGTCGAGGGGCTGGAAGCGGCGCTGGAGCGCGGCCGCCGGTACCGCGCTGCGGGCGCGGACGTGCTCTTCATCGAGGCGCCGCAGTCGGACGCCGAGATCTCGGCGGTGGCCGAGGCCTTCCCCGACGTGCCGCTGCTCTTCAACTACGCCGAGGGCGGCAAGACCCCCGCGGTGTCGTACGCGCGGCTCTGCGAGCTGGGCTTCCGGATCGTCATCTTCCCGATCAGCACGCTGCTCGCCGCCACCAAGGCGATGCGGGCGGTGCTGGCGCGGATTCGCGAGGATGGCACGCCCTTGTCGGTACTGCCCGAGCTCCCCAAATTCGCCGAGTTCACGTCGTTCATCGGGCTGCCGGAGATAACCGAGCTCGAGCAGCGCTTCGGTCAGGAGCAGATAGGAGAAATGAGATGAGCCAGGTATTCGAGAAGGCGAGCATCAGCACTGAGCTGGCCCACAAGGTGATCGCGGCGGCAGAGGCCAAGGCCCGCGAGATGGGGACACCCATGGTGATCGCTGTCTGCGACGAGTCGGGCGTGCTGAAGGCGTTCAGCCGGATGGACGGCGCGGCGCTGCTCTCAGTGCAGGTGGCGCAGGACAAGGCCTATACCGCAGTCGGCTTCAGCATGCCGTCGGACGGCTGGCATGAGTTCATCAAGAATGACCCGCCTCTGGCCGCCGGCGCCGTGGGCGGCATCGACCGCCTCGTGATCTTCGGCGGCGGCTACCCGATCAAGGTTGGCGACAAGATCGTGGGCGCCATCGGGGTCAGCGGCGGGCACTACTCGCAGGACATGGATGTGGCCCAGGCGGGCCTCGCCGCGATAGGCTGACCGGTCAGCTCCGCGCAGATACTGAAGAGCGAGCGATCACAATGCCCCAAGCGCCCTGCACGTAGAGCCCGTCACCGACGAGGACAATGCCGACTCGGCCAGGTTTGCCACGCGCCGCGGCCTGTCCTCCACGGGCGCCACTCTAGCCAAACGCTACGGTCGGCGGGCCAACTCGCGCCGCGCAGGGCTCCGGCGCGACATCTCCCGGGCCAGATCGAGGAAGTTGGTCACCGCCACGCCGGCCTCTTCGGAGCGCGCAAGCAAGGCCAACCTGGACACGAGGTTGGCGTCTTCGATTGGACGGTAGGTCACGCCGGTGACGCGCATCTGGTGGGATCGCGACAAGGAGCAGAGGCAGATCCCGACTCCGTCGGCGACCGACCCAACCATCGCCTCCTCGGTCGGTTCTTCCAGCACAACCCGCAGCGGGCCGCTGAGCGCATCCTCGATGACGCCGCGGACGTAGTCGTACTGACCGGGGTTCAGCGCTCGGGGAAAGAGGACCCAAGCCTCGTTCGTGAGCTCGCGAAGCCTCACCTTGCGCCGGTGGGCCTGCGGGTGATGACTCGGCAGCGCCAGGACGTACGGTTCCTCACCGACGACGATCACCCGGATGTCCTCCAACCCCTCCATCGGCATTCGGACGAAAGCGACATCGATCTCACCCGATCGCAACCAGTGGGCATTGGCCACCGAATAGCCGTGGCTCAACTCGATCGAGACGTTTGGAAAACGCTGTCTGAACTCGGCCACGATATGAGTTGGCAACATCGGGTCGCCGGCGGTGTAGTAGGCGATCCGAAGGCGTCCTGCGACTCCGGACGAATGCGCCCGGACCGCGTCCAACGCGCGATCCTCCTCCTCGACCATCCGCTTGGCATGAGAGAGGAGCACCTCGCCCGCCGGCGTGAGCCGAACTTCGCGCGAGGTCCGGGTCAGCAGGCGGACCTGCAGCTCGCGCTCCAGGTATTGGATCCGCTGGCTGAGCGCGGGCTGGGTGAGATGGAGGGCTCGCGCAGCGCGGCCGAAGTGCAGGTGCTCCGCAACCTCGACGAAGGCCCGCAGCTGGCGGAGTTCCATCGATAACCAACCTTAATCGCTGAAGACCGCAATGGTATTGGACGCAGTCCTGGCCGCAGGCTACCCTTGCACCTCGGGATGGGAACGGTTCGCCAGCGGGAGAATTCTCCGGCCGGTCGAGCGGGCCGCCTCGACGGCAAGGTCGCGCTGATCACCGGCGGCGCATCCGGGATCGGTCGCGCGAGCGCTCTTGCCTTCGCCGCGGAAGGGGCACTGGTCGTGATTGCCGACATCCAGGACGGGTCCGAGGTTGCCGAATCGATCAGCGCCGCCGGCGGGTCGGCGGTGTTCCACCGGACCGACGCGACGCAGGCTGAACAGGTTGCCGGCACGGTCAGGCAGGCCCTCGACCTCGAGGGGAGGATCGACGTGCTCCTGAACTGCGTCGGTGTCTACCGGCCAGGATCGATAGTGGACTCCGAGGAGGAGGACTTCGACGTCACCTTCGCGGTCAACGTGAAGTCTCACTACCTCGCCTGCCGGGCCGTGCTCCCCCACATGCTCGCCGCAGAGTCGGGCTCGATAGTCAACCTCTCATCGAATGGGGGGATCATGGGCAGGCCGGCGGACCCGATCTACTGCGCCTCGAAGCACGCGATCATCGGGCTGACCCGTGCCCTGGCGGTCGCCTACGCCGCAGCCAACGTCCGGGTCAACGCTCTCTGCCCGGGTCCGATCGACACCCCGATGCTGCGCGGAATCGGAAGCGGCGATTTCGAGGAGATGCTCCCCCACTACCTGGCAAGCTGTCCGGCCGCGCGGGCCGGAGGTGCGGACGAGGTCGCGGCGGCCGCCGTCTTCCTGGCCTCCGACGAGAGCCGCTTCATCACCGGCGCCGCCCTGCCGGTGGATGGAGGCAAGGCAGCCGGCACGATGCCGGCCGACCGCTACCGGCTGGACTTCAAGATCCGGCGTTGAAGCCGTTGGGCGCGGTGCGCTTCGGCATCGACATCGGCGGCACCTTCACCGATCTCGTCGCGATCCAGGACGGCCGGGTGATCGGCATCGAAAAGGTCCTGACCACACCTGAGGATCCGTCGATCGCGGTCGCCGAGGGCGTCCGCGTCCTGCTCGCCCGGACCCTTCCGGACCAGGTCGCCGAGGTCGTGCACGGAACCACCCTCGTGCCCAACGCGCTGATCGAGCGCAGGGGCGCCCTCACCGCGCTGCTGACGACGAGGGGATTCCGAGACACTTTGGAGATGCGGCGGGAGCACCGCTACGACCTCTATGACCTGGGCATCCGACTGCCCGAGCCGCTGGTTCCCCGACGCCGGCGGTGGGAGGTCAGCGAGCGGATCCTCGGCGATGGGACGGTCGACATCGAGATCGACCTGGCGGAGGTCGAGTCGCTGGCTGCTCGGGCGCTGGACGAAGGCATCGAGGCGATCGCGATCTGCTTCCTGCACTCCTATCGCAACGCCCTCCACGAGCAGGCCGCCGCAGAGGTGATCCGGCGTGTCGCGCCCTCGATTCCGGTATCGATCTCATCCGACGTGGTTCCCGAGATCGGCGAGTACGTCCGCACCTCGACCACGGTTGCGAACGCCTACGTCCAGCCCACCGTCGATCGCTACCTCGCGGCCATCGAAGACAACCTGCGATCGGTCGAGATCTGCGCGCCGATGCACGTGATGCTTTCCTCGGGTGGCCTGACCGACGTCGAGTCGGCGCGTCAGCACGCGATCCGGATGAGCGAGTCCGGACCGGCTGCCGGTGTCATCGCCGCCGCCTACATCGGTCGCCGCGCCGGCCACCCCGACGTGCTCGCCTTCGACATGGGTGGCACGACCGCCAAGGCGTGCCTCATCGAGGGCGGAGCTCCGCTGATCGCCCGCCAGCACGAGGTTGCGCGGGTGGACCGATTCCTGAAGGAGAGCGGCCTGCCGATCCGAACCTCGGTCGTCGACCTGATCGAGATCGGCGCCGGCGGCGGCAGCATTGCCCGGGTCGGCGAGTTCGGCCTCCCCAAGGTGGGGCCGCGGAGCTCGGCGTCGGTCCCCGGCCCAGCCTGCTACGCGAGGGGCGGCACCGAGCCGACGGTGACCGACGCGGACCTTCTCCTCGGCTACCTGGACCCGGAATTCTTCCTGGGCGGCGCCATGCGACTCGAAAGCGGCCTGGCCGCGACCGCCATCGGCGCGATCGCCGGCGAGCTGCAACTGTCCGTCCTCGAGGCGGCGGCAGGCATTCACCGGGTCGTGAACGAGAACATGGCGGCGGCCGCCCGGATGCATGCCATCGAGCGCGGTCGCGACCTTCGCGGCTTCACCCTGGTCGCGACCGGCGGTGCCGGCCCAGTCCACGCCTGGGGTGTCGCCAAGAGCCTTGGTGTGAAGCGGATCATCTTTCCGCCCTCAGCCGGAGTTGCGTCGGCGATCGGGATGCTGGTCGCACCGCCCGCCTTCGACTTCTCGCGCAGCAAGCCGAGCCTGCTTGCCGAGGTGGATTGGGAAGAAGTGCTGGCCGAGCTTGGCGACATGCGCGCCCAGGGCATGCAGCTCCTCGCCCGGGTCGGGGTGGCCGCCGACGATCTGCGGGTGGTGGTCCAGGCGGATCTCCGCTACCACGGCCAGGGCGAGCCGACGACGGTCGACCTCGGAAGCGAGCTCCGACCCGCCGGGGCATCCGACCACGTCGCACGCTGCTTCGAGAAGGAGTACGTGACCATCTTCGGGCGGCTCCCCGAGGGAGTGGAGGTGGAGGTGCTCACCTGGCGGCTGCGGATGGAGGGAGCCTGGCAGTCGGTGGATGCCCCGGCAAGCGCTGGAGCCACCCGAAAGCTGAAGGGGAGACGGCCGATTTATTCGGAAGAGCAGGGAGACGTCGTCGAAGCCGACGTGATCGACCGCTACGCCCTTGGGCCTGGGGACGTCGTCCACGGTCCGGCCGTCGTGGAGGAGCGCGAGTCGACTGTCGTCATCGGCGTCGGCGGCGTGGCCACAGTGGACGCTGAGCTGAACCTGGTGGTGGCGGCAGGTGAGTAGACAGGAGGAGAGCGGGAAGGTCGACCTGGTCACGCTCGAGATCCTCTGGAACCGCCTCATCGCCGTCACCAATGAGCAGGCCGCGGCCCTGATGCGAACGTCGTTCACGCCCATCGTCAGGGACATCGGAGACCTCTCGGCGGCGGTGTTCGACATCCGGGGCCAGATGCTGGCCCAGGCGACCACCGGCACGCCCGGGCACATCAACTCGCTGGCGAGCGGCATGCACCACTTCCTCGAGCGCTTTCCCAAAGAGACCCTCGAGCCTGGTGACGTGCTGATAACGAACGATCCCTGGATGACCTCCGGCCAGCTCAACGACCTCTCAGTCGTGACCCCGGTGTTTCACGGCGG
>DATCPJ010000091.1:0-2142 GCA_036570145.1 Candidatus Dormiibacterota bacterium
TGTCGTTGCGGTCGGCGAGGATGGTGAACCACGCGGCAAGGGCTACCGGGAGATCGCCCAGCACTACCCGCGGCCGGGTTGGGTCGAGCACGACCCGGAGGAGATCTGGCAGTCCGTGCTGGGCGCGACCGGCGACGCACTGAAGGCCGCCGGCGCGGCCGCACCGAACGTCCGGGCGGTGGGGATCACCAACCAGCGCGAGACGCTGGTCCTCTGGGACCGGCGCGACGGCCGTCCCCTCCACCCGGCGATCGTCTGGCAGGACCGCCGCACGGCCGGGGATTGCGACCGGCTTCGGGAGGCGGGGGAGTCGGAGGCGGTGCGCCGCGTGACCGGCCTGGTGATCGATCCCTATTTCACCGCCACCAAGCTGCGCTGGGCGATCGACAACGTCGAGGGCGCGCGCCGGGCCGCCGCCGGCACGGTCGACAGCTGGCTGGTCTTCCGGCTGACCGCCGGCCGGGTCCACGCGACCGACGCCTCGAACGCCTCGCGAACCCTGCTCCTCGACATCGGCAGCGGTCGCTGGAGCCAGGAGATGGCGGACCTGTTCGGCGTGCCCCTGGACGTGCTGCCCGAGGTGGTGCCTTCGAGCGGCGAGATCGGCCGGACCGACCCCGCCCGGTTCGGCGGCATCGACGCGCCCATCGCCGGCATCGCCGGCGACCAGCAGGCGGCGCTCTTCGGCCAGGCATGCCTGGAGCCGGGCATGGCGAAGAACACCTACGGCACCGGCTCCTTCGTGCTGCTCCAGACCGGCAAGCAGCGGATTGAGTCGGGCACCGGCATGCTGACCACGGTGGCCTGGCTTCGCGAGGGTGCTCTCAGCTACGCCCTCGAGGGCGCCATCTTCGTCACCGGCGCCGCCCTCCAGTGGCTCCGCGACGGGCTCGGCCTCATCCGGGACGCGGCCGAAGCGGGCCCGCTGGCGGCCTCCGTCCCCGACACCGGCGGGGTCTTCCTGGTCCCGGCCTTCACCGGCCTCGGCGCTCCGCATTGGGACGCCTACGCCCGCGGCACGATCGTGGGGCTCACCCGGGGGAGCTCGCGCGCCCACCTGGTCAGGGCGGCGGTCGAGGCGATGGCCTACCAGACCGCCGACGTCGTCGAGGCGATGGCGGTCGACACCGGGGCACCCTTCAAAGAGCTCCGCGTCGACGGCGGCGCGAGCGTGATGGACCTCCTCTGCCAGCTCCAGGCGGACCTTCTCGGCATCCCCGTGCGCCGGCCGCGCCACACCGAGACGACCGCGCTCGGCGCCGCTTTCCTGGCCGGCCGGGGAGCCGGGATCTGGGGCACCGACGACGAGCTTGCCCGCCTCTGGCAGCTCGATCGCGAGTTCGTGCCCGCCATCACGCGCGACGAGGCCGCGAGCAGGCTGGCGGGCTGGCGGCGGGCGGTGGAGCGCAGCCGGGATTGGGTACCGCGATAATTCCCAAGGTTTTGAAGCAGAAGAATCTCTACGCCGAGGAGCTCTGGAAGCGGAACTGGTTCATGGCGCCCATGCTCGTCGTGGTCGGAGCCGGCTTCTCAGCCTACTTCGCCTTCGTGCTCAAGACGCCCCACGACATCCCGCTCCTCCTCGCCGAGGCCCTCGGTGGCGCGGCCCTGATCCTGCTCTTCTTCGGCGGCTTCCGTTACTTCAGCTACGTCGAGGTGACCGACGCCGGGCTGCGCTTCAACTGGACCTTTCCCTTCTCGTCGACCCTGGTGCCCTTCGAGGCGATCCGAAGCACACGAGTCGGCGACCTGCGCAGCTTCTACCCGGATAACCGCAAGAGCTACGTCAACGCGATGACCAAGCCGCTCCTCGACAAGCCCGCCTTTTACGCCAAGCTGGGCGGTGACGAAGCGAGCATCGTCCGGCTGAGCCGCAAGCTCGGCAAGCGCTACGTCGTGGACGGAACCATCGCGGTGCCCGTGCCCGACCCGAAATCACTGGCCCAGGAGGTATCCCTACGGCTGCCGAACCGGCAACTCCAGCACAACCTCGGGGGAGCGAAGCGCCCGAAGCGCAAGCGGTAGGCGGTGGTGTGTCTGGCAACAAGGTCGTCAACGGATCCGCTCAGGGCTTCGATGTCGAATTCAGGGGGCCCGGCCCGTCGTCGTCACGCACCTACAGGTGCCCTCCTCCTAGGTCCC
>DATCPJ010000092.1:0-2857 GCA_036570145.1 Candidatus Dormiibacterota bacterium
GGCTCGTCGCGTGGGCAAGAGAGCGTGGACTCGCCCGGCTTCGGGTCGAGCCGGAAGCGGGCAGCGAGCTCGCGCCCGTGCTTCGCGAACTGGGCTTCCGGCCGGCTCCCCAGGTTCAGCCCCAGTACACGATGATCGTCAGGCTGCGCAGCGAGGAGGAGACGCTCGCGTCGATCAGCCGCGGCACGCGCTACAACATCCGGCTGGCCGAGAAGCGGGGCGTCACGGTGGTGGAGGGCACGAATGCGGCGGAGCTCGCCCGCCAGTCCGGCGCCAGTGCCGCGCGGCAGGGCATCCGTCTCCCGCCCGCCTCCTACTACCAGCTGCTGCTCGACCTGCTGCCCTGGGCCAGGACCTACGTGGCCGCAGCCGAAGGCGACCCGGTCGCCGCGATGCTGGTGGTCCATTTCGCCGGCCGCGGCTATTACATGTTCTCCGGATCCAACGGAAACCGGCGCGAGCTGAAACCCGTGTACGCGGCCAAGTGGGCGGCGATCCAGGGCGCGATCCGCGCCGGGTGCCGGGACTACGACCTCTGGGGGGTGCCTCCGGGGCCGGACAAAGCGCATCCCTGGTACGGCCTGTGGGAGTTCAAGGCCGGGTTCAACGGTGAGCTGGTCGAGTACGTCGGCTGCTGGGACCTGGTCCTCGGCGAGCTGCGCCACGGCGTCGGCGAAGCCACCGAGCGGGCGCGGCGGCGGCTCGGGCGTCTTCTTCGCAGGGGAGATTGATCCTCAGTTCAGGCGTGAGCTAGATTGCCTCGAGGAAATGCAAGGTTGAGGTGCCGGGGTGGAAGCTGAGGTAGCAAGGCAGGATGGGGGCCCGCCTCGGCTGCTGATCGTGGACGGCGACGCCGCCTTCAGGCGCGAGCTCCGCGCCGAATGCGAGCAGTTCGGCTACCAGGTGATCGAGGCCGAGTCCGCCGCCGATGGCCTGCGCGAGTTCGAGGAACGGTCGCCGAACCTGGTCCTGCTGGATGCCGTCCTGCCCGACGGGTCCGGCCTGGACGTCTGCCGCAGCATCCGCCGCTCGGACCCCAAGGTGCCGATCCTGATGGTGAGCGCCCGGGGCGAGGAGATCGACGTCGTCGTCGGTCTCGAGATCGGCGCCGACGACTACGTGATCAAGCCGGTCCGGATGCGGGAGCTCCTGGCGCGGATCACAGCCCACCTCCGCAAGGCGCGGCTGGAGACGACCGAGAGCAACGCGGGACGGCTGGAGTTCAAGGACCTCGTCATCGACATCAACGAGCGGCGGATCTTCAAGGAGGGCTCGGAGGTCGACCTCACCCATACCGAGTTCGATCTACTCGCCTACCTGGCCGGCCACGCGGGCAAAGTGATGAGCCGGGAGAAGATTCTGAACCACGTCTGGGGCTACGAGTATCCGATCGAGACGAGGCTGATCGACGTCCACATCCGGAACCTGCGGCGCAAGATCGAGACGAACTCGTCGCGGCCCTATTACATCCTCGCGGTGCCGGGCATCGGCTATCGGTTCACGAGCGCCCGAACCTAGCGTCGACGGCGATTCGTCGGTGGTCTGGCCGGTGGCGCAAACCTCGGTCGGTGGGGTAGGGTAGCCGCGTTCACAAAAGGGGGTGAGACCACATGAGCTCACAGCGACTCCTCGTCACCGTCGAATGTGAAACCGGGCGCAGTCAGGTGGCACTGCCCGGGGACATCCCGATCGCCAGATTGGTGCCACACCTCCTCGAGGTCTGCCGTGTCCCGGGCGTGGAGGAGTCGGCCCAATGGATCGTGCGCCGCGACGGCCACCTGCTGCCGGGCAACCTCACCCTGGAACAGGCCGGCATCCAGGAGGGAACCGTGTTGACCCTGCACGACCTCGCCGCCGGCGGCGAGGCGGACCGGCCGCGGCCCGCGACACCCGAGCTGGATGAAGGTGCGCCGAGCGAGGCGCCGCCCGAGTTCGCCCCGGCGGTCGAGGCGGCGCCCGTAGCCCTTCCCCGGATGGCCCAGCTGCCGGAGCGGCTTCGAGCGATGGGCGAGGCGATGATCTCGCCCGACCGGGCCGAGCCGGCCGGCGGCGCCGACGCCACAGGAACGGCAGCCGCCCACCGGCTGACGATTCCGCGCCCGGCCAGCGCTCTCGAGCGTGCCCGCGAGGCCTGGCGCCTGAGCGACTACAGCACCCGGCTCGCGGACCTGATCGCGGCGCCCCGGCTGGCGCGCTGCGTGACGATCGCGGTCGTCTCGCCCAAGGGAGGGGTCGGCAAGACCACCACCGCCGCCCTGCTCGGCACCCTCTTCGCCATGATCCGAAGTGACCGCGTGATCGCGATCGACAGCAATCCCGACCACGGGACCCTGGGCCGCTCGCTGACGGCTGACCATCCGATCTTCGTCGACGACCTGCTCGACGTGATCGACCAGCCGGCGCTGACGGTCACCATGCTGGAGCGGTTCCTGGGCCGCGGCCCGCACGGTCTCCTCGTCCTCCCCGCGCCGACCGAGCCCGAGCGCATGGAGCGGCTCGACCGGACCGCCTACAACAGGGTCATCCACCGCCTGCAGGAGCTGGCGGGGATGCTGATCCTCGACTGCGGGGCCGGTCTCTACCATCCCGCGACCCAGGCCGCGATGGAGGCGGCCGACCAGCTCGTCATCGTGTCAGACGCCGACCCCCTGACCGCCGGCGTGGTCGTCGAGGCTGCGCGCCGGCTGCCCAGCAACCGGTCCTACACGATCGTCGTCAACAAACTGCCCAACTCCGGCAGCCGTCTCGACATGGAAAGCCTGGTCGGGGAGGCGAGGTCAGCGCGCGGTGTTATCGGCATTGCCGCCGACGCCGACGCCGCCGCGAAGGTGGCGACCGGCCGGTTCAGCTGGGATGC
>DATCPJ010000093.1:0-11499 GCA_036570145.1 Candidatus Dormiibacterota bacterium
CCCCGGCTGTTCGATCGAGATCCGCACGGATCGCCTGCGCCCCACGCAGGTAGGCGGACTTCATCTCGGATTGGGCCTTGTCGGTGTTGTAGAGGAGAAGGATACGGATGCACATCGGTACTGACCGGGGATTCGGTCCCGGGACGACCATGTCGTTGCCGCAGAGAAGCGGCACCGTGGTCCAGCCCATCCGCCGCGCCGCGAGCGCCGGGAACTCGGCGTCGAGGTCGAGGGTGGTCGTGAAGTAGGCGAAGCAGACCTCGTCGCGGTCGAGCTCATTCAACCGAGCGAGCTCGACGAGGAGCTCCGTCGTCGCCTCCACGATCGCCTCGGAGCTGTTCCTGGCAGCGGTCGTCGCGCCCCTGATCCCCCTCACCGGCATGCGGTCAGCAGCTCCTCGACCAGCCGGGCGGGGTCGCGATTTTCTTCCACTTCTCTGACGACGGCACTACCCACGGCGGCGGCGTCGGCGATGCCCCGCAGAGCTGCGACGTGGGCGGGCGTCGCGATGCCGAAGCCGGCGGCGACTGGCAGCTTGGTGTGCGAGTGGACCTTTCCGAGCAGCTCTGCGATGCCCTCGGGTAGTTCTGCCCGCACTCCGGTGATGCCGGTCAGCGTGACACAGTAGACGAAGCCGCTCGATGCATCGCAGATCAGTCTGATGCGCTCCTCGCTGCTGGTCGGAGCGACCATGAAGATGGTGGCCAGTCCCTGCTTGTGAAGCGCGGCGGCGACGCTCTCGCTCTCCTCCGGCGGCAGGTCGGGCAGGATAACCCCGGCCACGCCGGCTGCCGCCGCGTCGGCTGCGAACCGCTCCGGCCCGTAGGAGAGGATCGGGTTCACGTAGGACATGAAGACCACCGGCGCCTGGCCGGAGACGGCGGCCGCGATCTCCAGGCAGCCGGCGACAGTCATCCCCGCCTCCAGCGCCGCCTGCCCGGCGCGCTGGATCACCGGCCCGTCGGCGAGCGGGTCGCTGAAGGGGATGCCCAGCTCGAGCGCGGCGATCGGCAGCGCCGCCAGCGAGCGCGCGGCGGCGATCGACCGGTCGCGGTCGGGGTGGCCGGCCATCAGGTAGGGGATCAGCCCGAGGCGGCCGTTCTCAATCCGCAGCAAGGTTGTCCATGTCCTTGTCGCCGCGCCCACTCAGGCAGACCAGCACGCGGCCTTCCAAAGTTCCCGCGAAGTGGAGCGCGTGGGATGGCTCGAGCGCGGGCAGGATGCCCTCCAACCGGGTGCAGAGTCGGAGCGCCGCCACCGCCTGGCCGTCGTCGACGGCGTGGTACTCGGCCCGCTCGGCGTCGCGCAGGAAGGAGTGCTCGGGGCCGACGCCGGGATAGTCGAGGCCGGCCGAGATGGAATGCGTCGGCAGCACCTGGCCATCTGCATCCTGGAGCAGGTAGGAGAGCGCGCCGTGGAGCACGCCCGGCCGGCCCGCGACCAGCGAAGCGGCGTGCCTTCCGCTGGCGAGGCCCGAGCCGCCCGCCTCCACGCCGACCAGGCGCACGTCCTCGTCGGCGATGAAGGCGGTGAAGACGCCGATCGCGTTGGAGCCGCCGCCGACGCAGGCGACGACCACGTCGGGCAGCCGGCCCTCGGCCTCCAGGTACTGCGCCCGCGCCTCGTCGCCGATCACCCGCTGGAGGTCGCGCACCATCTCCGGGTAAGGATGCGGCCCGACCGCCGAACCAATGATGTAGTGGGTGGTCCGGACGTTGGTCACCCAGTCCCGGATCGCCTCCGAGGTCGCGTCCTTCAACGTCATGGTGCCCGCCGTCACCTCCCGCACCTCGGCGCCGAGGAGCCGCATCCGCTGCACGTTGACGGCCTGCCGGCGCATGTCCTCGCGGCCCATGTAGACGGTGCAGTCGAGGCCGAAGCGGGCGCAGAGCGTGGCCACCGCGACGCCGTGCTGGCCGGCGCCAGTCTCGGCGATGATCCGCCGCTTCCCCATCCGGACCGCGAGCAGCCCCTGGCCGAGCGCGTTGTTCACCTTGTGGGCGCCGGTGTGGCAGAGGTCCTCCCGCTTCAGGTGGATCCGGTTGCCGTGGTGGGCGGAGAGACGCTCGGCGAAGTAGAGCGGCGTCGGCCTCCCGATGAAGGTCTTCCGGTGCCGCTCCAGGTCGGCGTTGAAGCCGGGGTCCGCCTTCGCCTCGTTCCAGGCCGCCTCCAGCTCCGCCAGCGGCGACATCAACGTCTCGGGGACGTACTGGCCGCCGTAGATGCCGAAGCGGCCCTTCACGCCTGGCGCCGCACGGCGTCGATGAAGGCGCCGATCAGGGCGGGACTTTTGACGCGCGGCTCCGATTCGACGCCGCTCGAGACGTCGACGCCGTAGGGCCGGAGCCGGCGGATGACCGAGCCGACGTTGAGCGGGTTGAGCCCGCCGGCGACGAAGACCTGGCGGGTGACGGTCAGGGCCTCGGCGGTCTCCCAGTTCCAGGCGTGGCCGGTGCCCCCTTTGGAATCGAGGGACCAGGAGTCGAGCAGCACCGGGTCGGGCCAGCCGCCGGCGTCGGGGATCACGCCGTCGCGCACCTTGAGGGCCTTCATCACGATGTGATCGCTCGGGAACCCGGGCTTCTCGCTGCCGTGGAGCTGCACGATGTCTAGGTCGAGGAACTCCGCGATCGCGTTGACCTCGCGCGGCGACTGGTCCATGAAGACGCCCACCAACGCCGGCCCATCGGGCAATTCGTCAAGGATCTTGACCGCGTCATCGGGCGTGATCCGCCGCTTCGACTCGCAGAACTGAAACCCAAGCAGATCCGCCCCAGCCTCCACCGCCGCAAGCGCCGAGTCGACGTCACAGATGCCACAGATCTTGACCAACGTGTGTTTGCGTTCGTCGATCATTCCCGTACCACTGGGGGCTGTTTTCCCCCTCTCCACGAAGTGGGGAGGGCAGGGTTGGGCGATCCAGTCAAAACAGTTCCACCTGGTTCAGCTTCCCCACTCCCCAAGCGCTGTGGAGGTTGCTGGAACCCTCGCCATTGGTGTCTTGCCTCCCCCCGCAGTGGGGAGGTGGCCGCAGAGCGGCCGGAGGGGCATTGCCCTCATTCCCTCTCGACCCGGGTCATCTCGCGGATGAGAGTGCGCGGGTCGTCCGATCGCATCAAGGCCTCCCCGACGAGCACCGCGTCCGCCCCGACCACCCGCATCCGGCGCGCGTCGCCGGCGTCGCGGATCCCGCTCTCCGAGACGAGCACGGTGCCCGAGGGGACACGGGGGCGGAGGCGGGCGGTCAGCCCGGTGTCGACCGTCAGCGTCTTGAGGTTGCGGTGGTTGATCCCGACGATGTCGGCGCCGACCCCGATCGCGGTGTCCAGCTCGCGGGTCGTGTGGATCTCGACCAGCGCCGCCATTCCCAGCCGGCGAACCAGCGCCAGCAGCTCGCGGAGCTGCGCCTCCTCGAGTGCCGCGACGATCAGCAGCACCGCGTCCGCGCCGTACGCCCGTGCCTCGAAGACCTGGTAGGGGTCGGTGACGAAGTCCTTCCGGAGGACGGGGACGCGGACCGCCCGGCGGGCGAGCGCGAGGTGCTCAGGCTTTCCGCCGAAGCGGCTCCCCTGGGTGAGCACGGAGAGCGCCGCGGCGCCCGCCTTGGCGTAGGTCTCGGCGATCGTGGAGGGGCGGTAGCCGGGACCGGCAAGCTGCCCGGCGCTGGGCGACTTGGCCTTCATCTCGGCGATCACGGCCAGCTCCGGCCCCGTGAGCGCGGCCTTGAAGTCGCGGATCGAGGGCGCCGCCTGCGCCTGCCGCTCGACCTTCGCCTGAGGCACTCGAGAACGCCGCTCGGCGACCTCGGCCTGCGTCTCGGCGACGATCTCCTCGAGGATCGTGGCTTTTACGCTGGGACGGCCTGTGAGGCTTTCGCCCACCTCTCCAACACCTCCCCGGCCCGACCCGAATCGAGAGCTTCCCCCGCGAGGCCGATGCCCTCCTTGAAATCGCCCGCCAGGCCGGCCGCCCGGAGCGCGGCGGCCGAGTTCAGCATCACCACGTCGCGGCGCGGGCCCTTGGCGCCGCCCAGCACCTCGCGTGCGATCGCCGCGTTCTCCGCCGGGCCGCCGCCCCGCATCTCCTCCAGGGGAGCGAGCGGGAGGCCCAGCTCGGCCGGTTCCAGGATGTACTCGTGCTGGCGGCCGTCTTCCACCTCGATCACGCGCGACGGGCCGGTCGTCGTCAGCTCGTCCATCCCGTCGGCGCCGTGGAAGACGAGCGCGTGCTCGACGCCGAGCATCACCAGGACCTCGGCCATCCGCCCGGCGAGCGCGGCGTCGGCTACTCCGAGCGCCTGGCGGCGCGCTCCGGCCGGGTTGCAGAGCGGGCCGAGGATGTTGAACACGGTGCGGACGCCGAGCTCGCGCCGCGGCACCGCTGCGTAGCGGAAACCCTGGTGGTAGAGGGGCGCGAAGAGGAAGGCGATCCCGACCTCTTCGAGACAGCGGGCAACGCCGTCCGGCGCGAGGTCGATCTTCACCCCGAGCGCCTCGAGCACGTCGGCGCTGCCGCAGAGCGAGGAGGCGGCTCGGTTGCCGTGCTTGGCGACCCGGGCGCCGCAGGCGGCGGCGACGATCGCCGAGAGGGTCGAGATGTTGAAGGTGCCGAGGGCGTCGCCGCCGGTGCCGCAGGTGTCGAGCAGGTCCCGGTCGCCGACCTCCAGCGGGGTGGCGTTGGCTCGCGCCGCGCGGGCGAGCCCGGCGATCTCCTCCGCCGTCTCACCCTTGATCCGGAGCGCGACGACGAAGCCGGCGATCTGGGACGGCGTAGCGTCGCCGGCCAGGATCAGCTCCATCGCGTAGCCGGCCTCCGCCTCGGAGAGGTGCTGGCCCTTGACGAGCTTGCCGATCGCCTCGATCACGCCGCCAACCGGAGGAAGTTCTGGAGCAGGCGCTTTCCCTCGACGGTCAGCACCGACTCGGGGTGGAACTGGACGCCGTAGGTGCGGTGGTCGCGGTGGCGGAGGCCCATCACGACCCCGTCGTGGGTCCAGGCCGAGACCTCGAGCTCGCGCGGAATCGTATTGCGTTCGACCACCAGCGAATGGTATCGGGTGGCCTCGAAGGGGGCGGCGAGTCCCGTGAACGGCGGCCGGCCGTCGTGGTGGACCCAGCTCGTCATCCCGTGCATCGGCCGGTGGCGGGCGACGATACCGCCGAAAGCCTGCCCCAGGCACTGGTGGCCGAGGCAGACGCCAAGGATCGGCAGTGTCCCGCTCAGGTCGCGGATCGCCTGCAGCGAGACGCCCGCGTCGTCGGGGTCGCCCGGTCCGGGGGAGATGACGAGCGCGTCATAGCCGCGCAGCTCGGCGACGGTGACGGCGTCATTGCGGTGCACCTCGGCGGTGGCGCCGAGCTCGGCCAGGTGCTGGTAGAGGTTGTAGGTGAAGGAGTCGTAGTTGTCGATCAGGGCGACCCGCGGCGCGCTCACGGCATCGCCTCCGCCTGCTTTATCGCCTCGAAGAGAACGCTCGCCTTGGCCAGCGTCTCCTGGTACTCGCGCTCGGGCACCGAGTCGGCCACGATCCCGGCGCCGGCCTGGACGAAGGCCTCGCCGCCCGCGATTACCACCGTCCGGAGCGTGATCGCCAGGTCCAGGTTGCCGCCGAAGCCGACGTAGCCGAAGGCGCCCGAGTAGGGGCCGCGGCGGTCCGGCTCGAGCTCCGAGATGATCTCCATCGCCCGGATCTTGGGCGCCCCCGAGACGGTGCCGGCCGGGAAGGCGGCGCGGAGCGCGTCGAGGCCGCTGCTGGCTTCAGCGAGCTCGCCCGTGACGGTGGACGAGATGTGCATGACGTGGGAGTAGCGCTCGACCTCCATCAGGCGGTCGACGCTGACAGTGCCCGGCCGCGCCACCCGGCCGACGTCGTTGCGGCCGAGGTCGACCAGCATCACGTGCTCGGCCCGCTCCTTGGGGTCCGCCAGCAGCTCGCGCTCGAGCGCCGCGTCCTCCGTCGCGTCGGTGCCCCGGCGGCGTGTCCCGGCCAGCGGTCTCACCCGGATCCGGCGATCCTCGACCTGGACCAGTACCTCGGGCGAGGTGCCCACGATGTGCGACCCGTCACCGAGGTCCAGGTAGTACATGTAGGGCGAGGGGTTGAGCGCGCGCAGGCAGCGATAGATGTCGAGCGGGCGAGCCCCGAGCGGCTTGCGGAAGCGCTGCGAGAGGACGACCTGGAAGGCCTCGCCGGCGTGGATCTCCTCCCGGGCGGCGTCGACCATCGCGCAGTAGGCGCCCTCGGTGAGGTTGGACGACCAGGCCGCGCCGTTGGCGTGCGGCTTGGGCTGGGCGGGCGGCGATTCCGCGCCGAGGCGGCGCTCCATCTCGTCCAGTCGGGCTACCGCCGCCGCGTAATCCTCGCGGTCGGGGCGGTGGATGGTGAGCAGCTTGAGGCGGTGGGTCACGTGGTCGAAGACGGCCAGGTCCTCCGCCTTGAGGAAGCCGCTCTCCCCCATCGCAGGCGCCGGCCCGGCCGCCGCCGGCAAGCGCTCGAAATGCCGGGCGACCTCGTAGCCGAGGTAACCGACGACGCCGCCGTGGAAGCGGGGCAGGCCGGGCACCGGCGCCACCTCCGCCTCGGCGACCTCGCGGAGCGCCTCCAGCGGGTCGCCCTCCCCCACCTCGAACGGCTCGGGCCGGTAGCCGATGAAGGAGAACCGGGCCAGCCGCTCACCGCCCTCGACACTCTCCAGCAGGAATCCGCGCGACCCGGGCGGGCAGAGCAGCGAGTAGGCGCGGACTGGCGTCAGGAGGTCGGCCAGCAGCTCTCGCTGGAGCGGGATCAGCCGGTAGCGCCGCGCGTACCCGCGCGCCTCCTCTTCGGAGGGAGTGGTGCTCATCTGGTCTCCTTCTCTTCTGAAACTCGCCCCGGGCTCTCACGACCCGGGCACGGAGCCGTCACTGTAGCAAACATCAACACCCTCCCCGCCCGCGGGGAGGGCAGGGTGGGACCCGGATGCAGGCCTCGACTCAGGCGAAAGCCTGCTCCCCCGTGATCTCCTTGCCGACGATCAAAGACTGGATGCTGTCCGTCCCCTCGTAGGTGAAGACCGCCTCCATGTCCGCCTGGTGGCGGGCGACGTGGTAGTCGAGCAGGATCCCGTTGCCGCCCAGGATCTCCCGGGCGCCGGCCGCGATGGCCCGCGCCTTGCGGGCGTTGTTCATCTTCGCGATCGACGCCATCCCGGGCGTCACCCTGCCCTTCGCCGCGAGCACGCTCAGGCGGTGGCAGAGCAGCTGCATGGCGGTGATCTCGGCGAGCATCCAGGCCAGCTGGTTCTGGACCAGCTGGAAGCCGGCCAGCGGCTTGCCGAACTGGACCCGCTCCTGGGAGTAGGTGAGCGCCGCCTCGTAGCAGGCGAGGGCGTGGCCGAGGGCGTCCCAGGCGACCCCGTAACGCGTCGCCGTCAGCACCGTCCCCGTGTCCTTGAAGGTGCGCGATTTGGCGAGCCGGTTGGCGATCGGCACCCGGACGTTCTCGAGCGTTATCTCGGCCTGCCAGACCGCCCGCTTCGACAGCTTGCCGGTCATGACGCGTGCCTCGTAGCCCTCCGTCGGCCGTTCCACGACGAAACCGCCGACGCCGCCCTTCTCGTCGCGGGCCCAGACGATGACAAGGTCGGCGATGCTGCCGTTCCCGATCCAGCGCTTCGACCCGTTGAGGACGTAGTGGTCGCCGTCGCGGACGGCGGTCGTCTCCAGCAGCAGCGAGTCGGACCCGTGGTCGGGCTCGGTCAGCGCGAAGGCCCCGATCTTCTCGAACCGTGCCATGGCGGGCAGCCAGCGCCGCTTCTGCTCCGCTGAGCCGAGCTTTGCGATCGACCCCATGGCAAGCCCCGAATGGACCCCGAAGAAGGTGCTCACGCTGCCGTCGGCGCGCGAGAGCTCCATCCCGACCAGCCCCATCGCGACCGGCGAGTGACCGGGGCAGCCGTAGCCGCGGGCGGTGCCGCCGGCGATGCCGAGGGCGGCCAGCTTGGGCACCAGCTCGAAGGGGAACTCGGCCCGCTCCCAGTAGTCGTTGATGATCGGCAGGACCTCCCGCTCACCGAACCGCCGGACGCGGTCGCGGATCGCCCGCTCCTGGGCCGTGAGGAGCTCGTCGACCAGGTAGAAGTCGGTGCCCAGTTGCTCGGTGACGTCGACCAGGAGAGGCTGGGCCTCGGGCTCCGGCGACGAGCCCTCGGAGATGACGCGGAGGTCTGGCTTCTTCTTTGACGCAGGCTTGGACGGGGAGCGGCCGGCTTTCGGTTGCTGCACGGTGACTTCAAGCTTAACTGATAGTCACCTTGGTAGCTAATGCAGGTGCGGCTAGTGCCCTTTCTCCGCCTTCATCTGGCGCTTCACGACGCGGGCCTCGGCCATCGTCTCGATCGAGTCCACGTCGGCCACGCTGTGCCAGCTCGCCGCCTCCGCCTCCCAGCCGGGCGGCTTGACGCCGAACTTCTTGGCCAGCACGGCCACCGTGATCTTCACCTTCATCTCGCCGAACCCGGGCAGCGACCTGATGTTCGCCGCCAGATCCTTGCCGTTGCCGGCGTCCCGCCAAACCCGGCCCGCGTCGCCGTCGAAGCGGTTGCTGACCGCGGCGCACATCTCCTGCACGCGCTTGGCCATCGATCCCGGGAAGCGGTGCAGGGCGGGCCGCTCGCGGAAGACGCGGTCGAGCTCGGCGGGGTCCATCGACGCGATCTTCCTCGCGTCCAGGTGCCCGATCCGCTTCTGGAGCTCGTAGGGCCCGCTGAACGCCTTCTCCATCTTCACCTGCTGGTCGAGCACGAGCCCGATGAGGAGCGCCAGCGGCTCGCGCTCGAGAAGGGCGTCGGCTTCCGGGTTGTCCGTCCACTTGATCGGCATCAGCGTCAACAATAGGCAGTCGTGAGCTCCACTGACTTGGCCTGGCTGTCAGCGGTCGAAATCGCGGGCCGCGTCAGCGCGGGCGAGCTCGACCCCCAGGCGGTCGTCGCCGAGCACCTGGCCCGGATCGCCCGCCTCAATCCCCGCCTCAACGCCTACGTCGACGTCGACCAGCAGGCGCGGGCAGGGGCGACCGGCCCGCTCGCCGGCGTCACGGTGGGCGCCAAGGAGAGCTACCAGGTCAGAGGGATGACCTGGACCTGGTCGTCCCCCAAATACCGCGAGCAGCGCGCGCAGGTCGACTCGGCGCCGATCACGCGCTACCGGGAGGCCGGCGCCGCGATCCTCGGCAAGACCAACATCCCCGAGCTCGTCGCGTCGGTGGGGACGGTCAGCCCGATCTTTGGCCCGACCCAGAACCCCTGGCGGGACGGCGTCACCCCGGGCGGCTCGAGCGGCGGCAGCGCCGCGGCGGTCGCCGCCGGCCTCGCCACCGTCGCGACGGCCGACGACCTCGGCGGCTCGATCCGGATGCCGGCAAGCTGCTGCGGCGTCGTCGGCCTCCGCCCCACCCCGGACACCATCCCACACGACCTACCCGACCCGACCACCTTCGACTCCCGGGGAGTGATCGCCCGCAGCGTCGCCGATGCACGCCTCGTGTTCGAGGTCCTCACGGGCGAGGTGGCGCCCCCTTCGCGGCAGGGCAAAGCCCGGATCCTCGTGGTCACCGAGTCGCCGATCGGGATGGCGCCCGGCCCCGCCGCCGCAGTCGCCCGCGCCGCGACCGCGCTGGCCGCCGCGGGCCACGCGGTCGAGCGGCTGGAGTGGGACCCGCTCCCGGTGGCGCAGTCCTACAAGGTCGTCCGCCGGGTCAGCCTCGGCGCCTGGCCGGGGGAGCCGGAGGAGTACGGGCCGGTGCGCGCCCTGCTCGCCGAAGGAAGGACGATCCCGGCGACCGAGTACTGGCAGGCCCTCCAGGACGGGCTGGCCGCGGGGCGCCGGATCCGCGCCCGGTTGGAGGCGGGCTTCGACGCCATCCTGACCCCGACCATCGGCCTCCTCCCCATGCCCCACGAGCAGGTCCCCGCCTTTCTCGGCGAAGCCTGGAACCAGCACGTCCAGTTCGTGCTGCCGATCAGCTACTCCTGGCTGCCCTCGATCTCGATCCCGGCGGGCGAGCAGGACGGCCTCCCGGTCGGCGTGATGCTGGTCGGGCACCTTCGGCGAGAGCTCGACCTGCTCGAGCTGGCCGCCGAGTTGGAGGCGATGCCGGGCTTCGGCTTCCGCCGGCCGCCAGGCTGGGACTGAAGTCAGGGTATCTGCCGACTCGGCTCCAACACAAAGTCACCAAGAGCACGAAGACGCACGAAGGAAGACGGTAGGAAATTGACGGCTATCGAACGCCGGCTGCACTAATTCCTCGTCCTTTGTGCGTGCTTCGTGCCCTCTGTGTCTTTGTGGTTTTTTTCGGACCCGTTCCAGCGCCGCCCGGCTGGGACTAGCTGGCGCGGGTCAGACGCTTCGCGAAGCGGCTGAGGCCGGAGGGCTTGCTCTCGTCCTTGAGGGTCGTCTCGATGACGATGTCGATGAGGGCCTCGCCGTCGATCAGCACGACACCACTCGCCGGCGCCGCGTCGATGGCGTCCTGGGCGAAGCTGCCGTCGGCGATCAGGTAGGCGCCGGCGACGCTGTAGTTGTAGACGACGTTGCCCATCTCGGTCACCGCGGCCGCCGGGATGTCCATCTCCCCCCGCAGCTGGCAGTTGATCAGCATCCGCTTGTCGTCGCGGTCGACGACCAGGTCGATGACGTCGAGGTCGGTGCCGCTGACCGGGGGCGGGAAGACCTCGAAGGCCTTGCGTCGGAAGATGTCCGCGATCAGCGCCTGGTAGCCGTCCCAGCTCAGGTTGCGCACGGCGGCCAGGATCTCCTGCCGGTAGCGGACCCGGTCCTCCTCGCGCTCCTCCGCGACCCGCGTCATCCGCGAGCTGACCCGCTCCCGCCAGCTCATGCGCCTGGGCGCCGGTTCGGCCGGCTCGACCGGCTCCGGCGGGGCCGTGGGCTCCGGCGCGGCCGGTGGCCCGACCTCGGCGACGACCTCGGCGACGACCTCGGCCACCGGCTCGGGCGGAGGTGGTGCCAGCTGGGCCTCGGCTTCCTCGGCGGCGCGGGCCGCCTTGGCTTCGGCGATCAGCCGGCGCATCGCCTCGGGGTCGAGAGCCATCGTCGACATCGGTGAGCCCGCGATCTCGCCGGTGCCGTGCTCGGTGGGGGGCGGTGCCGCGGGCGGTGCTGTCGGGGCGGCCGGCGCCGCAGCGGCACCGACCTGGTCGAGGCGGCGCCAGCGATCGCCCGGCCGGTCGAGGATCAGCTGGTAGGCGCCGGCCTTGGCGAGCACCGGGCCCGCGTTGCGGGCCACGTTGGCGACGAGCCGCTCGTGCTCGGCGGTGAACTGGCGACCCGGCGCGTACCCGGCGAGGAGGACGGCGCCCGCGCCCGCGTCAGCGATCAGGATCGGAACGCAGAGGATCGCGCGGGGGTGGAAGGGATCCGGGGTGCCCGGGCTGGCGTCGTAGACGCGGACCGGGATGGCGCTGCCGACGACGTCGAGGCAGAGGTCGCCGAGCGTCTCGAGGG
>DATCPJ010000094.1:0-2099 GCA_036570145.1 Candidatus Dormiibacterota bacterium
CTGGCCGGCGTTCTTGGTCGCCTGCCGCTGGGCGTCGTTGAAGTAGGCGGGAACGGTGATGACCGCGTCGGTCACCTTCTCGCCCAGGTACGCCTCGGCGTCGGCCTTGAGCTTCTGGAGGATCATCGCCGAGATCTCCTCCGGCGTGAACTCCTTCTGCGCGTTGGGGACGTAGACGACGACGCGGTCGTCCTTCCCCGCTTTCACCTCGTAGGGGACGATCTTTCGCTCGCTCTCGACTTCGCTCGACTTGCGTCCCATGAAGCGCTTGATCGAAGCGATCGTGTTCTCGGGGTTGACGGCGGCCTGGCGGCGCGCCAGGTTGCCGACGAGACGCTCGCCGGTCTTGGTGAAGGCGACCACGGACGGTGTCGTCCGCGCACCTTCGGCGTTCGGGATGACGACCGGCTCGCCGCCCTCCATGACGGCGATGACGGAGTTCGTCGTCCCGAGGTCGATGCCTACGGTCTTAGCCATAGCTTTCCTCCCGGGTTTTTTGATCTGTCGTTGAAAGTTTCATGTCGCATTGTTTCAGCCCGGAGCGGCGCGCCGCGATCGGTCGCATCCACCTCGGAACGCTTCCTTTCATTCCCCGCCGGCTGGACGGCAAAACCCGGCCGACCTATGCTGGCGGAGCCTTGGACGATCTTCACGTTACCGAGATCGGAGCCCTTGCCGAGCTGGGCGCGACCTATCTCGAGGTCCACGGCAAGGTCTACATGCACCAGGCCCGGCGGATCAGCGACCTCGCCAACGACGAGGACGAGCTGCTCGACATCGAGGATGCCCAGATCCGCGTCCACGCCTCCGGTGAGGGCCTCTGGGACACGGTGCCCGGGATGACCCTCAACCGCGACGAGGTCCTCCTCCTGATCCCGACGACGGAGACGCTGACCAGCCAGAGTGACCTCAAGGCGCCGGGCCGCAAGGTGCGCGTGAAGCTCTACTGCGGCCCCCTCCAGGTCACCGGCTTCATCAACGTGCCGATCGACCAGACGGTGGCAGGCTGGCACCGGACCACCCGCAACCGCTTCCTCTCGGTGACGGAGGCGCGCGTCCAACCGATCCAGGAAGGGCTCGAGTTCGACGACCACGGCGGCGTTTACCGGTTCGTCCTGATCAACCGCCGCCGGCTCACCGCGCTGATCGAGACTCGGGTCCCCAAGGATGCCGAGGGCGGCGCCACCGAGCAGGCCGCCGAGGCTCCTCCGGCCACCGAGGAAACCGAGCCCAACCCGATCGACGGCGACCCCGAGACGGTCGAGACCGACACCGCCGGCTGAGGCGCCTGCCGACCCCCTTCCATTCAAGTGGAAGAATTACTTCGGAAATGGCCTCGCAAAGTTTCGAGCTCGAGTCGGTCGACCTCATCGCGGCCGCCGCAGTCGGCGAACCGGGCAGCCGCCAGTTCTTTCTCCTCGCCCGCAACGGCGCCGAGGAGATGACGCTCGCCTGCGAGAAATTCCACATCCAGGGGCTGCTCACCCGCGCCCGCCAGCTCCTCGAAGCGCAGGAGCTGCCCGACCCCAAGCTGACGCCGGGCGCCGGGAAGGCCGCGCCCGCGGTTGGCGAGCCCGACTGGTCGATCGGGGAGCTCGGCCTCGGCTACCACGAGAGCAAGCGGAAGTTCGTCATCGTCGCGCGCGAGGTTGAGGCGGAGGGCGAAGATCCCGCCACCGCGCGGCTCTGGGTGACGCCGGAGCAGGTGCGCAGCTTCGCCGAGCAGGCCGAGAAAGTGCTCGCCGGAGGCCGGCCGACCTGTAACTACTGCGGCCTGCCGATCGACCCCAGCGGCCACCCCTGCCCCGCGGCGAATGGATCCCGGCCCATCTTCTGAGCGTCCCCAGCTGAGCTTCGAGGAGGCCGAGGAGGTCCTCTTGGACGCGCCCCGGATCGAGCTGCTGGGCCTGCTGCCCAACTCCAGCAACTACACCTACCTGGCCCGGCTGGAGACCCCCAGCCTGGCCGGCGGCGAGGCGCTCGCCGTCTACAAGCCGGCCCAGGGCGAGTCGCCGCTCTGGGACTTTCCAACCGGCTCCCTCCACCGCCGGGAGGTCGCGTCCTACCGGCTGGCGCGCTTTCTCGGATGGCCGCTCATC
>DATCPJ010000095.1:0-4629 GCA_036570145.1 Candidatus Dormiibacterota bacterium
GCTCGTAGGCGAGGACGAGCCGGTGGGAGTCGTCGGCCGAGCACTCGGCGAGGGCCGCGGTGACCTGGGCGACGACGACGGGTGAGGCCTGCCCGGCGTCGTGCTGCTCCTGCTGCTCGCCGACGCAGATGATCGTCGCGAGGCCTGCCACGAGCGCGGCGCCCGCCTTGCGGGCGACCTGCTGGTCGGTCTCCCCCATCGCCCGCCGCTCGGAATGGCCGACGATCACCCACTGGCAGAACCCGGCCAGCATCGTTGCCGAGACCTCGCCGGTGAAGGCTCCGGAGGGCTCCCAGTGGCAGTCCTGCCCGCCGAGCTCGATCCCGGTGCCCTCGAGCAGCTCGAGCACCCCGAGCAGCCAGACGAAGGGCGGGAACACGGCCACCGTGACCCGGTCCTGGCTCTGAGCCGCGGCGCTGATCCCCTGGACGAGCGCGGCCGCCTCGCCGGCGGTGGTGGGGTTCATCTTCCAGTTCGCCGCCAGCACCGGTTTGTTATCCACCGCCGTCCTCCTCCTTCAATACGGCAACCCCGGGAAGCTCCTTTCCCTCCATCGCCTCCAGCGTGGCGCCGCCGCCGGTCGAGATGTGCGAGAAACCGCTCAGCCCCAGCTTCTCGATCGCCGCGGCGGTGTCGCCGCCGCCGACGAGGGAATAGGCGCCGGAGGCAGCGATCGCCTCGCCGAGGGCCCGCGTCCCCTCGGCGAACTCCGCTATCTCGGAGACGCCGGCAGGCCCGTTCCAGACGATCGTGCCCGCCCCGCTGAGCCGCCGCCGAAAGATGTCGACGGTGGCGGGCCCGATGTCCAGGATCATCCAGCCCGGCTCGATCCCGTCCACGCCCGCGACCTGCGTCGGCGCGCCCGGCTCGACCTTCTGGGCGATCACCGAGTCAACCGGCAGGAGGAGCTTGTCGCCGCCCTCGGCCTCCACCCTCCGGGCGGCGTCGAGCGCCTCGTCCTCGACCAGGCTGGCGCCGACCTGGGCACCCCGGGCCTTGAAGAAGGTGTTCGCCATCGCGCCCACGATGCCGAGGGTGTCGACTCGGGGCAGCAGGTGCTCGAGGACCCCCGCCTTGGTCGACACCTTCGCCCCGCCCACGATCGCGACCAGCGGCCGCTTCGGCTCGTCGAGGGCAAGGTGGAGCGCCTTCAGCTCGGACAGCATCAGGTAGCCGGCGTAGGCGGGCAGGTGGCGGGCCACCCCGACCACCGAGGCGTGCGCCCGGTGGGACGCCGCGAAGGCGTCGTTCACGTAGACCTCGCCATGCCCGGCCAGCCCGCGGGCGAACTCGGGGTCGTTCTTCTCCTCCTCGGCGTAGAAGCGGACGTTCTCGAGCAGCACCGTCTCCCCCTCGCGCATGTCACCGACCGGCTCGAGGCAGTCGTCGACGAAGCGGACCCGCATCGCCTCGGCCACCGGGCGGAGCGAGAAGTCGAGGTTCGGCTTGCCTTCCGGCCGGCCGAGGTGAGACATGACGACCGTCCGGGCGCCCATCTGGCTCAGCTTGTCGAGGGTCGGCCTGGCCGCGCGGATCCGGGTGTCGTCGGTGATCCGGCCCCGCTCCATGGGGACGTTGAGGTCCTCGCGCACGAGCACCCGCCTGCCCCGCAGCTCGAGCCGGTCGAAGGAGGCTTTCAGAGCTTGGCGGCCATGAAGGTGATGAGGTCCACCATCCGGCAGCTGAACCCCCACTCGTTGTCGTACCAGGAGACGACCTTGGCCCAGTCGCCACCCTGCATCAGGGTGAGCGGCGCGTCGACGATCGAGGAGTGCGGGTCGTTCTTGAAGTCGGAGGAGACGAGCTCCTCGTGGCTGACCGCGAGGATCCCCCGCAACGTGCCGCTCGCCGCCTCGTCGAAGGCGGCGTTCACCTCCTCGGCGGTGGTCGACTTCTGGAGCTGGACCGTCAGGTCGACGACCGAGACGTCGAGGATCGGCACCCGGAAGGCCATGCCCTGGAACTTGCCCTTGAGCTCGGGGAGCACCTCCGAGACGGCGCGGTTGGCGCCGGTGGAGGTCGGGATGATGTTGTCGGCGGCCGCCCGCGCCCGGCGGAGGTCCTTGTGGGGCAGGTCCTGCAGCTTCTGGTCCGCGGTGTAGGCGTGGACGGTGGTCATCATCCCCCGCTCGATCCCGAAGCTCTCGTTAAGCACCTTGACGACCGGCACCAGGCAGTTCGTCGTGCAGCTGCCGTTGGAGACGACAGACATCGACGCCGCGTCGTAGCCGTGCTGGTTGACGCCCATCACGAAGGTGTAGTCCTGGTTGGTCGCGGGGGCGGAGATGATCACCTTCTTCGCGCCGCCGGAGTCGATGTGGACCCGCGCCTTCTCTGCGTCCGTGAACAGGCCGGTCGACTCCACCACGATGTCGACGCCGAGGTCGCGCCAATTGAGGCCGGCGGGGTCTCGCTCGCTCAGGAACTTCACCGAGCGGTCGCCGACCTTGATCGTGCCGTCGGTCGAGCTGACCGGCGGTCCGAAGGTTCCCAGCGCGGAGTCGTGCTTCAGGAGATGGGCGAAGGTGTGGGCGTCGCCGAGGTCGTTGACGGCCACGATCTCGAGCTCCGGATTGAGCTGATTGGCCGCCCGATAGATGTTGCGGCCGATCCGGCCGAACCCGTTGATCCCCACTTTTATGGTCATGCCCTAAAGCGTACGGGTTGGGGAGCAGCTAGCTGGCGGTGGTGCTCACCTCGGCAGCCCCCTCGGAGATCTCCACCAGCCGGCGCAGGCGGTGGTTGACCGCCGACTTGGACAGGTTCATCTGGGTCGCCAGCTCGGCGAGGTTGAGCTCCGGGTTTTCCTTCCGCCAGCGCGCCATCTCCTGCAGCGACGGCGGCAGCGTGTCGAGGCCCTGCTCCTGCTCGAGCTTGTCGATCGCCTCGACCTGGCGCATCGCCGAGCCGATCGTCTTGTCGATGTTGGCCGTCTCGAAGTTGATCCGGCGGTTCACCTGCGCCCGCACGTCGCGGACGACGCGGACGTTCTCGAACTCCATCACGGCGCGGTTGCCGCCCATCAGCTGGAGGCAGCGGGCGATCCCCTCGGCGTCCTTGACGTAGACGACGTGCTGGCCGGCCCGCTCGACGACCCCGGCGCGGACCTGGGCCTCGTGGAGGAGGCAGAGGAGCACGGTCGCCCAGCCCAGGGTGGGCGCGACGAGCTCGAGGTGGTAGCGGGTGGAGGGCGCGTTGACCGAGCCACAGCCCAGGAAGAAGCCGCGGAAGAAGTTCTTCCGGTCGCAGGGCTTGGCCGGCAGGGCCCGGGCGGCCGGGATCATGAAGCCGGGCTCCAGGACGGCGGAGAGCGGGACCTCGATGAAGAAGGCGGTCCGCTTCGCGTGGCGCTCGGCGTGGTACTTGGCCTCGACCTGGGCCAGGTTCCGGGAGAGCCGCACGACCTTGCGCGCGACCGAGTTGCGGAGAAGCGAGAAATAGGCGGCGTTGCCGTTGCCGGTGCGGATGAGGCGGCCGCGGGTGGAGTAGAAGATGCCGGTCAGCTCCGCCAGCTGGCAGCAGGGACGGGCCGGGATCAAGCCGGAGAGCTCGCTCTTGACCTCAGACGAGAAAGAAATCGGACAACCTCCGGACGGTGACTCCTCCGCCCCGCGTTCCAGTCTAGCCCTCGACTTGACGGGCTGCCACTAACATTGAAAACAAGGTGGCCACAGCCAAGGAGACCCGGCACACAGCCCTCGGTCTCGACCCGGAGCGCCTCCTCACCATGTACCAGCAGATGGTCCTGGCGCGGGCCGTGGACCGCCGGATGTGGGTCCTCAACCGCCAGGGCAAAGCGCCCTTCGTGATCTCCGGCCAGGGTCACGAGGCGATCCAGGTCGCCGCGGCGACCGCGCTTCGGCCGGGGATCGACTGGCTCGTCCCCTACTACCGCGACCTGGCCTTCTGCCTCGCCCTCGGCCAGACCGCCCGCGACTTCATGCTCTCCGTCTTCGGGCGCGCCGAGGACCCCAACTCGGGCGGCCGCCAGATGCCCTCCCACTTCGGCAGCTCGCGGCTCCGGATCATGACCAAGTCGAGCGTCGTCGGCACCCAGATCTGCCACGCGGCGGGGATCGCCTACGCCTCCAAGATGCGGGGCCTGGACGAGGTCGCGGTCACCTGCATCGGCGAGGGCGGCACCTCCCAGGGCGACTGGCACGAGGGGCTCAACTGGGCGGGCGTCCACCGCCTCCCCTTCATCTGCATCGTGCAGGACAACGACTATGCGATCTCGGTGCCGCACCGGCTCCAGATGGGCGTCGACAGCGTCGCCAAGCGGGCGATCGGCTACGGCATCGCCGGCGTGACGGTCGACGGCGGCGACCTGCTCGCGTCCTACGACGCGATGAAGGCGGCCGTCGAGCGAGCCCGGTCGGGCGACGGCGCCACCCTGATCTCGGCCAAGGTGGCCCGCTTCACCTCCCACTCCTCCGACGACGACCAGCGCCGCTACCGCCCCCAGGCCGAGCTGGAGGCACTGCTCCGGCGCGACCCGATCGAGCGCTTCCGCGGCTACCTGTTCGACGAGGGCGTGATCGACGAGGAGACCGACGACCGCATCCAGCAGGAGTGCACCGCCGATGTCGACGCGGCGGTCACCTACGCCGAGGCGGCCGCCTCGCCGCT
>DATCPJ010000096.1:0-23281 GCA_036570145.1 Candidatus Dormiibacterota bacterium
GCTGGGAAGCAGGGGTCGGCGGATTGGGACGCTGCCCTGGGGCAAGTCTTGCTCCCCCGCTGGGTGGGGGAGTGCCGCCGAAGGTGGCGAGGGGGCGGCCACATCAGCCATTGGTCGCTTCAGTCGCGGCTATCTTCCCCAGGACACCGTTCACAAAGCGGCCCGCCTCCTCGCCGGAGAAGGTCTTGGCGAGCTCGATCGACTCGTTGATCGCCGCCTTTACCGGCACGTCGTGGGCGACCGCGATCTCGTAAACGGCGATCCGGAGGATGATCCGGTCCACCTTCGCCATCTGGTCGATGCGCCAGTTGCGCGAGGCGCCGGCGATCAGCTCGTCGAGCCGCTCGCGGTGCTCCTCCACGCCCTGGACCAGGTTGGTCGCGAAGCGCTCCACCTCCGGGTCCGCCGCCTCCTCGCCCGCCCGGTAGCGGAGCGCGGCCGTCGCGTCCTTGGGGTCGCTCTCCAGCTCGAAGAGGACTTTGAGGGCGAGCTCCCTGGCCTGGTGGCGCCGTCCCAGCGGTTTGCGGCTAGGCCGTGGCCGGGAAGGCCACGCTGGAGACGAAGACGTCCACGGCCGCGACCTCGAGTCCGAGCATCCGCTCCACCGCCTCCACCACGTTGGCCTGCACCCGCTCGGCGATGCCCGGGACCACCGCGGTCGACCTGACCTGGAGGAAGACCTCGAGGTGGATCGCCCGCTCGGCGTCGACCCTCACCCGCACCCCGCGATGGGCGGACTGCCGGCTGAGCCAGTCGCCGAAGTGGCGCGCGTTAGTCTCGTCCATCTCGGCGACGCCGTCGACCTCGCAGGCGGCCATCGCGGCGATGCTGGCGATCACCTCGTTGGCGACCCGCACACCGCCCTGGGTGGCTTCCTCTTCCTCGAGCTCGGACATGATGATGCCGGTGATCCTAAACCCTTTCCATGTAGCTGCCGGTACGGGTGTCGATCTTGATCACGTCGCCTTGATTGACGAAGAGCGGCACGTTCACCGAAGCGCCGGTCTCCACCTTGGCCGGCTTGAAGGAGGCCGACACGGTGTCGCCCCGGATCCCCGGCTCGGTCTCGGTCACCCGGAGCTCGACGTTGATCGGCAGCTCGACGCCGATGACCCTGTCCTCGTAGCGGAGGATCGAGACCGGGCTGCCGTCCTTCAGGAAGGGCAGCACGCCTTCCAGCTGGGAGCCGTTGAGCGCAACCTGCTCGTAGCTCTCGTCGTCCATGAAGTGGTAGAGGTCGCCATCGTTGTAGAGGTAGGTCGCGCCGGTCTTCTCGATCCGGACAACCTTGTACTTGTCGCCCGAGCGGAAGCTCTGCTCGAAGATCCCACCGTCGAGGATGTTGCGCAGCTTCGCCTTGATCACGGCGCCGGCGCGGGCCATCTTGATGTGCTCGACCGCGACGACGCTCACCAGCTTGCCGTCCATGTCGAAGGTCGAGCCGACCCGGAAGTCACTCGTCGACAGCATTGAGGTACTCCATGGCAAGGAGGTAGCCGCGCGGCCCGAGGCCGGAGATGATGCCCGCCGCGGCTGAGGCGGTGACGCTCTGCTGGCGGAAGGCGCCGACGCGCGCGAACAGATTCGAGATATGGACCTCGACGATCGGGACCCGGATCGCCCGCAGGCAGTCCATCAACGCGTAGGAGTAGTGGGTGAAGGCGGCGGGGTTGATCACGATGCCGAGGGATCCGGGACCTTCCCTCTGGAGACGGTCGATGAGCTCCCCCTCATGGTTGGTCTGGAAGAAGGAGACCGACCAGCCGAGCTCGGCGGCACGGGCGTCGACCATCGCCTGGATCTCGGCGAGGCTGGTAGTCCCATAGATCTCCGGCTCGCGCGTGCCGAGCAGGTTCAGGTTGGGCCCGTTGGCGACGACGAGGCGGCGCTTTGTGTCCATCAGCGCTCCAGTATCCCAGCGACCGCGCCGGCGACGACTTCGTCGGGCACCTCCCAGCCCGTCTCGGCCCTGCCGAGCCCGCGCAGGAGGACCCAGCGCAGACGCCCGCCGCGGCTCTTCTTGTCCCCGCCCGCGGCGGCCAGGACCGCCTCCGCCGTGACCTTCGGCGGCTCGCCGGGCAGGCCATGTGCAGCCAGCAGGCGGTCCTGCTCGGCCTCCACCCCGCGGCCGCAGAGGCCCATGTCCACCGAGATCCGAGCCGCCACCCGCATGCCCCAGGCGACGGCGCGGCCGTGGTGGATCGAGTATTCGGAGGCGGCCTCGATGGCGTGGCCGACCGTGTGACCATAGTTGAGGACCTCGCGGGGGCCCGCCTCGCGCTCGTCGGCGGTGACGACGGCGGCCTTGCAGCGGACGCAGCGCTCGATCACCTGTTCGAGCTCCTCGAGGTCGCCGATCCCCGGGTCGAGCGCCATCGCGTACTTCACCACCTCGGCCCAGCCACCTTCCAGCTGCTCCCGCGGCAGGGTCTCGAGGTAGCGGGTGTCGACGAGCACCGCCCGGGGCTGCCAGAAGGTGCCGATCGCGTTCTTCGCCGAGGTCGTGTTGACGCCCGTCTTGCCGCCGATCGCGGAGTCGACCATCGCCAGCAGCGTCGTCGGGACCTGGACGAGAGCGACCCCCCGGAGCCAGACCGAGGCGGCGAAGCCGGCCAGGTCCCCGATCGTCCCGCCGCCGACGGCGACGACCGTCCCGTCGCGGCCGATGCGGTGCGCTTCCAGGCCGGCCAGCAGCGACTCGAGGCCGGCCAGCGTCTTGGCGCCCTCGCCGCCCTCGATAGCGAGCGTCGGAAGGTCGAGCTCGGGCAGCCGCGGCACCGCCCGGTCGGCGATCACGACCGCGGTCCCGGTCAGAAAGCCGCCCAGCTCGCCGAGCGCTCCGGCTCCGATCAGGACCGGGTAGGGGTTCGCCGGGAGGGCGACCTCTACCCGCCGCACAGCGTCGCTATCTCCTCCGCGATCTCCAGCACGGGGCGATCGGAGTCGACCCGGTGGTCGCACTCCGCGTACCGCTTGCGCCGGGAACGGAAGCGGCGGTCGAACTCGACCCGGTCGAGCGCAAGCGGCCGGAGGGGATCCTCCCCCGCCCGCTGCCAGAGCACCTTCAGCGGAGCATCCAGCCAGATCGAGGTGGCGACCTCCTTGACGAGCTGCCAGCTGCCGTCGTCGAGGATGGCGCCACCGCCGAGGGCGACGACGACCGACCCCTCGAGCTGCTCCCGGAGCGCCTCGGCCTCCCGCCGCCGGAAGCCGGCCTCGCCCTCGGTCGCGAAGATGCCGGCGATCGATTCGCCCGCCTCGTTCTCGATGACCCGGTCGAGGTCGATCGCCATCCGACCCAGCAGCGCCGAGAGCGCGAAGGCGACGGTGCTCTTGCCCGACCCCATGAAGCCGACCAACGCGATCGGCCTACCCGGCGATCGAGTCAAGGAACGATCTGTGGTTGCGCTCGATCTCCGCCACCGAGTCGCCGCCGAACTTCTCCAGGAAGGCGTCGGCCAGGGTGAGGGCGACCATCGCCTCCCCGATCACGCCGGCGGCCGGCACGACGCAGACGTCGGAGCGCTCGTAGTGCGCCTCCACCTTCTCCTTGGAGCGGAGGTCGACCGACTGGAGCGGCTTCTTCATCGTCGAGATCGGCTTCAGGGCCACCCGCAGGTCGAGCGGCTCGCCGTTGGTCATCCCGCCGGTGATCCCGCCCGCCCGGTTGGTCAGATGGCGGTAGCCGCCCTCGCCGTGCTCGATCTCGTCGTGGAACTGCGAGCCAGGGCGGTGGGCGCCGTCGAAGCCGGCGCCGAAGTCGACGCCCTTCACGGCGTTGATGCTCACGATCGCCATCGCCAGCCGGGCGTCGAGCTTGCGATCCCAGTGGACGTAGCTGCCCAGGCCGGGCGGCAGGCCGCGTGCCACGACCCGGAAGGTACCGCCGAGGGTGTCGCCGCGGCCTCCCGCGTCGTCGATCGCGGCAACCATCCGCTCCGACGCGGCCGGGTCGGGGCAGCGGACCACCGAGGCCTCTATCTCCTCGCTGGTGACGCGGCCGGCGTCGACCGCCTCGAAGCCCAGGTCAACCTCGCCGACCGACTGGGTGAAGCTCAGGATCTCCACGCCGAAGCGCGCGAGGAGCTTGCGGCAGACGGCCCCGGCCGCCACCCGCGACGCCGTCTCCCGCGCGCTGGAGCGCTCGAGCACGTTGCGGATGTCGTCGTGTCCGTACTTGAGGACGCCGGCGAGATCGGCGTGGCCGGGTCGTAGCCGGGTGACCGGCTTGGGCGCGAACCCCTCCTTGAGGGGGGTCATCTCGGCCGTCCAGTTGGCGTGGTCGCGGTTCTCGAGAACGATCGCAACCGGGCTGCCGATCGTGAAGCCGCCCCGGACGCCGCCCACGAACCGCCCCGCGTCGACCTCGATCTTCTGGCGATCGCCACGACCGTGGCCGCCCTGGCGGCGGCCGAGGTCGCGGCGGAGGTCGTCCGGCGAGATCTCCAGGCCGGCGGGCAGGCCCTCGATCAGGACCGTCAGTTGGGGGCCGTGGGATTCGCCGGCCGTGAACCAGCGGAGGCTCGCCATATCCCGTTCAGACCGAGGGTGGGGCGGCCTGGGCCGGTTCGGAGGCGCCCGCCGCGCGGAGCTTCTCGGCCCGGCCGAAGACCTCGTCCCGGAAGCGCTGCGGGTGGGGCAGCGCGTTCAGCACCTCGGCCCCGGCGGCGCCGGCCGAGTCGATCTCGATCCGGCCGTAGCCGAAGACCCGGCCGAGCAGGCTCTGGTTGGTCGCGATGTCCTGGACCCGGTCGAGCGCGATCACCTTGGAGGCGCGGCTCACGACACCGGTGTCGAGGATGACCCGGCGGTCGGTGATCGTGAAGCTGCGCGAGTTCCAGCGGATCCAGACCACGATCAGCCAGAGGCCGAGCACCGCCACCGCCGCGAGGGTGGCCACGATCCGGTAGTCGCTCGGGATGGCCTGGAACGCGTCCAGCAGGCCGACCAGGATGACCAGCGCGATCGGCAGCAGCAGCGGCTTGATCATCACGACCCAGTGCTGCCGTTCCTTCATGACCAGGCTCTCGCCAGGCATCAGATCGTTGCTCATCTCGTCGCTCCTATTTTGGCCCGAGTTGGTAGAGGACGACGAGCGCGCCCGCGGCGAGGAAGGGGCCGTAGGGGATCCCGCTCTTCATCGTGAGCCGGCGCGCGACCACCAGCAGGAGCGAGATGACGCCCGCGAAGAAGACACCCAGGAAGAGCGCGCTGACGATCGCCGCGTTGTGGACGCCGACGATCAGGCCGATGAAGGCGACCAGCTTCACGTCACCGAATCCGAGGGCGTCGGCGCCGAAGAGGTAGGCTCCGACCAGCGCCAGGACCAGGAAGAGCAGGCCCGCGGCGAGGCCCGTCAACACGCTCTGCACGATGCCCAGGTTGGGCGTGAAGAAGCTGAGCGCGATCGCCGCGATCATGGCCGGGAACATCACCCGGTCGAGGATCAGCCGGTGCTCGATGTCGCAGAAGATCACCTCCACCAGCACGGCCACCCAGAGGCTCTTGATGAGGAGGACGGGAACGGGCCCGAAGTGGAACCCGAAGAGGGCGAAGAGGATCGCCGTCAGGATCGGCGGGCCCCAGACCTGCCATCGCTCGGAGCCGTGCTCCAGCTGCTCTTTGCGGTAGAGCCAGACGTTGAGCCGGCGGATGCCGATGCCGACCAGGGCGCCGACGACCAGCCAAACGGCGGCGGTGAGCAGGGCCGTGGTCAGGTCGCCAGTGCCGCCCGCATCGCCTCGGAAGGGGCTGGGAGCGATGTCCATCCGGTGAAGGATGCAGCACCTTGGGCTACGAGCACAGCCCAGCCGTCGGCGAAGGGCAGCCCGGCTGCCCGCGCCGCGGCCACCAGCGGCGTCCCGCCCGCGACGTAGACGAGATCGATCACGGCCAGCCGGGGCAGGTCGGCGGGCCGGATCACCGCCTCTCCGCCACGCCCCAGCGGCGTGCAGTTGACGACCAGGTCCGCGGCGCGGCTGCGGGCGCCCCGCTCGTCCCAGTTGTCACGCGTGACGTACTCGATCTCGGCGTCGCCGAGGGCGGCGGCGGCAGCCCGCGCGGAGCCGCCGCGGCCGAGGATCACCGCCCGCCCCCCGCGCCAGCCGACCTCCTCGAGCGCGGCGCGGACGCCGGCCACGTCGGTGTTGCCACCGATCAGGCGATCGCCGTCGCGGCGGATGAAGTTGACCGCCCCCACCTGGGTCGAGAGCTCGTCGCAGGCGTCGAGGAGGGGGATCACCGCCAGCTTGTGCGGGATGGTGACGTTGGCTCCCGCCCGGCCGGGAAGCCGGAGCCCCGCCACCGCGGCGGCCAGCTCTTCGGGGGGGACGTCGAACAGCTCATAGCTCCAGTCATCGAGCCCGGCGGCCTTGAATGCGGCGTTCTGCATGCCGGGGCTCGCGGAGTAGGCGATGTGGTGGCCGAGCAGGCCGACTAACACTTCATCGCGCGTTCCCCGATGAACTCTCGTTCCGTCAGCAGCCGTCCCCCACCACGCCGTACTGCTTCTTGAGGGCGTCGAACTCGCCGTTGGTATGGGCGAAGTGCGTCTGGCCTTTGCAGTCGGCGAAGTAGAAGATGTAGTTCTGGTCCCGCTGCTGGGGGCTGACGCAGGCGTTGAGCGCCGCCTTGCCGGGGTTGCTGATCGGGCCCGGGGGCAGGCCCTGGTGGGTGTAGGTGTCGTAGGGGGAGCCGGCAGCCGCCTCGAGGTCGGCCAGGCTCAGGCTCTGCGCACCGCTGGTGCGGCCGAGGGCGTAGAGCACGGTCGCGTCGACGTCGAGCGTGTTGGGGATGGCGAGGCGGTTGAACATGATCCCGCAGACGATCGCCCGGTTGGGGTCGGACTGCACCTCGCGGTCGACCATCGAGGCCATGATCACGATCTTGTCGACGGTCTGGCCGGCGGCCTTGATCTTCGTTTTCAGGTCGGCGCTCATGACGGTCTGGAACTGGTCGAGCTGGGCCTTGACCAGGTCCCTGGCGGTGGCTCCCTTGTTGAGCGAGTAGGTCTCCGGCAGCAGGTAGCCCTCGAGGTTGTCGGCGCGGCCGGCCACCTTCGGGCGCTGGACGACGAAGTCGTAGGACTGCCAGTTGGCCGGGTTGGCGGCGTCGACGTAGTCCTGCGCCTTGCCGTAGCCCGCCGCCTCCCACTTGGCGGCAGTGCGGCCGATCGTGTAGCCCTCGGGGATCGTGAAGCTGACCTGGTCGGTGCGGGCGTGCTGGAGGGCGTCGGTGATCTGCTGCAGGGTCATCTGCTTGTCGAGCGTGTAGTCGCCCGCCTGGAAGCCGGGGGCGAGGTTGTTCAGCCTCACGTAGACCAGCCAGACCTCGCGGCTGCGGATCAGGCCCTTCGCGTACAGGTCGTCCCCGATCTCGGTGCTCGACTCCCCCTGGCTGATCTTGAACGCGACCTTCTGCGACTGGTCGGAGGCGGGCTGCTGGGTCTCGTTCGTGTACCAGCCGTAGGCTGAGTTGGCGCCGAACCCGAGGAGGCCCAGGACCACCACGAAAATCAGTAGATTCTTCAACTAATCGCTGTCATTTTCCAACATCTGCATGATCCGATCGAACTCGTCGCCGTCGATCGAGATCAGCTTGGAGTCCTGCTCCCGGAGCACCAGGACCAGCTCGGGATCGTCGACTCCCTCCACCAGGTAGTAGGTCACCTCCTCGACGTCGAAAGCATCGTGGAGGGCGAAGAGGAGCTCCTTGCCGTCCTCGTCGATGAGGACGACCGTCTCGACCGGGAGATCCTCCTCCTCAGCCACGGCGCTTGCGCTCCAGGAAGGACTCCAGGATCAGGGTCGCCGCGAGCTGGTCGACCAGCGTCTTCCGCTTCTCGCGGCGGACGCCCTGCCCAACCAGGTGCCGCTCGGCCGCCACGCTGCTCAGCCGCTCGTCGTGGAGCGACACCGGCAGTCGGGTGCTCCGCTTCAGCTGCTCGGCCAGGCTGCGCGCCGATGCGGCGGCCTCCCCGCTGCTCCCGTCGAGGTTGCGCGGCAGGCCGACCACCAGCTCCACCGCCCCCACCTCCCGGACGACCGCGGCAAGGCGCTCGGAGAGCGTCGCCGCCGGCTCTGCCTCGAGGGTGCGCAGGGGCGAGGCCAGCAGCCGCGACTCATCGCTGAGGGCGAGGCCGATGCGGCGGCTGCCGGGGTCGACCGCGAGAACTCTTCCTTCCATCTCAGTCTCCGAGACTAGCTGGAAGGCGCGTTATTGGGCCGGGGTAACCCCGGCTGTTACGCCCTTGTCGACCACGTACTTGATGTGGATGTGGGAGGTGAGGAAGGGCAGCAGCGGCAGCGTGAAGGGCTTCTCCTTCACGTCGGCCGACTCGATCGGCAGTGTCTGGAGGTAGATCCGGGCGGAGGCGGTGCTGGAGCCCAGGAGGCGGTTCGAGATCTTGGCGAAGTCGAGCTTTGGCGCGATGAAGCCCTTGGCGTTGCCGGCGAAGGAGATGTGGCCGTCGGAGGTCGACTGGGAGACGTGGAAGTCGCTCTGGACCGGGTCGTCGGTGAGCGCGAACCCGGCCGGCACGTGCTTGGCGAGGTCGGCCTTCAGTGCGGTCTTCACGTCGTCGACGTTGTAGACGGCGCCGTTGCCGACCATCGAGACACCCGCGTTGAAGAGCGGGGCGGTGTCGTTCGCCTTGTGGTCGGCGCTGAAGGTGGGCGTGTAGTCGACGGTGTCGGCCAGCTTCTCGGTGTTCTGCGCCTGCTTGGTCAGGTCGTCGATGACGGTCCCCCGCAGGCTGCCCGTGAGAGCCGCCTTGGCGCTGTCGAGATCGCCCTGCGAGATGTAGGTCTGCTTGACCTCGTCCGCGCCGCCTGCCATCGCCGCCGGATTCGTGACGCTGAGGCATGCTGCCTTCGCAGTGGTGTTGTTGTTGATCGTGGTGATGGTGCCCGCTCCGACGCTACCGCCGACACCGGGGACGGCCGCGAGCACGGCAACCGACTGGGGTGTCCCAAAGGGCACGACGCTCCCAGACTGAAGAACGAACTGGACTCCACTCGCGGTCGACAAGATCTGTCCCTGCTTCATCGTCCAGGTCGACCCATCGCATTTGTTCGTGAATGTCACCGCGCCTCCGGCGGCGACGGCCGGCGTGTCGTGGATCCCGGTCGCGGTGAACTGCTGGGAAAGGGCCTTGGTCGTCGTCACCTGGCGTACCTTCACGGGCGCCGCACCGGGGGCCGCGTCGACGTTCGCGGTGTCGCTCAGCGCCTGCGCCTTGGCGGTCAGCGTGATGCTCGCGGTCGGGATCAGGACGGCCGCCGCGAGGAAGGCGACCAGCGCTATCAGGGCGGTTCCCGCGTAGAGCACCAGGCGGGCGCCTGAGCCTCCGGTGCTCGCCAGCCGGTGTTGAGGAGTCATCGTCATCCGCGGGGCCCTGGTCACCGGCGCCGCCGCAGCGGGCGCCTCGGGCAGCGGCGAAGGCTCCAGGGGAGGCGCGTAGCCCGCCCCGACGCCAGCCATGGCGAGGACCGGCTCCGCCTCGGGCGCGCCATAGCCGTCGAGGTCGGCGAAGGCGTTGAACCCGTTCTCCTCGGCCAGATGCTGGATGGCGGGCTCGGGAGAAATGATCGAGATCCGCTTGCCGAATTGGCGCGCATAGTCCCGGAGGAGCTTGAAGTTGAACCGGCTCTGGCCGATCCGGCTTCGCATCGGGACCACCACCGGGACGTCCTGGGCGGACGTCTGGCGGAGTCTTTCGATCAGCTCCGAGATCTCTTCTTCTACGTCCAGATAGATGGGGCTTGCTGGCATGTGGAGTGGGTTTACCTCTATCGGGGCGACAGGTTACACCTTCATGGACTTCAAAACGCGCCGCATGACCCCGTTGACGACGTCCTTCTCGTCCGCCTGGAGGCGGAGAGCGTGGTTCGCAAGGGCCATCGGACCGATGTCGCGGGGGGAGTTTAGCAGACCGGTGCTGTCCGTCAAACCGGTGACGTCGGCCGGTGCCAGCAGCCTCACCTGGGGCGGCCGGGCGAAGGGAAGGCCCTCCGCCCACTTGCCGCGCTCGAGCTCGTTGAGCACCTCCGGCAGCAGGCTGCCACCGCCGCAGAGGTAGACGCCTGAGGGCAGCCGTTCGCCCCGCGAGAGCTCGTCCAGGCAGAGGACCAGGCCCCGGATCAACACCTCGGCGTCGGCTCGCAGCAGCTCCGAGACGCGTCTTTCCTCTTCCTCACCGAGCAGTCCCTCGGAGTGGCGGAGCTTCTTCGCCTCGGCCTGTTCCAGGGAGATGCCGAGCGCCGTCGAAAGGCGCCGGGTGAAGGAGCGGCCGCCCAGGTTGAACATGCGGGTCCCCTCGATCCCGCCGCCCCGCATCAGGGCGACGTCGGTCGTGCCGCCGCCGATGTCGACGAAGATGCCGCCGTCCTCGTAGACCTCGTCCACGGCACACGCCCGTGCGATCGCGTAGGGCTGCGCGACGGCGGCCACGAGCTCCAGGTCGAGCTCGACGACGACCGTCTCGATGGCGCGGATGTGGGTGAGTGGTGCGAAGGTGTTGAAGACCGTGATGTCGAGGTTGTGGCCCTGGAAGCCGAGCGGGTTGGCGACCGGGTAGCCGTCGATCCGAACACCGGTGATCGCGGAGTGGACCAGCCGGGCGTCGAGCTCGCCGTAGCTGCGCTCCAGCTCGAGCAGGTGCTGGGCCTCGCGCAGGGCGCGCTTCTGGAGCAGGTTCAGCAGGTTCCGGATCTCGCCCTCGCGGATCTTGGTGTCGGGTTTGGTCCGCGGATAAGCGGCGGAGGAGTTGAAGCCCTTGACGAGCTCGCCGGCGACGCCGACCACGGCCTGGCCGGGCGGCGGGTTGAGGCCGGCCATGTCCTCCGCGGCCTCCAACGCTCGGTTGGTGGAGCGGATGACGGACTCGATGTCGGCGATCGCGCCGCCGCTCATCGCGATCGGCTCCTGCGGCTCCCGGCCGACGCCGAGCACGATGCCCTCGTGCCTGTCACGCCGGATCACCAGCGCCTTCACCATGTCCGTCCCGATGTCGAGGGCGGTGAAATGCCGGTAGTAGTCGTCGCGCCGCTTGACGAGCCTGAACTTGCCCTTGAATTTACCCATTACTGGAGTGCCTTCTCGAGAGCGTCGAACGCCTCCTCGGCGTTACGCGCCAGCTTGCCCTGGGTGAGATGGGGCGGTCCCCCGCCGGGCCCGAAGGTGTCGCGGATCAGCTTGGCGTCGATGTCCGCTGCGGCGGACTTGACCACGTAGCTGTCGGCCGAGGTTACCGCGACCACCCCCAGCCCGCCCTGCTTCTCGAGTAGCCGGTCGGCGAAGGCGCGGAGGTCGTCCATGCTCTCGGCGTCGACACTCGCGGTTGTCAGCGGCACGCGTGCCTGCCGGCTCCGAGCCTCGACGGCGCCGCCCTTGAGCTGAGCGTTCCGGAGCTGCTCCTCCAGCTTTTCGACGCGCTTTTGCGCCTCGCGCAGCCGTCGCTCGAGGTCGCCCCGGAGCGTCTCCGCGGCCGCCTCCCGCCGCTCCAGCTCGTCCTCCGCCATCTCACCCGCCACCAGGTCGATCCGGCGCAGGCCGGAGCCGACGCTCCGCTCCGATCGGACCAGAACCAGGCCGATCTCGGCGGTGCTCTCGACGTGGGTTCCGCCGCACAGCTCGCAGGTCCAGTCACCGAAGCAGACCACCCGCACGACGTCGCCGTACTTCTCGCCGAAGAGGGCCATCGCGCCCGAGGCCCGCGCCTCCGCGATCGGGCGGTGGCTGACATGGAAGGGCAGCGCCGCGCGCACCTGCTGGTTGACCAACCGGCCGACCCGCCGCAGCTCGTCCGGCGCCAGGGCACGGTTGAAGGCGAAGTCGAAGGTGGTGTGGTCCGGTCCGACGTAGGAGCCACGCTGCACGGCCGACTCGCCGAGGACGGTGCGGAGCGCCTTGTGGAGGAGGTGGGTCGCAGAGTGGTGGCGGGCGGTCGCCACGCGGCGCTCCTGGTCCACCGCCGCGTCGACCGCCTCGCCGGTTGCGATCGCGCCCAGCTCCACCGTCCCGCTCTGGGCGATGACCCCCTCGGCCGGCTTCTGGGTGTCCTCGACCCGGACCCTGCCCATGCCGCCGGACAGGTAGCCGGTGTCGCCCACCTGGCCGCCGGACTCGGCGTAGAAGGGCGTCCGGTCCAGGAACACCTCGACCTGGTCACCCTCTTCCGCGGTCCGGACCGGCTCGCCGCCGCGGTAGATGGCGGTGATCCGCGCCCTGCTGGCGAGCTCGTGGTAGCCGGTGAATTCCGACTGGGGCAGCGCCTGGAGGTCGGGCCAGCGCTGGCCGGTCATCGTCCGCGAGCGCGCCCGCTGGCCGGCCATGGCGGCATCGAAGCCTGCCAGGTCGACCTCGATCTCGCGCTCCGCGGCGAGCTCGCGGGTCAGCTCGATCGGGAACCCGTAGGTGTCGTGGAGCTTGAAGACCTCGTCGCCGGGCAGGAGGTTGGGATGGCGCGCGACCAGCCGCTCGAACTGCTCGAGACCCTGCTCCAGCGTGCGCTGGAAGCGCTCGCTCTCCTGGGCGACCTGCTGCTGGATCATCTCCCGGTTGGCAACCAGCTCGGGGTAGGGCTCCCGCATCACCTCGACGACCCGGTCGATGCCGTCCGCGAGGGGCGCCGTGAGGCCGAGCCGGCGGGCATGCACCATCGCGCGCCGGATCAGCCTGCGCAGGACGTAGCCACGGCCCTCGGTGCCCGGCACGACGCCGTCCGAGATCAGGAACGTCATCCCCCGCAGGTGATCGGCGACCAGCCGCTCCGACCACTGGTTGACGCTCGGGCCGCCCTGGCGGACGAAGTCGAGGATGGGCAGCCAGAGGTCGGTCTCGAACGGCGTGGCGACGCCCTGGAGGACCTCGGCCATCCGGTCGAGTCCCATCCCGGTGTCGATGCCCGGCTTGGGCAGCGGCGGCAGCGAGCCGTCGCGCTGGCGGTCGAACTGCATGAAGACCAGGTTCCAGAACTCGAGGAAGCGGGCGCAGTGGTCCGGGTAGCAATCGGGCTCGCCGCAACCGGCCTCCGGCCCGCGGTCCCACCAGAGCTCCGAGTCCGGCCCGCAGGGCCCGGTCTCCCCCGCCGCCCACCAGTTCTCCTCGTTCCGGTAAACCCACGCGGGATTGATGTCGGTGGTGCGTTTCCAGATCTCGTCCGCCTCATCGTCGGTGGGATGGATGGTCACCCGGAGCCTGTCCTTGGGCAGCTTGAAGACCTCGGTCACCAGCTCCCAGGCGAAGGGGATGGCGCCCTCCTTGAAGTAGTCGCCGGTCGGCGCGAAGTTGCCCAGCATCTCGAAGAACGTCAGGTGGCGATCGTCTCCGACCTCGTCGATGTCGCCGGTCCGGAAGGACTTCTGGCAGGAGGCGAGCCGGGGCGCGGGCGGCTTGCTCACGCCCTGGTAGTAGGGCTTGAGCGGCTGCATGCCGGCCGAGATCAACAGGGTCGTGGGGTCCCGCTCCGGTATCAGCGGCGCGCTGGGCAGGACGAGGTGATCCCGGCTGGCGAAGAACTCTAGAAAACGCGTTCTGATTTCGTTCCCGGTCATGCCGTGGTGCGCGTCAAGTCTAGTGGCCGAGCGTATTCGCTAGTTCTTTTCCGCGTCCTGCGGGACGACCTCGCGCAGGTGCTCGAGGGCCGCACGCTGCAGGCGTGACACGTGCATCTGGGAGATGCCGAGCTTCTTGGCGATCTCCGACTGCGACATCTCGTCGTAGAAACGCATGGCCATGATCGAGCGCTCGCGGGGCGTCAGGTGCTCCATCGCCCGCCTCAGCACGTCCCGCATCTCGACCCGGTCGAGGTTGGGGTCCGGGTTGCCGATCGACTCGAAGAGCGAGCGGCCCTCGTCTCCGTCCGACCCGATCGTCGCGTTGAGGGACATCGGGGCATGGGCGGGGCTCATCTCCATCGCCTCCAGGACCTCCTCCTCGGAGACCTTGAGGCGTTCGGCGATCTCGGCGACGCGGGGAGTGCGGCCGAGGTCCTTCTTCAGGTCCTCGTTCATCCGCACCACCTGCTGGTAGAGCTCCTGGAGGCGGCGCGGAAAGCGGATCGCCCAGCCCTTGTCGCGGAAGTAGCGCTTGATCTCGCCGGTGACGGTCGGTGTGGCGAAGGTCGTGAACTCGTTCCCGAGGTCGGGTTCGAAGCGCTCGATCGCCTTGATCAGCCCGAGGAAGCCGACCTGGACGATGTCCTCGAGCGGCTCGCCGCGGTTCATGAATTTGCGCGCGAGGAAGTAGACCAGGCTTCGATAGCCCTCCACCAGCCGCTCCCGGATCCGGTCGCGCTTTTCGGGATCGTCGGTGGCCCTGTATTCGCGGTGGAGCCTGCGCAGCTCGTCCCGCGGAATCTCCAGCCGGCTACCCAAGCAGGTACTTGACGAGCTTGAAACGGACGCGGTTCGGGCCGAGCGCGGGTCGGAAATCGTCCACGAAACAGCGGATCATGTCGTGCGCCAGGCGGTCGAGAGCCGCGTCGTGCTGGACGGGGTGGCGCTTGGCCGGGAGTCCGGTCGCCTTCGGCTGCACGGCCTGGACCTCGACCTCGAGGCCGCGGTCGGTCGACCAGAAGGTCAGCTTCAGCGTCGCGTCATCCCCCCAGGCCTCGCGACCGGCCTCGATGGCGCTGTCACAGGCCTGGGCGACCGCGATGTTCAGCTCGTCGATGTCCTCCAGGCTGAACCCGACGAGGCTGCCGAGCGAGGATGCCGTGCGCTTGGCGGTCGAGATCATCTCCGGCTGCGCCAGCAGCTTCAGCTCGGCGAGGGGTTTCCGTGTCGAATGGGCCATGGGGCTCCCTCAGGCCTCCGCCTGTCCGTTGCCGGTGATGTCGGCGACGGTGGAGGATTCGGTCTCCAGCTCCTGGCGGCGGCGGCGCGCGGCGGCGACGCCCTCGCGAACCGCTTTCCCAACCGGGTGCTCGGGATCCTTGACGACGGTGCGCGCCCGTTCCGCGTAGGCCCTCGCCTTGCCGCCGAGGTCGGTCGTCCCGGTCAGCTCGATCGTTCGCGTCCGGAGGTTATCGACCTGGTCACGGCCGGGCCCGGACGCCAGGTAGGCGCCGGCGACGAAGCCGATCAGGCCGCCGACGAAGAAGCCCCAGCCGAAACCGCCGCCTTCCTCTTTCTCTCTCGCCATCTCCGCTTCACTCTCCTTCCAGGAATGACCGCCACAGGGTGGCGGCGCCGACCTTGACGCCGTGCGCGGCAGCGGCCGCGGCATTCGCCGGTCCCTTCAGGCTGATCCGCAGCCTGCCGCTCATCTCCGCCGCGCCCGAGCCGACGGTGCGCAGCCCGACGTTGACGCCCGCCGTGATGTCGTTGACGTGGCCGAGGCTCTCCCGCACCTCTGGCAGCGTCTCCCGCATCTCCTCGGTTGTCGTCACGACCAGCTCCTCGACCGCGGTCAGCGTCCTCGTCAGCCGGTAGAGCGCCCAGGCCAGGAACAGGGCCAGGACGATCGCCAGGATCCCGAGGGTAAAGAACGCGAAACCTTCAGCCAAAGAGTTGGATACCTCTGAACGGGCTGGGCGAAACCTGCCGGCTAGCGAAAGTGTATTGGCAGCCTTGGCGCAAGCGGCTGCAATAGTGCGGCAAAGAGCAGGCCGGGGAGCACGTTGCCCTCACCGATGTGGATGGCGGGCAGCTGCAGGAACTGCCATGCCTGGCCGAGCGCGAACCCGATCCCGGTCAGGAGGAGGATCGCGAGGTAGTTGCGCTTCGAGTAGGGCAGGAAGGCGTAGAAGAGCTGGCTGGTGACGAGCGCCAGGAGTGGCGCCAGGAGAAGTGCCGGGTGCACTTAAATCTGAGATACCGCCGTCGAAGCGAAGACCCTGGGGTTGTCCTCTCGGACACTAGGTGGGTTCTCTGCCGCTGCTTGCCGACTTCCCGTCTGACTTGATGTTCTGCGGGCTTGCCGTCTGCCGACGGACGCGAGATCCCTCTGACGACGATATTGGGCAACGCACACTTGGGTCCCCGCTCCGACGGCGGTACGACTCATGTTACCCGCGGCGGCGGCGGCTTAAGCGCGATCCCCAGCTCCTCCAGCTGTTTCGGGTCGATCGGGCTCGGGGCGCCCAGCATCAGGTCCTGCATCGACTGCGTCTTGGGGAAGGCGATGACGTCGCGGATGTTGTCGGTGCCGGTCAGCAGCATCACCACCCGGTCGGTCCCGAAGGCAAAGCCGCCATGCGGCGGCACGCCGTATTCGAAGGCCTCGAGCAGGTGGCCGAAGCGGGCCTGGATCGTCTCACCGTCCAGGCCGAGGATCTCGAAGACGCGCTCCTGCAGCCGGCGCTCGTAGATCCGCAGGCTGCCGCTCCCCAGCTCGTAGCCGTTGCAGACGATGTCGTAGGCGTGGGCCCGGACGTCGTAGGGCCGCTCCTCGATGGAGGGCAGGTCCTCCTCCATCGGCCTTGTGAAGGGGTGGTGGCCATAGGTGAGGTTGCCGTCGTCGTCCTCCTCGAAGAGGTACATCGGGTAGATCCAGAGGAACCGCCACTCCCCGTCGCGGATGAGGTTGCGGCGTCGGCCCACCTCGGTCCGGATGAGGCCGAGCACCTTCTCCGCCTTGCGGCGGCGGTCGGCCACCAGCAGCACGAGGTCGCCCTCGGCCGCACCGGTCGCCGCTCGGATCCCCTCCCGCTCGGCGTCCGTGAGGAACTTGTCGAGCGGTCCCGGCAGCCAGGCGAGGCCCTGTCCGCCCGCCCCTTTGGCCTGCACCGTCAGCTCGTCGAGCTCGCGCCGGGTCATCTCCGCACCGCCCGGGACGGCGAAGCCGCGGACCACGCCCGCGGGGGTGTCGAGCACGCGCCGGAAGACCTGCGCCTCGGTCGCCGCGAGGACCTCGCCGAGGTCGGCGATCTCGAGCTCGAAGCGGAGGTCGGGTTTGTCGGTGCCGTACTTGAGAAGCGCCTCGCGATGGCTCATCCGCTGCCAGGGGATCGGCAGCTCGACCCCCAGGATCTCCTTCCAGATCCTGGCGAAGAGCCCCTCCAGGACCCGGAAGACGTCCTCCTCGTCGTTGAACGACATCTCCATGTCGAGCTGGGTGAACTCGGGCTGGCGATCGGCCCGCAGGTCCTCGTCGCGGATGCAGTGGGCAATCTGATAGTAGCGCTGGACGCCGGAGACCATCAGCAGCTGCTTGAACTGCTGGGGCGACTGGGGCAGCGCGTAGAACTGCCCGGGATGGAGCCGGCTGGGCACCAGGAAATCCCGGGCTCCCTCCGGGGTCGCCTTCATCAGGATCGGCGTCTCGACCTCCCAGAACTCGTTCTCGTCGTAATAGGCGTGGATGATCTTGTTCAGCCGGTGGCGCGTCTCCAGCGACCTGTGAAGCCGCTGCCGGCGGAGGTCCAGGTAGCGGTACTTGAGGCGGGTGATCTCGTCGGCCTCGCCCTCGGTCGAGAAGGGCGGCGTCCTGCTCGGGCTGAGGACCTCGACCGCGATGGCGCCGACCTCGATCTCGCCGGTGGCGATCTTCCCATTCTCCGATCCCGCCGGACGGCGTCGCACCAACCCCGTGACGTGGACCACGTAGTCGCCCCGCAGCTCGGCGGCGAGGGCGCTCGCCTCGGGGGCGTCGGCGGGGTTGAAAGCGACCTGGACGACACCCCAGCGGTCGCGAAGGTCGATGAAGATCAGGCCGCCGTGGTCCCGCCGCCTGGCGACCCAGCCGTAGAGGTCGACCTCGCGGCCGGCGTCGGCGGCGCGGAGCAGGCCGCATTTCGGTGCCGTGTAGCCGCTCATGCGAGCGCCTCCGCCAGGTCCCGCCAGGCGATCACACGCTGCTCGCCACCGGCCATCTCTTTGAGCTGGACGACCTGCCGAGCGGCCTCCTCGGCGTTCATCAGGGCGACCCAGCGAGCGCCGACCCGGTTGGCCGCGCGCATCTTCGCGGCGAGGCTCCGCTCGGTGTAGTCGACCGCGGTGCTGCGCGCGATGCGGCAGCGGCGGCCGACCTCGGCCAGCGTCTCCGGTCCAACGCCGTCGCCGAGGACGAGGACCTCGGCGGCGGCCGGTATCGGAATGTCGATGCCCTCCTGTGCGAGCATGGCGACGGTGCGGTCGAGCCCGCAGGCGAAGCCGACCGCCGGGGTCGCCGGCCAGCCGATGTCCGCCGCCAGCCCGTCGTAGCGTCCCCCGCCGCCGAGCGCGTTCTGCTGGCTGCCGATGGCGCCGTGCCAGAACTCGAAGGCGGTCCTCGCGTAATAGTCGAGCCCGCGAACGATCCGGGGGTTGACGGTGTACTCGATGGCGGCCTGGTCGAGCAGCCGGCGGACGAGCGCGAACGCTTCCCGGCAGGCATCGCACAGGTAGTCGGCGATCAGCGGCGCGTCCAGGAGCAGGTGCTGGTCCTCCTTGGAGTCGAGGACCCGCAGCGGGTTGCTGTCGAGCCGGCGCCGGCTGTCGTGCGAAAGCTGTTCGCGGAGCGGCTCCAGGAAGGCCACCAGGGCGGCCTTGTAGGCCGGCCGGCAGGCGGCGTCGCCGATGCTGTTCAGCTGCAGGCTGACACCCTTCAGCCCGAGCTCCCGGAACCAGGCCACGGCGACCTCGATCACCTCCGCGTCGAGAGCCGGTGAGTCGTCGCCGATCGCCTCCAGGTTGAACTGGTAGAGCTGCCGGTAGCGGCCCGCCTGTGGCTTGTCGTGCCGGAACATCGGACCGATGAGGTAGAGCCGGGCCGGCTGCGGGCCCTGGTTCAGGTTGCCTTCGAAGTAGGCGCGGACGGTGCCTGCGGTGCCCTCGGGGCGCAGCACCAGCCAGCGCTTGTCGCGGTCGTTGAACTTGTAGAGCTCCTTGGCGACGATGTCGGTCTCGCCCCCCACCCCCCGCTCGACGAGCTCGGCCGGCTCCAGGATCGGGGTCTCGATCTGCTGGTAGCCGAAGCGCTCCGCCACCCGCGTGGCGGCGCTCTCGGCCACGCGCCAGGCCGCCCGCTCTCGGGGCAGGATGTCGCGGACGCCGCGGGTCGCGCGAATCGGCTGGCTGGGAGGCATCAAGCGATTCTACTGTTCACTCTGATGGATCCCTTCCAGCGCTTGACCGAGTGGTACCGGGCGGCGGCGGAGGCCGGCCAGCCGCAGCCCGACGCGATGGCGCTGGCGACGGCGACGGCGGATGGGCGGCCGTCGGTGCGGATGGTGCTGCTCAAGAGCTGGGGCCCGCGAGGTTTCGTCTTCTTCACCAACCGGGAGTCCCGCAAGGGCTCCGAGCTGGGGGCCAACCCGCGCGCGGCATTGACCGTCTACTGGACCGTCCCCGGCCGTTCGGTGCGGGCGGCGGGACGGGTGTCGCGGGCTTCTCGGGCGGACTCGCTCGCCTACTGGGTCACCCGGCCGCGGGAGTCGCAGGCGGCGGCCTGGGCGTCGGCGCAGTCGCGTTCCATCGGCTCGCGGGCCGAGCTGGAGGAGCGCTACCGGGGGATCCTCGACCGCTTCGCCGACCGACCGCTCCCGCTGCCGCCGTTCTGGGGCGGCTACCGGCTCCGGCCGGACTGGGTGGAGTTCTGGGAGCACCGGGAGAACCGGCTCCATGACCGGCTGCTCTTGACGCGCCGCCGGGATGGCTGGCGGGAGGAGATTCTGCAGCCTTAGTCAGCGCGATGCCGTGCGCGCCTCGGCTTGTCGATCTCCGCGCCGGAGCAAGGCGGCGCTTCGTCTCGGGTAGTGCAATGCCTTGTCTCGTCGCAACGCATCGCGTGCAGTCCAACGGAAGGGGACGGCGAGCTGTTAAGCGTTCCAAACGAACATTTGTTTGGTATAATTCAAGTACCAAATGTTCCCACCTCTGCTCGATCCCGCCAACGACGCCCTGGCAGACGACATCTGTGGGCTTTCCGCCCACATCGCGGCGGCGCAGGCTGAGTTGGCGGCCAAGACCGCCCGCTTCGACTCCACGATGGCTTGGAGCGAAGGCGGGATCCGGTCGTGCGCAGAGTTCCTTTCCCAGAACGCCGGCCTCGACCTCGGCACCGGCCACGACCTGGTCAGCGTCGGCGCCGGCCTCAACCGCCTTCCGCTGCTGGCCGGGGCCTGTGCCGCTGGAGAGCTCTCCTTCGACAAAGCGCGAGCCGTGGCGTCGGTTGCGACCGAAGTCGACCAGGCGCTGTGGGTCGAGCTCGCCCGGCAGTGCACGGGCTCGCAGCTGGTCCGCATCAGCCGCGGCTTCCGGCGCGCGATGGCGGCGGCGGAGCCAGAGCAGGACCAGCGCCACCAGGCACGGCGTGGGGTCGTCCAGACCTGGCGCGACGACGGCATGGTCCGCCTGGTCGCGCTGCTGACGCCGGAGGACGGCGCCCTCGTCCTTGCCGCGATTGAATCAGTCACAGGCGGCAAACCGGTCCCCGAAGACGACCCGGCCGAGGATCGCTGGGCCGCCAGCCGTGCCGACGCGCTGGTGGCGATCTGCGAAGACGCTCTCGCAAAAGCGCCCGAGGACCTCGCCGCGTCGGCCGCCTCCACCCACCTCGTGGTACACGTCGACGCCGCCGTCCTAACCGGAGAGGAGCCGGCCGGGACCTGCGAGCTGGAGGGTGGTCATGCCATCTCGAGGGCTCTCGCCCTCCGGCTCGGCTGCGACTCCGAGGTCAGCGCGGTGAGAATGCGCGACGGGCTACCGATCGACGTCGGCCGGACCACCCGCCTCATCTCGCCGCGGATGCGCGTTGCGCTCCACGTCCGCGACCGGGGCTGCCTCTTTCCTGGTTGCGGCGCCTCCGCCTGCCGCACCGAGGGCCACCACCTCCGCCACTGGGCTTTGGGCGGGCCGACCGACCTCAACAACCTGGCGTCCTTGTGCAAATACCACCACCGCCGCCACCACCAGGGTGACTTCCGGATCGAGAAGATTTCAGCAGCCGAGTACCGCTTCTTCACCGCATCGGGTCGAGAGCTAGGCGCCCACTCAACCTCGATCGATGCTGAAACCGGAGGGTCACCTCACCTGAGGGGAGCGGCGAAGGCTCGCGGCGCTCCGATCACGCCACTCACCCCGGCAGCGTTGGACGGTGCCGCCGTCAGCCTCGACTACGCGATCAGCGTGATGTGCGACGCGTGGCTCATGGTTGCGCCTGCACCCTCGGCGCCAGCTAGTCGACCAGGAACCGGTACACGTGGAGTGGGTCCCGGCGCGCCCAGCGATAGAGGTCGAGGCCGCTCAGCAGAACCGACGCGACCGGTCCGGCCAGGACCCAGGTTGCGACGAAGAGGGTCGCCATGAAGTCCTGGTGCGGTACGCACGGCGCAACCCCCGGCGAAACGCCGGGCAGGCCCGCCCCGAAGACGAGCGTGCCGCAGGAGGGCGCTTCCGTGACCAGGTGGGTGACTGCCGCCCAGCCGATGCCTGTGAACCAGATCGCGGCGCGCGCGAGCTCGCCGTCCATGGAGACGCGGAGCGCGGTGACGCCGGCCGAGACGCCGAGGATGAGCAGGATCGGGCCCACCGTTGGGAATCCGTCCAGCCCGGCCAGGCGCCGGACGACCTCCACCGTTCCGAATCCCAGCAGGCCGTAGGCGACCAGCGTCCAGGCCAGTCCGATCGGGGTCAGGTAGCGGCGGCCGTAGCCTCGGGGCTGGAAGATCCACCAGCGCCCCGGTTGCTTCACAAGAATGGGTTGTACTGCTTTTCGCGGCCGATTGTCGAGGCCGGCCCGTGGCCGGCGAGGACGATCGATTCGTCCGGCTCGACCAGGAGCTTGGCGCGGATGCCTTCCAGCAGCGCCCTGCCGTCGCTGTTGGCGAAGTCGCTCCGCCCGATCGAGCCGGCGAAGAGGGCGTCGCCTGTGAAGAGGGCGTTGCCGATCTTCAGCGTCACCCCGCCGGGCGAGTGGCCGGGGGTGTGGAGCACCTCGAACTCGAGCGACCCGGCGCGGTAGGGCTTGCCCTCCTCGAGGGAGTCCGCCTCGGGCAGGGCGGCGAGGGCCATCGGGATGTTCGGCCGGAGCGGCTTGCCGCCGGTGATCACCTCGCGTTCGCTCGGGTGGACCGCGACGGGGACGGGCCCGAGCTCTTCGAGCAGCCGGGGAAGGCCGAGGATGTGGTCGCCGTCGGTGTGCGTCAGAAGGATGGCGCGGACCTTCGCGCCGCGCCGCCGGACGACGACGAGCATGTCCTCCGGCTCCATGTTCGCGTCGATGACGACCGCGTCATGCGTGTCGACGTCCTCCACCAGGTAGGAGTTGGTGCCCCAGCGGGAGTCGGCGGTCGCCTCGATCTCCAGCTTCATCCGACCTCGCGGGCGACCGTTGTCACGTCGCGGACCAGCTCCAGCTTCTCCATCAGGCGCGAGAGCTGGGAGAGGGAGTCGATCTCGACCGTGGTCGAGACGACCGCCGACTTGTCGTCGTAGACGTCCACCTTGACCGCGCTCATGTTGACCTTCGACTCCGCCACCACGGTGGCGATGTCACGCAGCAGCCCGGTCCGGTCCCATGCCTCGATCTTGATGGCGACCGGGTAGAGGTGGGTGGCCTGGGCGTCCCAGTCGACCGGAACGATGCGCTGCTTTTCCACCGCGTTGACGGCGTTGACGCAGTCGGAACGGTGGACGGTGACGCCCTTGCCGCGCGTCGTGTAGCCGACTATCGCGTCGCCGGGCACCGGCTGGCAGCAGGAGGCGACCGTCGTGTAGACGCCGCGCTCGCCGCGGACGAGGACCCGGGCGGTCGGCTCGACCTGGGGGATGAGCGGGATCGACTTCAGCTCGTCGCCCTCGTCGCCGGGAACCAGCGCCATCTTCATGATCACGGCGTGGGGCGAGAGCTCCCCATAGCCGACGGCGGCCAGGAAGTCGTCGGCGGTGCCGTACTTGTACTGGTGGGCGAGCTCGTCGAGCTTGCCGTCGGGGATCTGGGCGAGGCCCAGCCGGTGCATCCGGCGGAGCTCCTTGTCGAGCATGTCGCGACCCTTGGCAACGTTCTCGTCGCGGCGCTGGGCCTTGAACCACTTCCGGATCCGGTCTCGGGCGGAGGCGCTCTTGACGAAATTGAGCCAGTCCCGAGAGGGGCCGTGGGGCGAGCGGGTGGTGAGCACCTCGACGATCTCGCCGTTGCTCAGCGCGTAGTCGAGGGGGACCATCCGGCCGTTGACCTTGGCGCCGATGCAGCGGTGGCCGACCTCGGTGTGGATGCGGTAGGCGAAGTCGACCGGCGTCGAGCCGGCGGGCAGGTTGAGGACGTCGCCCTTGGGCGTGAAGACGAAGACCTCGTCCTCGAAGATGTCGACCTTGACCGCGTCGACGAACTGCTCGGCGTCGAGCACCTCCTTCTGCCA
>DATCPJ010000097.1:0-2481 GCA_036570145.1 Candidatus Dormiibacterota bacterium
GGCCATCGGCCGGCGTTGGTGGCGCTCGACCTCCGGCGACCCGCCGCGGTCGATCAGCTCCGGACGCTCGCTGAGAAGGAGAAGGTCCCCTTTTTCAGCGGCCAGGGCCCGGTCGAGGAGATCGCTCGCCAGGCGGTCGCAGGCGGCCAGAAGGCGGGAGCCGACTTCATCGTCCTCGACACCGCGGGCCGCCTCCAGGTCGACGAGGAGCTGATGGACGAGCTGGCGCGCCTGAAGCGGGCGGTTCCCGTCACCGACACCCTGCTGGTGGCCGATTCGATGACCGGCCAGGAGGCGGTCAACGTCGGGACCGCCTTCGACAAGGCGATCGGCATCGACGGGGTGATCCTCACCAAGCTGGACGGCGACGCCCGGGGTGGCGCGGCTCTCTCGCTCCGGGCGGCGACCGGCAAGCCCGTTCGCTTCGCCGGCGTCGGCGAGAAGCCCTCCGACCTGGAGGTGTTCCACCCCGACCGGATGGCGTCGCGGATCCTCGGCATGGGCGACTTGCTGACCCTGATCGAGAGGGCGCAGGCATCGATCGACACGGAGACGGCCACGCAGATGGAGCGCAACGTCCGCTCGGGCCGGATAACCTTCGACGACCTGCTCGTCCAGATGCGGCAGCTGCGTCAGATGGGACCGCTCGAGAACGTCGTGGCGATGCTCCCGGGCGCTGCCAAGCTGAAAGGCCAGGTCGCCGGACCCGAGGCGGAGGGCGAGGTCCGAAAGATGGAGTCGGTGATCCTCTCCATGACGCGGGACGAGCGCAGCCACCCGGAACGGATCGACGGTTCGCGGCGGCGGCGGATCGCCCGCGGCAGCGGCACCCAGGTGGCCGACGTCAACCGGGTCCTCAAGTCGCGCGAGCAGATGGAGCAGTTGATGAAGCAGCTGACCGGCGGCAAGGCCGGCAAGGGCGGCTTCGACATGGGGAAGTTGATGGGGATGCGGCCCCGCTGAGATGAGATTTCAACCGCAGGTTCAGGAGGATATGAGTTGGTAAAGATCAGGTTGAGGCGCATGGGCGCGAAGAAGAAGCCGTTCTATCGGTTGGTGGTCGCCGACGCAAGGTCGCCGCGGGACGGGCGGTTCATCGAGCAGCTCGGCATCTACGACCCGCTGACCAACCCGGCGACGATCCGGATCGACGGTCCCAAGGTCCAGGAATGGCTGGCCAAGGGTGCCCAGCCGTCCGACGCCGCCCGCAGCCTCCTCCAGCGGGAGGGGATCATCCAGGGCGCCGCGATCCGCCACCCGAAGGCGGTCAACGTAGGCGCCGTGAAGAAGGAGCCGAAGCCGGCGGCCAAGCGGGTCGAGGCGGAGGCTGCTCCCGCGGCGGCGGTTGCCGAGGCGGCGGCCGAGCCCGAAGCCGTGGCGGTGGCGGAACCGGAGGCGGTGGCGGAACCGGAGGCCGAGGCGGTCGCCGAACCGGAGGCCGAGCCGGTGGTCGAGGCAGTTGCTGAGCCCGAGGCGGAGGCGGTGGGTGAGCCGGAGGCGGCGGCCGTTGCCGAGCCTGAGGTTGTCGCCGAAGCGGCGGCCGAAGAGGAGAAGGCTTAAGTGGGCGACGCCGGACGACCGGGCGGCTTTCGTCCCCAGCGGCTGGGCGGCCCCGGGGGCGGTGGCGGACGGCCACCCTTCGACCGTGAGCGGGGCGGGTTCAGCCAGGGCCCGAGCGGACCACCGGTCGACTACCGGGCGCTGGTCGAGTTCGTCGCCAAGTCGATCGCGGAGAAGCCGGACGAGGTCGTCGTGGAGTCGTTCGAACGCTCCCGCGGCACCGTCTCGGTGACCGTGAAGATGGCCGAGGAGGACATCGGCAAGCTGATCGGGAAGGGGGGTCGCAACATCGAGGCGCTCCGCTCCCTGGTCCGCGCCGCGTCCCTCCGCGAGCGCCGCCGGGTGTTCGTGGACCTTGCCTGATTTCGTTCGCGTCGGCCAGGTGACCGGGCCGTTCGGGCTCGCGGGCGCGGTCAAGGTCTATCCCTTGACGGATTTCGAGGATCGCTTCGCTCCGGGCGCAGAGCTCTTCCTGGACGGCCATCCCCACCGCGTCGAATGGTGGAAGCCGGGCCACCCGACGGTCATCCTGAAGCTGGTCGGGATCGACAACCGCACCTTCGCCGAGCTGCACCGAGGCCAATACCTGGAGGTGCCGGCGGACGCTGTCCATCCGCTCGCCGAGGGCTCCTTCTACCACCACCAGCTGATCGGGCTGACGGTGGTGACGGGGTCGGGCCGGCCGGTGGGCGAGGTCACCAGCGTCCTCGAACGGCCGGCCAACGACGTCTGGGTCGTCGCGGGGGAGGACGGCGCCGAGCACCTCCTGCCGGCGACGAAGGACGCGGTCATCGGTGTCGACCTGGCCGCGCGCAGGGTCACCGTGCAGGACTGGCTCTTCGATGTCGAGGAAGCCCGGTGACGCTGCGCTTCGACGTCGTCACCCTGTTCCCGGAGATCTTCGAGCCGGTCTTCCGAGCC
>DATCPJ010000098.1:0-4395 GCA_036570145.1 Candidatus Dormiibacterota bacterium
CGCCGTAGATGTAGTCCGAGGCGGCCACCGTGCCGCCGGGGGAGTCGACGTCGACCACTACCGCGTGGACCGAGCTCCGCTTCCGGAAGCCGTCGAGCAGGGGCACCCACTGCTCGGCGCGGATGCCGACACCGATCGTCCCGCGCAGCGCGACCAGGGCCACCGGCCGCGACCAGGGCAGGATCACGGCTTCGTGCTCCGGCTGTCGAACTGGCGTGGGAAGGCGGGCGGCGTAAAGGCGACGAAGGCGGGAGGCACCGTGATCGGAGACGACGACCCGGGAAGCTGGCCGCCGTTGTACTTCGCGCCCAGCGCGGCAGCACGGTCGTTCATCGGCATCGCGTCAATCGTCGCCCAGCTGCCGCTGTCCAGGCGATCGAAGAGGACCTGGAAGGCAGCGATCTGCTCCGCCGGCGTGAAGATGCAGTGGTTGGCCCGGTGCACGAAGAGCTGTCGCAGCATGGCGCCGTCGTGTCCCGCGGCGACGACGTCGGCATAGGCCGCCTCGTTCGCGACGACGACCAGGCCGTCCCCGGTCGTGTGGAGGGTCAGCACGGGCACCCCGAGGCTGCCGTTGAAGCTGATGTTGCGGTCCAGGTAGTCGACGGCGGCGGGATCGGCGCTGATCCGGGTGCTGGACTGGATCCTGGCCAGGTCGGCGTCCAGGTCGAGACCTGCCTGGCGGTAAAGGGCCTCGGCCTCGACCCGTCCAGGCGAGGCTGCGAACGCCCTCTGGTAGTCCACCCCGGTGTTCCAGGAAGGGTTGCCGCCGGCGCGCTTCTCCAGCTCGGCTCGGAACGCGAACACGTAGGTGAAGTCGAAGCTCTCCCAGGTCGCCTGGTTCGCCTGCTGGCCGGCAAAGTCGTCCCCGGCCGGCTCGGGGTTCAGCGGGTTGAACCAACCCGGCAGGTAGCCCAGCGCGGCGATCAGGGCCAGCCGCGCTCTGCCCTGCGGCGTCGCGTTGGCTGCCGTGACCGCCTGCCGTGCGCGGGTCAGGTTGGCGCCCGGGTCGGCGATGTTGACGACCTGCAGCTGAGGATCGAGCAGGACCTGGGTCGCGAAGCCGATGTCGAGCGCCCCGTTCCAGTTGGCGACGCCGCCGGCCAGCACGCCGCAGATCGGCAGCGCGCCGGCGAACAGCTCGGGATGGAGCTGGACCAGGCCGGCGGTGACGATCCCGCCCAGCGAGTGCCCCCAGGCGACGGTGCGCTTGGGCTTGCCGAACTTCCTGGCGAACGTGGCGAGCAGCGCCACCTGGTCCCCGAAGGCGTCCGCCAGCGCCCAGCCGGTGCTGCTGTAGGACGAGCCGGCGAGCGCGTATCCGTTCTCCAGCAGCCAGCCCTTGGTCGTCGCGTCGCCGGCATCGGACGCCGGGTTGCCGCCGGTCGGCGCGGCATAGCCATGGCTGTAGAGAAGCAGGGTCCCGTTCCATTTCGCCGGGATGTCGACCTGGTAGGTCGCGGCGCCGATGGCGCCGGTGTAGGAACCCGCCCTCAGCCCGTTGTCGACCTTCACCGCGGACTGGCTGCAGGCGGCGACCAGGACCAGCGCCAGAAGAGCCGCGAGGCGTCTCACGGCCGGCTTCCGAAATAGAGCCCGCGACCCATCGGACCTTCCGGGTCGAAGCCAGCTGCCAGGCCGGCGGCCTCGAATGCCCCGCGGTACTCGGCGTCGCTGAAGAGCCGGAGTTGGTGGAGCTCTTCGAAGTGCTCCAGCCGGCCGAGAGAGCCGACGAGGTAGTGGAAGTGGAGGTTCGCGAAGTCGCCCTCGACCTCGGTCAGCCCCATTCGAGCGACCGTGACCCCGTCCGCTTCGTGGCTCATCAGCAACGGTGGGCGTGGCTCGAACGCTTCCCGCCGCAGCCATGGCTCGACCAGCACGGCGCCGCCCGGCTCGGTGTGGCGGGCGAAGCAGGCCAGTGCGGCGTGGAGCTCGTCGACCGACCTGACGTAGCCGATCGAGCTGAAGAGGCAGAGCACGGTTCCGAAGCGCCGGCCGAGGTCGAAGTCGCGCATGTCGGCGGTCCGCAGCTCGACGCCGGGATTCTTCTCGCGCGCGATTTCCAGCATGCCCGGATCGATGTCGACGCCCACCACCTCAAAAGCACGGCGGAGATGCTGGATGTGGCCGCCGGTGCCGCAGGCAACATCGAGGATGGTCGATCCGCACAGGTACCGGCGCGGCCGCTCAACCTCCGCCGGATAGTCCTTCCACGAGTACACCGCGTCATACAGGCGCTGGCTGCCCGCGAAGGGCGCGGTCACGCCAGGGAGACCATCTCGAGGAACTCGTCGTCCCAGAAGTCGTTGATGCCCTCCGGCATGAGGAGGATCTTCTGCGGGTTCAGACGCTCGACGAACTCGGCGTCGTGGCTGACGACCACCATCGAGCCAGGCCAGCTCGCGAGGGCCTGCGCGAACCCGTCCCGGGAAGGCGGGTCGAGGTTGTTGGTGGGCTCGTCGAGGATCAACAGGTTGTGCTTGCCGGCGCAGATCTGGGCGAGCGCCAGCTTCGTCTTCTCACCGCCGGAGAGCGTCCCCGCCGGCTGAAAGGCCTTGTCGCCGTGGAGGCCGAACATCCCAACGATCTGGCGCAGCACCGGGTCGTCGGCATCGGACGCGTCGCGCATGTGGTCGAGCACGGTTCGCGCCGGGTCGAGCCCCTCATGCTCCTGGGCGTAGTAGCCGACCGACACACCGACACCGGTCCGGAAGCCCCCCGCGTCCGCCTTGGTCGCGCCGGCGATGATCCGGAGCAGGCTCGACTTACCGGCGCCGTTGTAGCCCATGATCAGCAGCCGCTGTCCCTTCTCGACCTGGAAGGTGACGTCGGTGAAGACGGCGGGGCCGCCGTAGCCCTTGGCGAGGCCGTTCGCCTGGAGGACGATGCGACCCGAGTGGGGAGGGGGCGGGAAGCGGAAGTTGACCTTCTTGCCCCGTCGCTGGACGGTGACAGCGCCCGCCCGCATCCGATCGATCCGCTTGTCCAGCGACTTTGCGGTCTTGGCCCGCTTCGCGGTCTGGCGGCGCATCACGTCGGCCAGCGTCTGCAGACGGGTGATCTCGGCCTGCTGCCGCTCGGCGGTCGCGGCGGTGCGCTTCTCGTCGGCGCGCCGTGCCGCCTGGTACTGGGTGTAGGTGCCCCGGTACTCGGTGAGCTTGGACGCCTCCAGGTGGAGGACGCGGGTGATCGCGGTGTCGAGGAGGTCGAGGTCGTGGCTCACCACCAGCAGCGCCCCGCGGTGGCCGCGCAGGAAGCCCATCAGCCACTCCTTCGCGTCCTTGTCGAGGTGGTTGGTGGGCTCGTCGAGGAGCAGAACGCTCGCCTCCGCGAAGAGCGCCCGGCCGAGCTCGATCCGCCGCCGCTCCCCGCCGGAGAGCACGCGGAGGGGAAGGTCGACCCGGTCCGGCTGGACGCCGAGGCCCGCCGTGATCTTGCGCGCGTCGGATTCGCCGGAATAGCCGCCGGCGTCACGGAAGACCTCCTCGGCGTGGGAGAAGCGGTGCAGGGCCTGCTCGGAGTGGTCGGTCTCCAGCGCCAGCCGCGCCTCCTCCAGCCGGATGGCCTGGCCGTCCAGGTCGCGGCCGCTCAGGAGGCGGGTGAGTGCGGTGGCGTCGATCGCCCTGGGGTCGGGCCGGGGGTCCTGCGGCACGTAGCCGAGGGTGCCGCGCCGGAGCACCACGCCGCCCGCCGCCTGGACCTCGCCGGCGAGAACCTTGAGGAGGCTTGTCTTGCCGGTGCCGTTGCGCCCGACCAGCCCGACCTTGTCGCCGTCACGGAGCAGGAAGCTGCCGTGCTTGACGACGGCGCGGGCGGCGACTTCCACGATGAGATCGGTTGCTTGGAGCATGGCACTCGGTATTGTGCCCAGCCGCGACAATAAGATGCGGAGAGACCTTCCCCATGTGCCATCCCGAAGTACCCGAAGGACACACTGCTCCCGGCGTGGAGCGGATCGAGGTCGAGGTGCCGCTGATCGGCCACCTCGAGAAGATGCCCGCGCTCCTCTGCCGGCCCCAGACCGGCGCCGGCGCCGGCGTGCTGTTGGTGGCGGACGTGTTCGGCCGCAGCCCCTTCTACGAGGACCTCGCCGGCCGGCTGGCGCTGGCCGGCTTCACGGCGCTGCTGCCGGATTACTTCTTCCGCCAGGGTCCGCTCGCCGAACCGACGCGGGAGGCCGCGATGACACGCCGCGACAAGCTCGACCAGAAGCAGACGCTTGTCGACCTTTCCCAGGCCATCGACTGGCTCCACCTCCAGCCCTTTGCCGCGGGACCGATCGGGACGATCGGGTTCTGCATGGGCGGCACCTTCGTTCTCGACCTCGCGGCCGAGCGCGACGACCTGGCCACGGTCTGCTTCTACGGCTTCCCGGCGGGCGGCCCGGTACCCGGC
>DATCPJ010000099.1:0-6343 GCA_036570145.1 Candidatus Dormiibacterota bacterium
AGCCGCGCCGATGAGATCGATGCCAGCCTGATCGTCCCGGCACGAGCCCTCGGTGAGCTGGGCCGGGCGCTTCGTGGCGAGGGTCAGAACCTCGAGATCATCGTGTCGAAGGCGGGAAACCAGGTGTTCTTCCGGGCCGGCAGCTCGGAGGTCAACTCGCGCCTGATCGACGGCAATTACCCCAACTATTCGCAGGTTGTGCCCACCAAGAGTTCTACCGTGGTCTCCGCCACCACCGCCGACCTCGTCCAGACCGTGCGCGCCGTGTCACTCTTCGCCAAGGACAGCGCAAACGTCATCCGCTTTCGCGCCGGTGGCACCGGGCTGAACCTCTCGGCCACGACCAACGAGGTTGGTGACAGCCAGGCCGAGATCGACGCCGCAGTGGAAGGGGCCGACATCCAGATCGCCTTCAACGCCCGCTACGTGCTCGACGCGCTCGGCGTCATCGGCGAGGAAAAGGTCGAGCTGCAGTTCAACGGCCCGCTGAGCCCGGGCCTCATCCGGATGCCGGGCAAGGACGACTACGTGTACGTGATCATGCCGGTCCGGGTCGCGATGTAGAACGCCTCGCCAATTTGAGGCTGGTCTCGCTCACGCTTCGCAACTACCGGAACTACGCCCGCCTGCAGCTGGAGCTGGGACCTCAGCTCAACGTTTTCTTGGGCCCGAACGCCCAGGGCAAGACGAACCTTCTCGAGTCGGTCGCCATCCTCGCCCTCTCCTCGTCGCCGCGGGCTCGGCGCGAAGCGGACCTCATCGGTCCGCTGGCCTCCGAGGCACTGGTCGAGGCCGTCGTCGAAGCCGGCGGTAGGTCGGTCGAGCTGTCGTTTCGCGTATCCCAGGAGGCCGAGCGCACCTCGAAGACGATCCGCGTCGACGGGGTCCCGAGGCGGGCGGTCGACCTGCCCGGCGAGGTCCAGGCCACCCTCTTCTGGCCCGAGGACCTGAGCTTGGTGAAGGGCGGGCCTGAGCATCGCCGCCGGTTCTTGAACGAGATGCTGGTCCAGGTCGTGAAGGGCTACGGCCGGACCCTCGCCAGATATCGACGAGTGCTCGACCAGCGCAACCACCTCCTCAAACGGATCATCGCCGGCCAGGAGGGCCGCGACTCGCTTGCCGTCTGGGACGAGGAGCTGGCTTCGCTCGGCTCGACACTGGTCGCGGCGCGCCGCGAGGCGACCGCCGAGCTGGCACCGCTGGCGGCCCGGAACCATGCTGCGATCGCGGACGGCGAGGCACTGGCCGTCGCCTATTCCGGCGCCCCGGAAGACCTCGCCGGCGGGTTGCGGGATGCCCTGGAAGACGACCTGCGACGGGGCACCACCAGCGTTGGGCCGCACCGCGACGACCTCGACATCACGATCCAGGGCACGGATGCCCGCGGAATCGCCTCGCAGGGCCAGCAGAGGACCGCGGTGGTGAGCCTCAAGCTCGCCGAGTCGGACCTGATCGAAGCGCGGTCCGGTGAGCGCCCCATCCTGCTCCTGGACGATGTGCTCAGCGAGCTGGATCCAAGGCGCCGTGAGGCGCTCCTCGCCCGGGTCGGTGAGGCGGGACAGGTGATCGTGACCTCGGTCGAGGCAGACCCCTTTCCGAGCGCCCTGCTGGAGAGGGCGGCTGTGCGCTGCATCAGTGGAGGACGCGTGGAAAGCTGTGGATAAGCTTGGAAAGCTGCTGCCGAAGGTGCTCGCCGGGCAGCCGGCGTCGGGTCGTGTCATCGAGATGCGCGCTCGTCTGGCCTTCGCGGAGATCCTCGGACCGGCCCTCGCCGCCGATTGCGAAACGCTCGAGCTCCACGGGTCGGCGCTGACTGTGACCACTCCCAACCCGGCCCTGGCCCATCAGCTTCGGCTTGATGCTGAACAGCTACTCCAGCGCTTGAACGAGGCGACGCCGGGTCGTCGGATCCGCACCCTCAAGGTGCGGACGGGCCGCAGAAACGCGACCTCTTGAGAATCCGCCGGGGCGGCGCCGCGGCCGCCGGATGAGCCTCAACCGCGAACAGCGGGAAGCGGTTGCTGAACTCGCGGGCCCGGTTCGGGTGGTCGCTGGCGCCGGAACTGGAAAGACCGCGGTGATCGCGGAGCGATTCCACCGGTTGGTCGCCGCCGGCGGGCAGCCGGGCTCGATCCTGGTGATGACCTTCACCGAGCGAGCCGCGGCGGAGATGCGAGTCCGCATCGAGTCGGGTCTCGGCTCCTACCTGGGCGAGCTCTGGGTGGGCACCTTCCATTCCGTGGCCCAGAGCCTGCTGCGCGACGACGGCTGGCGGATCGGCGTTCCGCCGAGCTTCCGGGTCCTTGCCGGGGCGGACCGATGGATCCAGATGCGCGAGCTCCTGTGGGAGCTCGGCGATCCAGCTCTGATCGAGGTGGAACGACCGGATGACCTGGTCAACCCGCTGCTGCGCCTCCTCGAAAGGCTCAAGCAGGAACTGATCGCGCCCGCGCGGCTGGAGGACTGGGCGAGGACCTGCGAGGACCGCGAGCTCGGCGAGCAGCTGCTCGCCGCGGTCCGCCTGTTCCGAGCCTATGGGCGCCGATCGGATGCGGAGAAGCTGCTCGACTTCGACGACCTGATCCTCCAGCTGGTTCGCCTGCTCGAGGCCCGTCCCGAGGCACGGGAGCGGAATGTAAAACGTTTTACATCGGTCCTCGTCGACGAGTACCAGGACTCGAACCTCGCCCAAGAGCGGATGGTGGAGTTGCTCGGCGGGAACGGCAACGTCTGCGTCGTCGGGGACGACGACCAGAGCATCTACCGCTTCCGGGGCGCCTCCCTGGCAAGCATGGAGCGGTTCGTCCGCTCTTTTTCGCTTGCGGTCACCCGCACGCTGGGCCGGAACCGCCGGAGCTCGGCCAACATCGTGGCCGCCGCAGCCGGGCTCATCGGCAACAACCCGAACCGGATGGACAAGCCGCTCGCGGCCTTTCGCGGCGCAGGGCCGCGCGTCGAGCTGGCGCACGCGGCAACCGGGCTCGACGAGTCCCTCCACATTGCTGGGGAGGTCGCGGCCCTCGCCGCCGGGGGAACTCCACTGGGCCGGATCGCTCTATTGGTCCGAACCAACGCTCTCGCCCGGCCGGTCGTGCTGGCCCTCCGTGCGGCCGGCATTCCCCATCAGCTGTGGGGAGCCCGAGGCTTCTACCGGCGCCCCGAAATCCTCGATGTGATCGCCTACCTGCGGCTGCTCGCGGACCCCACCGACGAGCTCGCGATCAGCCGCCTGGCCGCGCGCCCGGCAGCCGACCTCGATCCGCTCGAGGTGTTCAGGCGCCTTTCCGCAGCGCGAACAGCGGGGATGCCGCCGCTGACCGTGCTGGAGCGGTGGGATAGGACCCAGCAGTGGGTCGGCGTCATCCGGCGCCTGGTCGGCCTCGCCACTCGTCTCGGTATCGACGAGCTCTTCTTCGAGCTCATGGCGTCGACGGGCTACCTGGAGGTCGCCACTTTCGAGACCGCGTCGGAGCAGGCTCAGGTGGCTGCCAACCTGGCCAAGTTCGGCGAGCTCATCGACGGTTTCTGCGACCGCCGCCGCGACCACTCCCTGGGAGCATTCATGGCCTACCTTGAGCTGGTCCTCCTCTCGGAGACCGATGAAGAGGTTGCCCAGGGCGAGGAGGTCGAGTCCGCCGTCCAGGTGATGACGATCCACCAGGCCAAGGGCCTCGAGTTCGACGCGGTCTTCGTGCCCGCCCTGGTCGAAGGCCGACTCCCCCAGCCCCATCGCGGCGACCGTTTCCGTATCCCTGCCCAGCTCGCCGGCGAGGCGGGCGGTCGGGAGGACCAGGTGGCGGAGGAGCGCCGGCTCCTTTACGTCGCGATGACGCGCGCCCGCGACCGCCTCACGCTGAGCTGGGCCGATGGCTACGAAGGTTCGCGGGCGTGGCGCCGCTCGCACTTCATCGATGAGATCGAAGCGGCCGGCCGCCGCCATTTCAGCTGGACGGAGATCCCCGCCCTGGCAGCGTCCCTGGCGGCGTCCGAGCTGCGCCTCCTGGAGATCGGCGAGGAAACGGCGGCTGCCGCACCGACCGGCCGCGCCTCTCCGACTGCGACTGCGACCGACGCTGTGCCCCGTCTTTCCTTCAGCGGGATCAGCGCCTATCGCGAGTGCCCGCGCCAGTACCAGTACCGCTACATCCATCGCCTGCCCGTCCCCGCAACCGCCGAGGCTCAGTACGGCAACATCCTCCATGCTGCCCTGCAACGACTCGGAAAGCTGCGGATGGTGGAGACCGCGGTGACCGCGGAGGCCCTCGACCGGATCCACGAAGAGGTCTGGGATGAATTGCCGTTCCCCGATCCGCGCCGCCTCCCCGCGATGCGGGCCCTGGGCAGGCGTCAGCTCCAGGGCTATCTCGCCGAAGGGGGCTTCGCATCGATGCCCGCGCTGGTCGAAGAGCCCTTTACCGCGGACCTCGATGGCTGGCTGCTGCGCGGCATCATCGACCGGGTTGACCCTCCCCCTGGCCCGGAAGGCGGTGGGCGGGTGGTGCAACATCCGAACGGGGAGGACGTCCCGGCGGCTGCGAGCGCGCCGGCGCCGGGTCCCTGGCGGATCATCGATTACAAGACCGGCGACCCGATCCCGGCGAGCCGGCTCCGGCGCGACCTCCAGCTGGCGCTCTACGCGCTCGGCGCAAAGCGCGCGCTCGGCCTCGGCGAGGTGGAGCTGGAGATCGTCTACCTGAAGGATTCGAGCCGGGTGGTCGTGCCGGCGGCCGACGACCTGCTTGCCGAGGCGGAGAAGATCGGCGGCGCCGTGGCTGCCGGCGTTGCGGCGGGCAGCTTCGAACCGCGACCCGAGCGGCGCCGCTGCGCCATCTGCGCCTACCGGCTCGCCTGTCCCGCAGCCCTGTAGCGGCCCGCCACCCGGAGGCATTCCCGTGCGATATCCAGGCTCGCGTAGGGCCGGGAGATCTCCGCCGCCTTCTCCGCCATCGACCGCCAGCGCTCGTTGCCCGGCTGGGAGAGCTCCTGGACGGCGGCCAGAAGCTGCTCCGGCTTGGGGGTGTAAAGGCCGAGCCCGGATCCGCTCACGAAAGTGACGTTGGGCGTTTCCTGGCCCGGCAGGTAGCTCGTCAGGAGGATCGGCACCTCCGTCGCGAGTGCCTCCCCGATGGCGCCCGGGCCGGCCTTGCTGACCACGAGGTCGGCGGCACGCATGAGGTCGGGCATGTTGTCGACGAAGCCGAGGATCTGGGCTCGCGACTGGAAGTCGACCCGTGCCAGCCGGCGGCGGAGCTTCTCGTTGCGGCCGCAGACCACGATCAGCTGCCAATCGCCACCTCTTCGCGCCAGGACCCGAACCTGCGTGAGAAGCTTCCCGGAGCCTTCCCCACCGCCCGAGACGAGGATCGTGAAGCGGTCCTGGTCGATCCCGAAGCGTCGGCGCAGGGCCGCCTTCTCGCCCGGGGCCGGCGGGCGGAAGCGGAGGTCGACAGGGAGGCCGAGCAACCGGACCCGATCTTCCGGCAGGCCGGCCGCCAGGCACTCCTGGCGAGCGCCTTCGGTCGGAACGAAGGTCAGGTCGGAGCGGGGGAACATCCAGCCCAGGTGAAACTCCACCAGGTCGGTTATCACAGTGACCAACCCGCGCTGCCGCCCGCCCCGGCGGATCGCCTGCCAGCTGACGTGGTTGAGCAGCGGATGGACCGAGAGGACCAGGTCGGGATCGAACTCCTTGAGCGCGCCGCCGATGATCCGCCGGATCCGTCCACCGAAGACGCCGCGTACCGCCGCGAAGGCCGGTCGGTTGTTGAGGCTGTGGTAGAGCGCGCCCCAGACGGCCGGCGAGCGCCGGATGATGGGCGAGTAGAGCCCGGCCAGCCGGCGCACCAGTCCTGGTGAGGAGTCGGCGCCCATCAGCGGGTCGAGCTTCTCGACCCGGACCGCCGGATCGAGCTGGCGCAGGGCCTGCTCGAGCGCTCTGGCCGCGGCACGGTGCCCTCCTCCGGTGTCAGAGAAGAGGATCAACACCGAGTTCCCGCGTTCGCGGTCGGTGACGCCGTCGATTACCGCCCCCTCCAGCGGCTCGCGCGGTGGCCGATCCTCGAGAGCATCAGGGCGCCGACAATCATAGGCTGAGCCATTTGCGGCCTCGAGGCCGGTGCGCGCTACTCCAGAGGCCCAGACAGGAATAGCTGGGCGTGGTGCAGGGTATTTGAAAGATGTGCCCGCCCACGGCAACCGGCCTCCGCTGAGGAGGTCGAGGTCTTGATCGTCATGCCCCGCGCCCGGATCGCGGTTGTTTCCATGCACACTTCGCCGACAGCATCCCTCGGCGAGAGCGCGAACGGTGGCATGAACGTCTACATCCGCGGGATCAGTGCAGCCT
>DATCPJ010000100.1:0-2167 GCA_036570145.1 Candidatus Dormiibacterota bacterium
CCCCCGACTGACGCGCCGGCCGGCGGCCCGCCGTCAAGTGCCTGAGAGCGAACCAGGAGGGCGGGTCGGGGCAGCAGTCGCTCCGGCCCGTCCCGCCGCACCTAGGATTCCGCCCATGAAGACGGTGCTCGTCGTCGACGACGAGCCCCAGATCGTTGGCATCGTTCGCGACTACCTGGAGCACGCCGGCTTCGCGGTGCTCGCGGCAGCCGACGGCCCCCAGGCGCTACGGGCGGTCCGCACCGGCGGACCCGACCTCGTCATCCTCGACCTCGGCCTCCCGGGCCTGGACGGGCTCGACGTGCTGCGGTCGCTCCGCCGCGAAGGCGGCCTGCCGGTGATCGTCCTGACCGCCCGCGGCGAAGAGTCGGACAAGCTGGTCGGGCTCGAGCTGGGAGCCGACGACTACCTGACCAAGCCGTTCAGCCCCAAGGAGCTGGTGGCCCGCGTGCGCGCCGTGCTCCGGCGAGCCGAGGCGGCGGTGGCCCAGGCGGACCTGATCCGGGTCGGGGAGGTGGTGCTGCTCGACCTGCCCCGGATGGAGGCGCGTATCTCGGGCCGCCGGATCGAGCTGACGCCGACCGAGTTCCAGCTGCTGGCCGCGTTGGCGCGTCGGCCCGGCCGCGTCTTCACCCGCTCACAGCTGCTCGACGCCATCCATGGGGTCGCCTTCGAGTCCTACGAGCGGGCGATCGACGCCCACGTGAAGAACCTGCGCCGGAAGATCGAGCCGGACCCCCGTTCACCGCGTTACCTGCTGACCGTCTTCGGGGTCGGCTACCGGTTCGCGGACCTCGACCGGTGATGGGTCCGCGGTGGCACGGGCGCCGGCCGCGCCACCGCCCTCCCTGGTGGCCGGAAGGCGAACCCTGGCCGCCGAACGGCCCGCCGTCCTGGGCTCGGGGAAGGGGCAGGCGGGGCCGCTGGCGCCGCGTCCTGTTCCTCGCCGTCGTGGTCTTCATCGTGGCGGCGGTTGTGAACACCGTCGCCAGCCTCGTCGGCTACCTCGTGCTCCCTGTGACGGCCCAGGGCAAGCTGCTGGCGGCCGGCTTCCTGCTCGTGATGCTCCTCCTGGTCGCGCTGGCCAGTCGAAGCCTGGCTCGAGAGGCCCGGCGGGCGAGCGAGGCCGCGCTGCGGGTGGAGAAGGGGGACTTCTCCGCGCGCCTGAACGAAGGCGGTTGGGGCGCTCTCGCCGACCTGGCCCGCGCCTTCAACTCGATGAGCGCCCGGCTGCAGGCCACCGAGGAGCGGCGCCGCTCCTTCCTCGCCGAGGTGACCCACGAGCTGCGGACGCCGCTGGCGATCATCCGGGGCGAGGCGGAGGCGATCACGGACGGCGTCCACCCGGCCGACCCGGAGCACGTGGGCAGGATCCTCGACGCCGCGCGGACGGTCGAGCGTCTGGTCGAGGACCTCGGGACCCTCTCGGTGAGCGACACGGGTGCGTTGATCCTGAAGCGAGAGCCGGTCGACCTCGAGGTGCTCGTCAACGAGAGCATCTCCTCCCTCCGGCCGGCGGCGGAAGCTGCCGGCGTGGCGCTCGAGACGAGGGTGGCGGAAGGCCTGCCGTCCGTCTTCCTGGACCCGGCGCGGATCCGCGGAGTGCTCGGCAACCTGCTCGCCAACGCGCTTCACCACACACCGCGGGGAGGTAGGGTCATGGTTACGGCGGCTCCCGACCGGAACGGGGTGGTGATCACCATGGAGGACACCGGGAGCGGCATCCCGCCCGACATGCTCCCGCACGTGTTCGACCGCTTCGTGAAGGACTCGGCATCGCCCGGCTCGGGGCTCGGCCTGGCGATCGCCCGCGACGTGGTCGCGGCCCACCTGGGCACGATCGAGGCGGAGAGCCGGGCAGGCGGTGGCACGACGATCCGGCTCTGGCTGCCGATGAGTTGATTTCCCCCCTCCCCGATTGGGCAGGGTGGGGCCAGCGGAAGGCCCAAATCCAGCCGAGACGGGGGTAACGGGCCGATGTTTCGCCCCACCCCGCCCTCCCCATGCGATGGGGAGGGAGACTAGGCGTACTTGCGGTCCAGGTATTCCTCGAAGGTGATCTTGCCATCGCGGTGGTCGGGGCAGAGTAGGCGGCCGGCCGCGAACTGGCGGCTGAGCTTGAACGGGAGGGGCAGGTTGAGCATCGGCTTGCGCACTCCCCGCCTAC
>DATCPJ010000101.1:0-3165 GCA_036570145.1 Candidatus Dormiibacterota bacterium
AACCTGCCGCAGGGCGTAGGGTTCCTCTTCGACGCCGTCCGCGAGAGCAACGCTGCGATCGACCGGGGCGAGGCCGGCCCCGCCGCGAAAGCGGCGATGCGAGCCCTCCTCGATGACTCTGACAGCCACCTGGACATCCTCAGAGGAGGAGAGGTCGAACTTGAAAAGGAAGTCGAGCGGCTCATCGCCGAGAGGGAGGCGGCCCGCGCCGGGCGCGACTTCGCGCGGGCGGACGCCATCCGCGAAGAGCTCCGCGCCCAGGGCATCCTCCTCGAGGACGCCAAGGAAGGCATCCGCTGGCGTAAAGCCTGAGCGGCGCCCACCGCTCCGCCGGGAGGAGCGGCCGAAGCCCCGCCCGGACCGTGCGCGAAGCCGCGAGGGCGCTCCCCAGCGCCCTCGGGTCGACCTCATCTACGGCCGGAACGCCGTCCTCGAGGCAGCCCGGGCGGGCCACGTCAAGCGGGTCCTGGTCGCGGACGGCCTCGACCCCGACCCCCGTCTCGACGAGCTGGCGGCGCTGACCCGGGTCGAGGTCGTCGCCAGGGAGCGGCTCGAAGCCCTCGCCCAGGGCAACCACCAGGGGGTCGTGGCCGAGCTCGCTCCGCGCGAGTTCGCCAACCTGCGCGGGCTGCTCGCCGCCAACCCCACCCTGGTCCTCGGCCTCGACGGCATCCAGGATCCACAGAACCTGGGCGCCATCCTTCGCACCGCCGACGCCGCCGGCGTCGACGGGGTGGTACTGCCGGAGCGGCGGTCCGCCCCCGTCACCGGCGCCGTGGTCAAGGCGAGCAGCGGCGCCAGCGAGCACGTCCGGCTGGTCCGCGTCAGCGGCATGGCCTCCGCCGTCTCCGAGATCAAGCGCGCCGGCCTCTGGTGCGTCGCGCTCGACGTCAACGGCGAGCAGGCTCCCTGGGAGTTCGACCTCACCCAACCCGTCTGCCTGGTGATCGGCGGCGAGGAGGGCGTCCACCGGCTCGTCCGCCAGCGCTGCGACGCCCGGCTCCGGATCCCGATGGCGGGCCGGGTCGACAGCCTCAACGCCTCCGCGGCGGCGGCCGCCCTCCTCTATGAGGTCATGCGCCAGCGCGCTGTAAAATCCAGGCTCGCATGAGAGCGGACTTCCAGTTCCCGGCCCACCGCCTGCTCGAGACGCCGCACTGCTTCTGTACCGGCTAGGTCGCTAGACCCCGACCCGCCGCCACCTGCTGATCCCAGGCCTTCGCTCGTCCAACATCTAGGTGTTCGACACCAAGGCGACGCCCAAGACCCCGAAGCTCGTCCACACCATCACGGCGGCCGAGATCGCCGACCGGGCCGGCTACAGCCGGCCGCACACGATCCACTGCGGCTCTGGCGGGATGCTACGGCCAGGTGATGGCGGTGGTCGCCGTGGTGGTCTACGAGAAGGTGGGCCTCGGCATCCTCCGGCGGGGCTGGTTCAACCTCGACCTGGGCTGGAGCCTGGTCCTCGTCGGGAGCGGCGCGGTAACCCTCTTCAGCCAGTAGGCGCCCGAACTTCTAAGCTTCCCGGGAGGTGAGCCTGCGCCGGACCCGGATCATCTGCACGCTCGGGCCGGCGAGCTCGAGCCGGGCGACGCTCCGAGCGCTGATCGCCGCCGGGATGGACATCGCCCGCGTCAACTTCTCCCACGGGACGGAGGCGGAGCACCGGGAGACGGTTGAGGACGTGCGGGCCGTCGCCGCCCAGATGGGCCGCCACATCGCCCTCCTCCAGGACCTGCAGGGGCCCAAGATCCGAACCGGCCGGCTGGCCGACCCGCCCGTCCGCCTCCGCCGCGGCGAGCCGGTGCTGCTCACGTCGCGCACCGTCATCGGTGACGAGAACCTGATTCCGGTCAGCCACCCGGCCTTCATCCGCTCGCTGATCCCGGACGAGAAGGTGCTCCTCGCCGACGGCGAGATCGAGCTCCGGGTCCGCTCCGTCAAAGGTCGCGACGCGGTCTGCAGCGTGCTCCGGGGCGGCCTCCTCGGCGAGCGCAAGGGCGTCACCGCGCCGAATTGCCCGATCCGCCTCCCCGCCCTGACCGCCAAGGATCTGGCCGACCTCCGTCTCGGAGCCGAGCTGCGCTTCGACTACCTGGCACTGAGCTTCGTCCGCTCGCCCCAGGACCTGGTCGCCTGCCGGCGGGCGATGCAGAGGGTGGGCTGGGAGGTCCCGCTGATCGCCAAGCTGGAGCGGCCGCAGGCGCTCCTCCACCTCGACGGCATCCTCACCCATGCCGACGGCGTGATGGTGGCCCGCGGCGACCTGGGGGTCGAGCTGTCACTGGCCGAGGTCCCGGCCGTCCAGAAGGACATCATCGAGCGGGCCAACCTGCGCGGCGTCCCGGTCATCACCGCGACCGAGATGCTGGAGTCGATGGTGTCCAACAACCGCCCGACGCGGGCCGAGGCGTCCGACGTGGCGAACGCGATCTGGGACGGCACCGACGCGGTGATGCTGTCGCAGGAAACCTCGGTCGGCGCCCATCCCGTCGAGTCGGTGCGGGCCATGGCGGACATCTGCCGTGCCGCCGAGGGCCATCCGAGCTACCAGCGCGCGCGTCCCCTCGGAACCGTGCGTGGCTCGGTCGGCAGCGCCATCGCGCACTCGGCGGCGACCGTTGCGGACGAGCTCGGGGCGGCCGCGATCGTGGCCTTCACGGAGACCGGATCGACCGCGCTCAGGGTCTCCAAGAAGCACCCCACCGTCCCCGTCATCGCGGCCAGTCCCCACGCCGAGACGCTCCGCCGGACGGCACTTTACGCGGGCGTCATCCCCCTTCTCGTCGAACACGGCTCCGACACCGACGACCTGATCGCCAAGGCGAGCGAGGCGGCCATCCGCAGCGGCCTGGTGCGCCGCCGGGACCGGGTCGTCATCGTGGCCGGCATCGCCTCCCGGCCGGGCCAGACGAACCTGCTCAAGGTCGTCACCATCCAGTGATGCGCCGATGACCTCGAGGGCGCGCGAGGGGGAGGACCTGATGTCGGTGCTCGGCCATGAGCTGCGGAGCCCGCTGACCGTCATCCGGGGTGCCGCCACGCTCCTCCTCCAGGCCCACCGCGACCTCCCTCCGGAGAAGGTGAGCGAGCTCCTGGCGGTGATCGAAGCCGCCGCCGCTCGGATGGCGGACAGGGTCGAGGACGTGCTCGTGGCGGGGG
>DATCPJ010000102.1:0-10257 GCA_036570145.1 Candidatus Dormiibacterota bacterium
GAGCCGGCACATCTCCGCAGCGACCCGCACCGAGACCTCGCGCAACTCCTCGTCGCCACCGCCGCCGAGGACATCGAGGGCCTCCCGCACCTCGAGCGCGTTGCCGACCGAGCGGCCGAGCGGGTTGTCCATCGCCGTGACCAGCGCAACGGTGCGGCGGCCTGCCCCCTCGCCAATCTCGACCATCACCCTCGCCAGCTCGACCGCGCTGGGCACGTCCGGCATGAAGGCGCCGCGCCCCGACTTGACGTCGAGGACGATGCCGTCGGCGCCCGCGGCCAGTTTCTTCGACATCACGCTCGAGGCGATCAGGGGAATCGAGGGGACGGTGGCGGTGACGTCCCGCAGGGCATAGAGGGCCTTGTCGGCGGGAACCATCCGCTCCGACTGGGCGGCGACCGCCAGGCCGACCTCGCGGACCTGGGCGATGAACTCGTCCGGCGTGAGCTCGACCCGGAGCCCGGGCACCGACTCCAGCTTGTCGAGGGTGCCGCCGGTGTGCGCCAGGCCGCGCCCGCTGAGCTTGGGAACCGGCACGCCACAGGCGGCCGCCAGCGGCCCCGCGATCAGCGTGACCTTGTCGCCGACACCCCCGGTGGAATGCTTGTCGACCTTGAACCCGGGGATCGCGCTCAGGTCGAGCACCTCACCGCTGGCGACCATCGCCTGCGTCAGGGACAGGGTCTCAGCGCGCGTCATGCCGCGCGTCACAACGGCCATCAGCCAGGCGGCCACCTGGTAGTCCGGGATCGACCCGGCGAGGTAGCCATCGAGGAGGTAGCGGATCTCATCCGGGCTGTGCTCCTGCCCATCGCGCTTGTGGGCGAGGACCTCGAGAACGTTCATGCGACCGGTTAGGCTACGCCGGAAATGTCCGAGCCGATCGAGATCGTCGACTTCCAGAAGGTGGATCTGCGGGTCGGGCGGATAGCCGTGGCGGAGGACTTCCCGAAGGCGCGCAAGCCCTCCTACCTGCTGACGATCGACTTCGGGCCGCTCGGGATGCGGCGCTCAGTCGCGGCCCTCAAGACCGATTACCGCCTGGACGAGCTGACCGGCCGGCAGGTCGTCTGCGTCTTCAACTTCCCGCCCCGGCGGATCGCCGGCTTCGACTCTGAGGTGTTGGTGCTGGCGGCCACCGAGGCCGAGGGCGCTCTCCGCCTCCTCTCGCCCGAACCTGCCGCCGCGCTGGGGAGCTACGTCAGCTAGAGGTCTGGACGCCCCGCAGGTAGCCGGCCTTGCGGACCGCGCCCGTCTTTCCATCGACCCAGACGTCGGCGTTGGCCCCGGGGTGGCCGGCATTCGTCCGGAAGTGGTAGGAGAACCAGGACTCGGTGCACTCGATCGGCTCGGTCCAGGGCCAGCTGTGGCGCCCACACTCCGCCCTTGCCACGGCCTTGGCCCGTGCCATGCCGAAGGCGAGCTGGGGCCAGAGCTTCATGCGCCGAAGGAGACTGATCATGAGCGAAGTGTGGCATGAGTCTCGAAGCGGGAGGCCAGGTCGAGCCAGGTGAGGTGCCGGGCGGGGTCGGCGCGGCCCCCGCTGAAGCGGATCCCCTCGTCCTCCAGCCTCCGCCGGCACTCGTCGACCCTGCCGCCGTCCCAGCCGGGAGAGATCCTCCCGCCGGCGAGGAGGACCCGGTGCGCGTTGGGAAGGAGACCGCGCGCCGCGGCGGATCCGACAACCCGCGCGCCCCGCCCGCCCAGCGCGACGTGCGCGATCTCACCGTAGGTCGTCCACTCGCCACGACCGACGAGCGCCGCCACCGCGGCAATCCGGTCGCCGGCTATTCGGGCAGCACCCAAACCTTGGCCGCGGTGTCCAGGCTCAGCGTCACCTCCCGTTCGGCGGCTCGGAGCCGGATCGTGTTGCCCACCCCGTCCACCTCGAGCAGGGCAAGGCGGGTCCCAGGGACCAGGTTCCGCTCGTGGAGATAGTGGAGGAGCGAGGGTGCCTCCCGCTCGGCGACCTCCGAGATCCTGGTCACGGTCGCGGCGCCGCCGGTGAGGCCGGCCAGGCGCACCTCGCCCGACACCGGCTCGGAATGCCCTGGGATCGGGTTGCCGTGGGGACACGAGCTGGGTCTTCCGAGGGCCTCGTAAAGCCGTTTCTCGACGACCTCGGAGATCGTGTGCTCCAGCCGGGCGGCCTCCTGGTCGGCCACCACCCAATCGAGGCCGAGGCTGTCCGTGAGCCAGCGCTCCACGATCCGGTGGCGGCGGACGATCGCGGCCGCCTGGGTTTCGCCTTCCTCCGTGAAGAGGACCTCCTTGCCGCTGTCGAGGCGGAGCAGGCCGTCGCGGGCCATCCGGCGCAGGCCCGCGGTCACAGTGGGCCGGCTCACGCCAAGCCATTCGGCGAGCCGGGCGTTGGTCACCGTCTCGCCCTCGGCGCGCATGTAGTAGATGGCTTCCAGGTAGCGAGAGATGACCTCGGAGGGCACGGCGCCGCTACCATTAGCGCGGTCTAACTCATGGCTTTGCACGTACTAACTTCTCTCCCATGAGCCCACTGGCAGCAGCCGCCATCGGCGGGGTGGCGGGGTTCTCCATTTTCCTCGGATTGCCGGTGGCGCGCCTTCGTGGTCTGTCCACGCCCATCCAGGGCTTCCTCAACGCGCTCGCCCTGGGCGTCCTCCTCTTCCTCCTCTGGGACATCCTGAGCCACGCCTCGTCCCCCGTCGAATCCTCGCTCGCCGCGGTCCGGGTCGGGCGGCCCGAAGGCTTCGCGCTTCTCGTCCTGATCTTCGCGGGCGGCCTCGCCGCCGGCCTCCTGACTCTGACCTACTTCAACCGCCGCCTGCTTGGTCGGGCGCGAGGTGTGAGCGGCCAGGCCTCACCGCGTGGCCTCGCGATGGCGATCGCGACCGGGCTCGGCTTCCACAACCTCTCCGAGGGCCTGGCCATCGGCCAGTCGGCGGCAAGCGGCGCGATCGCCTTCGCCGGCGTGCTGGTGATCGGCTTCGCGCTCCACAACATCACCGAGGGCTTCGGCATCGCAGCCCCGATGACGATGTCCGACACGCGCCCCAGCTGGGGCTTCCTGGGGCTGGCCGGACTGGTCGGCGGGGGCCCGACCGTGATCGGGACGATGATCGGGCTCTTCGCGACCTCGACCTACCTCTCGGTGCTCTTCCTCGCCCTGGCCGCAGGGGCATTGATCTGGGTGATCAACGAGATGTTCGGGGTGGCCAAGCGGCTGAACTCCCCGCCGTCGCTCGGCTGGGGCCTGCTGACCGGCTTCCTGGTCGCCTACTCGGCCGACCTGCTGCTGACCTACCTGACGCTGTAGCTCGGCCGCGCTAGCGCCCCACCCTGCCCTCCCCATGGATGGGGAGGGTGCCTTCAATCGGGGTCGAGCTCGTCGAGCTCGCCGTAGTCGAACTCGGGGTGGCGTGCCTTGAAGAGGGCCTGCTGCATCTCGAAAAGGCTGTCCAGGGCGCACTGGACCGAGCCGTCGGCGCAATACATGCGGCGGAGCGACTCCGGCATCTCGGCGAGCTTGCCGGCGATGGCGGCCTGGCGCCGGTCGGGCACGTGGCCGACACCGTCGCGGTTCATCTCCTCGAGCTGCCACAGCACGACGTCGGTCAGCCGCAACAGGCGCTCGAACTTCTGCTCCCGGGCCTTGCGGCGGCGGAGCTCGGCCGTGGCCTGCCCGATCCGTACGTTAGTCTGGTCGATCATCTCGGAACGACATATTTTCCATGCTTTGCCCTCGGTGCTCAACCCCCTAAATGACTGGGGCGCCTTCCGGGTCGGCTCCCGGCCCGCCGCGGTCGCGGCCCTCCTCTACGAACGGGCCGGCGAGCTCTGCCTGCCCTTCGTGCTGAGGCGTCCCGACCTCCCGGATCACGCCGGCCAGGTCGCGCTGCCGGGCGGCACCGTCAAGCCGGGAGAGGACGCCTGGAGCGCCGCCGCCCGCGAGGTCGAAGAGGAGATCGGCGTCAGCTCGGGCGAGCTGGAGCCGCTCGGCGCGGGCGCCTCGCTCTACACCTCGGTCACCAACTTCCACGTGGTGCCCTTCGTGGCCCGGCTGACGGCGCCGGACGCGATCTTCAAACACGACCCGGGGGAGCTGGTGGGTGTCCTCGAGGTGCCGCTCGCGCGCCTCCTCGACGAGGGCGCCTGGGCGGTCGGCGGCCAGGAGTGGATGGGAGAGCTCTTCGAGTGGGAGGGGTCGACGATCTGGGGCCTGACCGGCCGGATCCTGGCCGACCTCCTGCCCCGCTTCCGCGAGGCGCTGGCGGCCTAAGCCTCTCGCTCGAGCTCGCGCAGCCGGCTGGCAGCCGCCCGGCTCTGGCGGACGATGTAGACGACGTAGCCCGCCAGCACGACGATCGCGAAGCCATACGCTCCGAGCAGGTAGCTCATCGGTCGAGGGCCGCCGAGAGCCGGTCGCGGAGCACCTCGACCCGATGGCGGTAGCCGATCAGGACCGCACCGAGAAGGAGGACCGCGAGCAGGCTGACGGCAAAGGTCAGCAGCATCTCGGGCGGCAGCGACTCGGGAGCGGCGGTCTCGACCGGGGGGTGGATGGTCCTCCACCAGCTGACCGAGAAGTGCACGATCGGCACGTCGATGAAGCCGACGATCCCCACCACGGCGCCGAAGCGCGCCGCCTGGCGGCCCGGGGCGGCGATCCGGCGGACGAGCAGGTAGCCGGCGTAGATCAGCCAGAGGACGAGGGTCGAGACCAGGCGGGCATCCCACCAGACCCAGTAGGAGCCCCAGATCGGCTTCGCCCAGATCGAGCCCATGACCAGCGTCACGGTCGTGAAGACGAGGCCGACCTCGGCTCCGGCGCGGGCCAGCCGGTCGGCGGTCGGGGACTCGTTCCAGAGGTAGACCAGGCCGCCGACCAGGACGACGGCGAAGCACATGTAGGCGGTGATCGCCGCCGGAACGTGGAGGTAGAAGATCTTCTGCACGATCCCCTCCACGGCATCGGGTGGGGCGTAGAAGACCACCAAACCGGCCGCCGCGAGGAGAAGCACGCCATCGGCCACGGCCGCCAGCCGGAGCAGGTCGATGCGCGACCCGGCGGCCGTTGTCAGCTGCGCTTGACTTGTGCTCACTTCAGTCGTCGAGAACGAACTTGGCCGCCAGGGATGCCACGACGACGAACAGTATGTCGAAGTCGAGCAGCAGGGCCAGGGCCCCGTTGAGCTCTCCCCCTCCCCCGAGCGCGACCTGGACGGCGCGGCCGCCGACGATCACGAAGGGGATCCAGAGCGGCAGCGCGAGCACCGGCAGGAGGAGATCGCGGGCGCGGGTCTGGGCGGCGAGGGCGGCGAAGAGGCAGCCGAGCCCGGCCATGCCGACGGTGGCGAGCAGGAGCGCACCGGCCAGCGGCAGCGAGAGCACGGGGATGTCGAAGAAGACGCCCAGCGCCGGCACCAGGACGACCTCGCAGGCGGCGAGCAGGGCGGCGGCAGCGAAGGCCTTGCCGAGGAAGATCGCAGCCCGACTGGCAGGGGTGAGCAGGAGCGGCTCGAGGGACGCCTGGTCGCGTTCGGAGGCGAAGGTGCGGCCGAAGGCGACCAGTCCCGCGAAGGTGATCGTCAGCCAGAGCACGCCGGGCGCGATCCGGGTGCCGCCAGTGCCGACGTCGAAGCCGAAGTTGGCGATCAGCAGAGCCAGGACCACGAACTGGCCCAGCGCCGGCAGCAGCTCCCGGCTGCGCAGCTCGGTGCGCAGGTCCTTGCGAGCGACGGCGGTGGCGACGCGCAGGAACCCGCTCACCGGTAGGCCTCAAGTCCGCGCGCGGAGAGGTCGAGGTTCCGGCCGCAGAGCTTGGCGGCCAGCTCCCGGTCGTGGGTCGCCATCACCAGCGTCTTTCCCGCCGCGACCCGGGCGAGGACGTCGCGGCCCTCCTCGTCCAGGCCGGCGTCGGGCTCGTCGAGCACCAGGAGCGCGGGCGCGTGGAGGATGGCGCGGGCGAGGCCGAGCCGCTGGGCCATGCCGCGGGAGAGCTCGGCGGCCCGCTTCGATGCGGCCGCCGCAAGCCCGACCAGGTCGAGCGTTCCGATTGCCCGGGCGCGGTCGATGCCGTGGAGGTCGCAGAAGAATTCCAGGTTCTCCAGCGCGGTGAGGGCCGGGTAGTGGCCTGCGACGTCGCCCAGGTAGCCGATCCGGCGCCGCAGCTCGGCACGCTCCGTCGAGGCGTCCAGGCCGAACAGCCGAAGCTGGCCGGCGGCCGGGCGCGAGGCGGTCGCCAGGAGGCGGAGGAGGGTCGTCTTGCCGGAACCGTTCTCGCCCAGCACCGCCAGCGACTCGCCGGCTTCGAGGGCGAGGTCGAGAGGGCCCAACACGGTCCGGGTGCCGTATCGCTGACGTAGGCCGGTCGCCTCGACCGCTCTCATCCCGCCCCGCTCCGGAGCTCCGCCAGCCGGCGGTCGGCCTCCCGGCGGTCGAGGCGGCCCGAGGCGAGGTCAAGCTCGACCTCCTCGACCTGGTGTGCCAGGTCATCGCCACTCGGGGTGGCCGCGTCCACCGCTGCGGCCGGCCCCGGCGGCCGGAGCAGCGGCCAGAGCAGGAAGGGAAGCGCCGCCAGGAGGACGACTGAGGCGACGATGATCACCCTGCCGGCCTCCGCAGGGCGACGCCGGCCAGCGCCAGCAAACCGACCGCCAGCGCCGCCCACGGCAATAGGGCGGCAGCCCCTGGTGGCTGGTCGCTGGAGAGGACGGACGACCCGTAGGCCTGCCGGTAGGAGCTCACGATCGAATCCGGTGACTCGCCGGCGTGCAGCCGGCGGGCGATGTCGGCCTTCATGTCGGCGCAGATCGGGCGATCGCAGACATCGAGGCGGACCGCCTCGCACTGTGGGCACATCAGGCGCTGCTCGACCGCCAGCTGGGCCGACGCCGGCGCCGGTGCGAGGTGGAGGTTGGCGAAGGCGAAGCCGCCGAGGGCGGCGGCGACCACGACGGCAAGGGGAGCGGCCCAGGCCCTCACTCCAGGCTCCCGGCCAACACCCGCCGCCGCGCCGCGACCGGCGCTCGCTCGGGCGACCGGCGACCACCCGGCCAGCTGCCGGCGATCGTGCCCAGCACGAGCAGCGCCGCGCCTGCCCAGATCCAGCCGACCAGGGGGTTGACGAAGACGGTCAGGTTGGCGGTGGCGGGATCGGTCGAGTCACCGAGGACGACGTAGAGGTCCTCGAAGGGTGTGCTGCGGATGGCCACCTGGGTCGACGACTGGCCGCCGAAGTCGGCGTACACCGTCCTTCCGGCGACCAGGTGCTCGCCGCCGCCCAGGTCGAGCACGGCACGGTGCACGGTCACCTGCCCGGCCGTCGCCGTCGACGTCTCCTGCAGCGTCAGCCGGTAGCCCGCGACGACCACCGCATGGCCGGGCTGGAGCACGACCTGCCTTTCCTGCTGCCAGAAGTGGGATCCCGCGAAGCCGGCTGCCGCCACCACGATCCCGAGGTGGGCCAGGTAGGCCCCGTAGCGGCGGCGGTTGCGGACCGCCAGCCGGGCCGCAGCTCCCGCCCAGGCGCCGGGCAGCCGGGCCGCGAAGCCGGCGCCCTTGACGTACTCCAGCAGCGAGGTGGTGGCGCCGGCGGCCAGGACCGGCGCGGCCAGCAGCGGAGCGGCGTCGCGCACGCCGGCCGCCAGCAGCGCGGCGAGCGCCGCCGCGGCCGCCGTCAGGGGCCATTTGAGCGTCCGCAGCCAGGCCGTCCCGGCCCGCCGCCAGGGGAGCAGCGGCCCGACCGCGAGAAGCGCCAGGAGGAGCAGGAAGAGGGGACCGGTGACGCGCTCGTAGAAGGCCGCGCCGACGACCGCCGTCCGGCCGTTGTAGAGCTGGGAGACGAGGGGCAGAACGGTTCCCCAGAAGACGGCGAAGGCGAGCGCCGCGAAAAGCAGGTTCTGGAGGAGGAAGGCACCCTCCCGGGAGATGCTGCTCTCGAAGGCTCGTTCCGATCTGAGGAGCGGCGTGCGTACGGCCAGCAGCAAACCCGAGGCGACCACGGCGAAGGCGAGGAAGCCGAGAAACCAGGGCCCGATGGCGCTGATCGCGAAGCTGTGGACGGACTGGATGATCCCGCTCCGGACGACGAAGGTGCCGAAGATAGCGAGCAGGAAGGCGGCGATCACGAGGCCGTGGTTCCAGGCCTTGAGCATCCCCCGCCGCTCTTGGATCTGGGAGGAGTGGATGTAGGCGGTGGTCACCAGCCAGGGCAGCAGGGCAACGTTCTCGACCGCGTCCCAGCCCCAGTAGCCGCCCCAGCCGAGGACGTGGTAGGCCCACCACATGCCGAGCGTCAGACCGGTGCTCTGGAGTCCCCAGGCGAGGAGCGCGAGCCGGCGGGTGTGGGCGATCCAGGCGGCGTCCGCCCGGCCCGCCAGCAGGCCGGCGATGGCGAATGCGAAGGGCACCCCGAAGGAGGCAAACCCGGCCAGCAGGAAGGGCGGATGGATCAGCATTCCACCGTCGCGGAGCAGCGGGTTGAGCCCGGTCCCGTCGGCGGGGACGAAGGTGAGCAGCTGGAAAGGGCTGGCCACGAAGTTGAGGACGAGCAGGAAGAAGGTCAGGATGACGCCCAGGACACCCGTCGCGTAGGCGGGCAGGCGACCGGCCCCGGTGCCGGCCAGCGAGAGACCGCCGATCACCGCCAGCACGAGCGTCCAGTAGAGGAGCGATCCCTCCTGGCCGCCGTAGAAAGCCGCGGCGAGAAGCGGCACCGGCGTCGCCAGGTCGGAATGCTCTGCGACATAGGCGATGACGAAGTCGTGGCTCAGGAAGGCCGCCTCGAGGACCAGCGAAGCGAGGACGACGGAGGCCGAGGCCGCCCACAGCGCGCGCCTGGCGACGAGCGCCTGGAGCGGCAGCCCGCGTGCCCCGGAGAGGAAGCCGAGGATGGTCGCGAACGCGCCCAGCGCGAGCGCCGCGAGCAGGGCGCCGGCGCCCAGATCAGCCAGGACCACGGCTCTTACTTTGACGGGGCGGTGGTGAAGCGCGAGGGGCATTTGGCCAGCAGGGTCCGGGCGTGGAAGACGCCGTCCTGCTCGAGCCTGCCCTCGACGACCACCTGGATCCCGGGCTTGAAGATGTCGGGAAGCGAGCCTCGGTAGTCGACCGGGATGGTGGCCCCGTCCTGGGCCGCCGTGAAGCGCACCTCCAGGCCACCATCGAGTCGCTGCACGTCGTCCTGGACGGTGCCCAGCACCCGCGACTCACCGGCGCCCGGGTTCTGCCGAAGCTCCGCGACCGTCCGGTAGTACTGGGCGTTGCTGGCGGTGGCGCTGAAGATCAGGTAGCCGACGCAGGCGGCCAGAACAGCGGCCAGCGCGCCCCAGCGGAGGATCACCGCGGGGCGAGCGCCCGGAGCGCGGCCAGCGTCTCCAAGGGGTCGTTGCCGGGAACGCTGAGCGCTACCGAGACCTCGTTCACGCCGGCCTTGGCGAGGCCCCCGAGCCGCTCCCGGCATTCCTCGGCCGGCCCGATGATGGAGGTCAGGTCGATCATCTCGTCAGTGATCACGGCCATCGCCTCCTCCTTCCTTCGTTCGAGGTAGAGGTCCTGGATGCGCTTCGCCTCCTCCTCGTAGCCGTAGGAGCACCAGAGCTGGTTGTAGTAGTTCTTCTCCCGCGAGCCCATGCCGCCGATGTATAGAGCCAGGTGGGCACGGATGCTGCCCCGGCCTGCCTTGCGATCGGCGGTCACCACGACCGGCACGATCGGGCAGACGGAAAGGTCGGAGAGGGGCCGGCCCGCCTTGCCGGCCCCCTTCTCGAGGCCGGGCCGGATCACCTCGTCATAGTGAGCCGGCGAGAAGAAGACTGGGAGCCAGCCGTCGGCGAGCTCGCCGGCCAACGCGACCCCGGTCGGGGTGAGGGTGGCGAGATAGATGGGGATCGACTCGCGCACTGGGTGGGTGATCAGCTTCAGGCCCATGCCGAGGTGGAAGATCTCGCCCTCGTAGTTGACGCGCTCCCGCCTGAGGACCATGCGGACGATCTCGATCGTCTCCCGCATCCGCCGCACGCCGCGCTCGAAGGGGACACCGTGCCAGCCCTCGACCACCTGGTGCCCGGAGGTGCCGAGGCCGAGGACGAAGCGGCCGTTTGAGATCAGGTCGAGCGAGCCGGCGGTCTGGGCGATGAGGGCCGGGCTGCGGCTGAAGACGTTGACGATGCCGGTGCCGATCTTGATCCGCTCCGTGGAGCAGGCGAGCTGGGTGCAGATCGTGAAGGCGTCCCAGCCGTAGGCCTCGGCCACCCAGACCGTGTCGTGGCCGAGCTTGTC
>DATCPJ010000103.1:0-7104 GCA_036570145.1 Candidatus Dormiibacterota bacterium
GGCCACTACCTGAGCTTGGCGGCTGGATTGCCTCCGGCAGGGCCAACCGGCTCCTGCCTGAGTGACCTGGAAGGGTCCCTCTCCAGCAGTCACTACTCCGCCAACGCGTTGATCGGGCTTGATCCCGCCGATGGAAAGCCGCTGCTGGCTCGCTACGATCTGGCGACCGCCGCCCGAAGCCTGAACCGCGGCGCGCTCGCCGGGCGGATCAGTGGCGGGCTCTGGCGCTGGCGGGAGCTCCTCCCGGTCCGTGATTGGCGGCACGTCGCATGGCTCGGCGAGGGCGGCTGCCCTTTGCTCCCGGCACCGCGCTTGGGGGCTTCCCTCGGTCTTCGCGACCTTCGGGTCAAGGCTGAGAGCCTCAATCCGACCGGGTCCTTCAAGGCCCGGGGGATGGCGGTCGCGGTCAGCCGGGCGGTCGAGCTCGGCGCCCGGCACCTGGTCGCGCCCTCGGCCGGCAACGCGGGCGGCGCGCTCGCCGCCTACGCGGGCCGGGCCGGCGTCCATGCCACCGTCGTCATGCCCGCCGACGCTCCGGCCGCGAACCAGTTGGAGGTGCTCGCAGCCGGGGCGACATTGTTCCTCCTCGACGGCCTGATCTCGGACTGCGGCAGGCTTGCGGCGCGCATTGCGAAGGAGCTGGGCGCCTTCGACCTGAGCACCCTTCGTGAGCCCTACCGCGTGGAGGGCAAGAAGACGATGGGCTTCGAGCTCGCTGAGGACCTCGGCTGGGAGCTTCCCGACGTGGTGATCTACCCGACCGGAGGCGGCACCGGGCTGATCGGCATCTGGAAGGCCTTCGAGGAGCTCGAGCGTATGGGTCTCATCGGGTCTCGGCGACCCAGGCTGGTGTCCGTCCAGGCCGATGGCTGCGCACCCATCGTCCGAGCCTTCGCCGCGGGTGAGCGGTTTGCCGAGCCATGGGTCGGCGCCCGCACGGCCGCCGCCGGGCTTCGCGTCCCCGGCGCGGTCGGCGACTTCCTCATGCTCGATGCCATCCGCGCATCGGGGGGCACCGCAATCGCGGTCCCCGAGACGGAGATCGCCGCGATGCAGAAGCTGGTCAGCGCGCGGACCGGCCTGTTTGTCGGCCTCGAGACGGGCGCCGCGGCGGCCGCGATCCCGCATCTCCTTGCGTCGGGCGGGCTGTCGGCCGGAGAAACGGTCGTGCTTTTCGACACCGGCTCCGGCTACAAATCCGCAGCTCCGGATTTCAGCGCACCGAGTCCGATCGAGAACAACGATGAGAGCTGGGCCGGCGCGGTCGAGGTCGCTCGTCGGGCGGCCGGCTGATTTCAGCGCCGGGAAGCAGCCGCCTCCTGGACCGCGCGCCAGACTCGGTCCGAGGTGAGCGGCATGTCGATGTGCCGGACGCCCAGGTGGCTCACCGCGTCGATGACCGCGTTCTGGACCGCGGGGGTCGAGCCGATCGTCCCCGACTCGCCGATCCCCTTTGCGCCGAGCGGGTTGAGCGGGCTGGGCGTGATCGTGTGGGCGGTGACGATCTCGGGCATCTCGGTGGCCATCGGGCTCGTGTAGTCGAGCAGGCTGGCCGTCAAGGGGTTGCCGTCGGAGTCGAAGACGACCTCTTCGAAGAGCGCCTGGGCGAGGCCCTGGGCGATCCCGCCGTGCACCTGCCCCTCGGCGAGGAGCGGGTTGACGAGGCGGCCGCAGTCGTCCACCGCGACGTGCTTCAAAAGCTTGGTCGCACCGGTCTCGGCGTCTACCTCGACCACGCTGATGTGGGCGCCGAACGGGAAGGTCGCGTCGTCCTGCAGGAAGTCGAGGTCCTCCTTCAGCCCGGGCTCGATGTCCTCCGGCAGCTTGCTGGGGTCGGCCGCGGCACCCGCCACGTCGAGCCAGGTCACCCCCGAGCCGGGAACTCCCACCACCTGGAACCGGCCATCGATGAGCGCGAGGTCCTCGTGGCTCACCTCGAGCAGGTGCGCGGCGATCCGCATCGCCTTGGCGCGGACCGCGCCGGCGGCGTTGTGGACGGCGCTGCCGCCGAGCTGCATCGAGCGGGAGCCGACGCTCCCGTCGCCATGCTTGACGCGGGTGGTGTCGGACTCCACCACGCGGACCGAATCGAAGGGCACCTGGAGCTCCGCAGCGGCGATCTGCGCCAGCGATGTCTCATGACCCTGGCCGTAGTTGGTCGTACCGCAGAGGACGATCACTTTTCCGTCGGGCTCCATCTCGACCGAGCCCCACTCGCTGGTCGCGCCGACGGCGGTGATCTCGACGTAGACGGAGACGCCGATGCCCAGCAGGTGGGGATCGCCGGCCGCCCGGCGGCGCGCCTGCTCCTGCCGGAGCTCGGCGTAGCCGGCCAGCCTGACCGCTTCGTCGAGCGCCTTCGCGTAGTCGCCCGAGTCGTAGGTGTAGCCGGCCATCGTCCGGTAGGGGAAGACATCGCTGGGGATCAGGTTGCGGCGGCGAAGCTCGATCGGGTCCATCTTCAGCTCGGCCGCCAGAAGATCCATGGCGCGCTCCAGCATGGCCGCCGCCTCGGGGCGGCCGGCGCCCCGGTAGGCGCCCGTGGTGGTCGTGTTGGTGGCGGCGCTGCGGGCCGCGAAGTCGATCCGCGGGATCGCATAGACGCCGCTCGACATCATCCCGGTCAGGAGCGGCAGAAAGGCGCCGATCGCCGGGTACGCGCCGGCATCGCCGACGACCCGCGCCCGCAGCCCGACCAGCTTGCCGTCGCGGGTGGCGCCCAGCTCGACCTCCTGGACCTGGCCGCGGCCATGGGTCATGGCGACCATGTTCTCGGAGCGGGTCTCCATCCAGCGCACCGGCCGCAAAAGCCGCAGCGCGGCCGCGGCGACCGCGACGCACTCCAGCTGGATGCCCGCCTTGGCCCCGAACCCGCCGCCGACGTCGAGGGAGAGGAGGCGCACCTGTCGCTCCTCGAGTCCCAGCATCTCGGCGATGGAATCCCGGGCGGCGAACGCCTGCTGGCTGGACGCCCAGACCTGGAGCCCCTTGCCATCGGCGTCGGGAAGGGCGAGGAAGGCGTGGGTCTCGAGGGGCGCCGGCGCCACCCGCTGGTTGACGAAGCGCGCCTTGACGACGACATCGGCTCCCTCCAGGGCGTCCGGCTCCGCGCCGAAGGCGTTGCCGAAGGCGAGGTTGCTGCCGTGGTCGGGAAAGAGGAGAGGAGCCCCGTCCGCAAGCGCCTTCTCGGGGTCGATGACGTGGGGGAGAGGATCGAGGTCGATCTCGATCGCGGCGGCCGCGTCATTGGCTTGCTCGCGCGTCTCGGCGACGATCAGCGCGATCGGGTCGCCGACGAAGCGGACCACATCCTCGGCCAATGGAGGCTTGGCGAAGGTGTCGCCGATCGGCGCGAAGCCGGCGCGGCGGGGAAGGCCGAGGTCCGCGGCGGTGAAGACGCCCGCCACGCCCGGCAGGGCTCGGGCCGCGGTCGCGTCGACGCTGGTGATCCGGGCATGGGCGACCGGCGAGCGGACGAAAAGGGCATGGAGCGAGCCTTCGGCGGGCATGTCGGCAACGAACTGGCCGTGCCCCGTGATGAGCCGAGGATCCTCCCGCCGCCGAACAGCCATCCCAAGGATCGAACCCTTCATCTCCATGGCCGGAAGGGTAACGCTTAGCCACTGACCGCCTTGACCCGATGAGCCGTTTTTCCCCCTCCCCACAAGGTGGGGAGGGCAGGGTGGGGCGACACAGCCCCGGCTAATAGCAAGCCGTATGCAGGGTGGGGCGACACCGCCCCTGCCGATAGCAATGGTAGGCAGACATCGAGGCCTCTGCGTGGCCCCACCCTTCCCTCCCCGCAAGCGGGGAGGGTGAAAACTACGCGAGGAGGGTGAAAACTTTCCCCACGCGGGGAGGTGTGGTGAAAACGTTCCCCGCACGCGGGAGAGAGGGTGAAAGCTTTCCCCGCACGCGGGGAGGGTACAAACCGAGCTTGTGAGTGGATTACGAGCTGAGGGCAATTGCTTGGTCTCCAAAGCACTAGACGGGGACGCGAAAATCCGGCACAATTTGGCCTCGTCTTGAAGAGACAAGCAGAGCAGCTCCTCCTTATCTAGGCGGGCGCCCCTCGGTGGGTGCCCGCGAAGACCTCCTGTGCCGGCCGCGCCACAGGAGGTCTTTTCATTGAGATGAAAAGACCGAGAGAAATAGAGATGAAAAGAATGCCGATCGAGAAGTACAGGCCATACCCGCCGGTCCCGCTGCCGGACAGGCGCTGGCCGGATCGTGCCATCACATCCGCGCCGACCTGGTGCAGCGTCGACCTCCGAGACGGTAACCAGGCCCTGATCGATCCCATGGACATCCACCGCAAGCGGCGCCTCTTCCGGCTCCTGGTCGCGATCGGGTTCAAGGAGATCGAGGTCGGCTTCCCGTCCGCTTCCCAGCCCGACTTCGACTTCGTTCGTCTCCTGATCGAGGACGACCTGATCCCGGATGACGTGACGATCCAGGTCCTCACCCAGGCCCGCGAGGAGCTCATCGAGCGGACCTTCGAGAGCCTCGCCGGCGCGAAGCGGGCGATCGTCCACCTCTACAACTCGACTTCGACGCTCCAGCGCCGCGTGGTCTTCGGCCTCGACCGGCCCGGCATCGTCGGCGTCGCCGTGCGCGGCGCCGAGCTCATCCGCCGGCTGGCGCCCAGCCTCCCCGGCACCGAGCTCACCTACGAGTACTCGCCGGAGAGCTTCACGGGGACCGAGCTCGACTTCGTCAAGGAGATCAGCGAAGCGGTGCTCGAGGTGTGGGAGCCGACCCGCGAGCGCCCGATGATCCTCAACCTGCCGGCCACCGTCGAGATGAGCACGCCGAACATCTACGCCGACCAGATCGAGTGGTGCGACCGGAACATCGACGGCCGTGACCGCTGGATCCTGAGCGTCCATCCGCACAACGACCGTGGCGCGGCCGTCGCCGCGACCGAGCTGGCCCTGATGGCCGGCGCCCAGCGGGTCGAGGGCACCCTCTTCGGCAATGGCGAGCGGACCGGCAACGTCGACCTCGTGACCCTGGCGCTGAACATGTTCAGCCAGGGCGTCGAGCCGCATCTCGACCTGACCGACATCGACGAGATGCGGCGGGTCGCCGAGGAGTGCAACCAGCTGCCCGTCCATCCCCGCCATCCCTATGCCGGGGAGCTCGTCTATACCGCCTTCTCGGGCTCCCACCAGGACGCCATCAAGAAGGGGATGGAGGCGCTTCACGCTTCCGCCGGCGAGGTCTGGGAGGTGCCCTACCTTCCCATCGACCCGCACGACGTGGGTCGTACGTATGAGGCGATCATCCGGGTCAACAGCCAGTCGGGGAAGGGCGGCGTCGCCTACATCATGAAGAGCGACTACCACCTCGACCTGCCCCGGCGACTCCAGATCGAGTTCATGCAGGTGATCCAGCAGATCACCGACGCGAGCGGCAAGGAGATCACGCCGGAGGAGATCTGGACCGCCTTCCAGTGGACCTACCTCAACCCGGAGACGCCGCTCGAGCTGGTCGAGCACCAGACCGGCGACCATGGCGAGGGGACCGCCCTCGAGGCGGTCATCAGCCTTGACGGTGAGGAGCGCCCCATCTCCGGTCGCGGCAACGGTCCGATCGCCGCCTTCGTCGACGCCCTGGCGAAGGACTGCGGCATCCGCCTGCGGGTGCTCGACTTCGTGGAGCACGCGGTGACCGCCGGTTCCGACGCGACCGCCGTCGCCTACGTGGAGGCAGCCGACGAACAAGGCGCGGTTGCCTGGGGTGTCGGGATGGACGCGAACATTCTCACCGCCTCCCTCCGTGCCGTGGTGAGCGCGCTGACGAGGCTCGGAATCAGCGCCCAGGCGGGACGTCCACCTCATAGCGAAACAACGGCTGCGCGATAGCGACGCGACTCCCGTCCGACGGCGTGGCGAGTTAGCTTTACCAACACCGTGACCGTCCCGCAGTCCCCGCCGGCGCCCCGCGGCCCAGTCGTCCAGCCGGCCGCTGTACGCGCCCTCGGCGAAGGGCTTCTCGCGCGGAGCGACGAGTGCTGGAGGATGTGCGAGCTCCGACTCGAGGCGCTCGGCATCGAGGAGGTCGGTACGCCCGAATTCCGTGCCCGCCGGCGTGCCGCCCAACTGCTCGGCGTCCAGCTCTTCGGGCGCTGGTTGCTGACCGGTGAGACGAGCACTGTCGAAGAGCGCACCTGGCTGGGCGAGATGGGTAGGCAGGGCGCGCAGACCGACGTCTCGATCGCTCATATGACCCGCGGCTACCTGATCTTCCGCGACGTCGTGGCCGAGCTGCTCGACGATGAGGCGCAGCGCCTCGGGACGTCGGCCGGCGTGCTCGGGCGGGTGCTCCGGATGAACGCCCTCAGCTGCGACAGCAGCGTGCTCTGGATGACGCGGTGCTTCGACCAGCAGAAGGAGCTGCAGGCGGCGACAGCGGTGCGGCTCAACGCCGAGTTGGTCGCATCGGAAGCCCGCTTCAGGAGCGTCTACGAATCAATCGCCTGTGCCGTCATGGTGTTCAGTCCCGATGGCATCGTGACCGGCTGCAATGACGCCGCGGTGGCGATGTTCGAAGTCCCGGCGGAGAAGATGATCGGAAGCAACGTGTTCAAGGTCGGGCCGACCTATAAGTCCGAGTCGGGCGCCGAGTTGAAGCGGGTTCCGTCAGCGGAGGCGGTGGCGACAAGACAGGCGGTCCGTGGCGCGGTAGTCAAGCACGACTTCGGTGATGGGCGGCCGGTTCGCTGGTTTCAGGTGGATGCGGTGCCGATCTTCGACACCGACGGTGAGCTCATCGAGGTGGTCTCCACCTCCGTCGACGTGACGGCGGTCAAGACGGCGGAGGAGTTGCGGGCGGAGAGCGCTGCCAAGAGCCGCTTCCTGGCCACCATGAGCCACGAGCTGCGAACGCCCCTGAACTCAATCCTCGGCTTCGCGCAGCTGCTCCGGATCTACGACACCGGGCAGCTCGACGAGACTCAGAAGCGCTACGTCAAAAATATCGAGACCAGCGGCGGTCACCTGCTCTCCCTGATCAGCGACATCCTCGAGCTGAGCAAGGTCGCGGCCGGCCAGGTCGCCCTCAAGATCGAAGACGTCGACGCTGCGAACGCTGTCCGGGAGG
>DATCPJ010000104.1:0-2583 GCA_036570145.1 Candidatus Dormiibacterota bacterium
GCTGGAGGTCGACCCCAATTTACCCCGCCGCTACCTCGACCTGATGGTCCGGGAGCTGGAGCTGGACTGGGCGGACGTCTACCCGGTGTCGGGCCTGCTCGACCTGGGTGGTCTCGACTCCTTTTACGACCTCGATCGGCCCGACCTCAAGTCGCCCGCCTGGATCCCCACAACCCAACCCCGGCTGCGGGGCACGGCGGCGGAGGCCACCGACATCTTCGCCGTGATCCGGAGCGGGGACGTCCTCGTCCAGCATCCCTACGACTCTTTCACGACCTCAGTCGAGGCCTTCATCGACCAGGCCTCGACCGATCCCCGCGTGCTCGCCATAAAGCAGACCCTCTACCGCACCTCGGGCCCGGCCAGCCCGATCGCACGGGCCCTCATCAAGGCGGCCGAGCTCGGCAAGCAGGTCGTGGCGCTCGTCGAGCTGAAGGCGCGCGGCGACGAGCAGGCGAACATCGAGTGGGCGCAGGCGCTGGAGGAGGCGGGCGTCCATGTCGTCTATGGGCTGGTCGGCCTCAAGACCCACGCCAAGGTGACCCTGGTCGTCCGCATTGAAGACTCCGGCATCCGTTACTACGTCCACATCGGCACCGGCAACTACAACCGGGCGACCGCCCTCGTCTATGAGGACCTCGGCCTGCTCTCCGTTGACCCGGACCTTGGCCACGACGTGAGCGAGCTCTTCAACCTGCTGACCGGCTACAGCCGGCAGCGCAAGTACCGCCGGCTGCTCGTCGCGCCGACCACGCTCCGGGCCGGAATCCTCTACCTGATCGAGCGGGAGGGAAAGGGACCCAAGGGCAGGATCGTGATGAAGGTCAATAACCTGGTCGACCCCGAGGTCATCGACGCCCTCTACGCGGCCAGCAAGGGCGGCGCCGAGATCGACCTCATCGTGCGGGGCATCTGCTGCCTGCGCCCCGGGGTGCATGGGCTCTCGGAGACGATCCGGGTGCGCTCGGTGGTCGGCCGCTTCCTCGAACACTCCCGGGTCTTTCGCTTCGGCAGTGAGAAGCGCGGGATGGACTTCTACCTCGGCTCGGCCGACATGATGGACCGCAACCTCGACCGCCGGGTCGAGGCGGTGGTGCCGGTTGTCGACCCGGAGCTCTGCACCCGGCTTGACGAGATGCTGTCGCTGACCCTTTCCGATGACGTCCTCGCCTGGGAGCTCGGGCCGGACGGCTGCTGGAGCAAGGTGCACACCAAGAAGGGGATCGACTCGCAGGTCGCGCTCCAGCAGCTGGCGATCGAGCGGACGAACGGCAAGCATGGCTGAGGAGCCTGCCACCGAAGCATCACCTGAACCGCCGGAGGAGGTCACCGTGGGCGGCCTGGTCGCCCGCTCGATCGGGACCCAGGTGGCCGCGATGAAGGAGCACGAGGCAGGGCTGCGAGCCGGACACGACCCCGACCACGTCCGCAAGACGCGGGTTGCCGTCCGCCGGCTGCGCAGCAACCTGCGGACCTTCGAGGCATTCCTCGAGACGGAGAAGACCAAGCCGCTCATCGAGGAGCTGGGCGCCCTCGCGGCGGAGCTCGGCGGGGTTCGCGACCGGGAGGTCCTCGCGGCCCGGATCCGCACCGACGCGAAGGTCCTGCCGGAGGCCGACCGGAAGCTCGTCGAGGAGCTCCTCCAGGTGCTCGAGGAGGAGATCAGGGTCGCCCGGCTGAGCGCCGTCACCTACCTCGACTCGGAGCGCTTCACAAAGCTGTTCGCCGACCTCGAGGCCCTCGCCCTCGCCCCGCCCCTGACCCCGGCCGGCGCGAGGCCGGCGGCCGCGGTCGTGGGCCCGCTTGCGGCCGGCCCTTGGGAGAAGCTGCGGAAGGGGGTGCGCGAGCTGCGCCGCAACCCGGCCGACGCCCAGCTCCACCGGATCCGGATCCTTGCCAAGCGCGCCCGCTATGCCGCCCAGGCGATCGCGCCGGTCGTCGAGCCGGCCCAGGCCTTCGCAGCCGCCGCGGCTGACCTCCAGACCATCCTCGGCGACCACCAGGACGCGGTGACGACCGAGGCTTGGCTCGCAGCGGCGCTGACCAGCGGCCGCCAGGCGTTCGTGGCGGGACAGCTGGCAGGCCTCGAGCGGGCCATTGCGATGGAGATGCGGGGTCGCTGGCGGGAAGCCTGGGAAGTGCTCGCTGCGGCCGAGCTCCGGGCCTGGATGGAGCCGACCTAGACTTTCCTCAATGGCTGAAACTCGAACCGTCAAAGACTCGATGGGAGAGATGGAAGTTCCCGTCGAAGCGCTCTACGGAGCCTCCACGATGCGCGCGGTCGAGAATTTCCCCATCTCCGGGACTCGCTTTCCGCGCCGCTTCATCCGCGCCCTCGGGCTGATCAAGAAGGCTGCCGCCGAGGTCAATGGTGAGCTGGACCTCATCCCCGCCGGGATGGTCGCCGCGATCGCCCAGGCCGCCGGCGAGGTGGCGGACGGCAAATGGGACGGGGAATTCCCGATCGACATCTACCAGACCGGCTCGGGGACCTCGACCAACACCAACGCCAACGAGGTGATCGCCAACCGGGCCAACCAGATCCTGGGGGGCAAAAGCGCCACCCCGGTCCACCCCAACGAC
>DATCPJ010000105.1:0-7475 GCA_036570145.1 Candidatus Dormiibacterota bacterium
GTGTAGGTCCCAATGGCCGTGCCGGCGCCGACCGCGAGCGTCAGTGTCGAGCTGCCGCCGCTGCTGACGCTGGGCGGGCTGAGGCTGGCCGTGGTGCCGGCCGGCGCTCCGCTGACTGACAGGTTGATGGTCTCCGCCGAGCCGCTGACGAGGGCCGTGCTGATGGTGCTGCCGCCGCTGCCACCCTGCTGCAGGGAGACCGCCGTCGGGTTGGCGCTGATCGAGAAGTCATTCGGTGGCGGCGTCCCACCGCAGCTCGGGAACTTGAAGGTGCCGACGCGCGTCTTCCAGTTGAAGGCGCCGTTGGCGGGGATGTACTGGTTCGCGTACCAGAAGGTGCAGTCATCGCTGGGGTCCACGGTCATCGAGCTGTAGTCGCCCCAGCGGCTCAGGTTCTGCCCGGTCTGCGAGCCCGCGCCGGTGATGACGGTCGCCTCGCCCTGGGGCATCGTTCCCGCCGTGTCGGTCGTCAGCCGGCCCGTGTAGCGGATCCCGGGATGGAGGCTCGAGCTGGACACGCTGTAGCCGAGCGCCATGTCACCGGACTGGTCCATCGCGATGCTGCCCATCCAGCGGTAGTTGGAGTCGGGCGCGTAGGTGCCCTGCTGGAAGACGGAGAGGGCGTTGCCCGCGCCGACCCGGAGCTCATACCAGCGGACGCCGACGCTGCTGCCGGCGGTGACGCTGTGGTTCACGACAAGCGCCTCGTGGTCGCCGAAGTTGCGGTAGGCGAGGCGGTTCATCACGCGGTCGGCGAGCGAGTCGAGCCGCTGGTTGGTGCCGGACTGCGGGATGCAGGTCCCGCCGGCGCAGGCCTCCGCATAGGTCGCCACGGCGAGCTCGGTGGGACCGGTGAAGGTGGAGTTGGCCGGCGTCGTCCAGTCGACGTGGTAGTTCCAGTAGGCGATCGTGCTGGTTGTCGAGCCGAGCCCGACCAGGTGGTTGGGAGCTCCGGCCGGCGGCGCCAGCGCGCTGTCGACGTGGGAAGGCAGCAGGCCGCCGTAGGTGGTTGAGGTCGAGAACACCTGCTGGGTCGCCGGCTGGCCGCTCAGCATCTTGCTCCGGTCCATCGCCGCGACGGCCGCGCCGAGGAAGGTGGTGCCGGCGGCGTTGAACTTGTTCGACGTGACGTAGTAGGCGTCCGGCCAGACGGCCATCTTCGGGTAGTCGTTGAAGTAGCTGTAGGGAAAGGAGTAGCGGTAGTAGGAGCCCGTCGGGTCGGCGGTCTGGGAGACGGCTACGCACTGGAGGAAGGGCGCGCTGGTCCCGTTGGCGCCGGTCACCGCGAACTGGGAGATCACGAAGCGGTTGGCAAGGCGGTCGTAGACCACCGTCGGGTCGCCGTCGTTGTCGGTCTGGCAGAGCCCGCCGAAGCCGGACCAGAGGGTGTTGATCGGAACCGGGCCGAAGATCGGGGTTCCGCTCTTGTTGAAGATCGCGAAGTCCGAGTTCACGGTCTGGATGTAGTGGTTGGGGCCCGTCGCGCCGTTGGTGTCGGGAGGGGCGCTGCTGACCGTGAAGGTGCCCGAGGGGCCGGTGAAGCCCTGGCCGATGCCATCGAAGTTGGTGGCCGTCGTGGGGATCGCGGCGATGGCGACCGAGCCCGCGCCGGCCGCCGCGCTGTTGCCCTGGTGCTGATGCCCGGGCAGCGCTCGATGGGGCTTGACCTTGATCCTCTTCTCGTCGTCACCCGGGGTCAGGGACACGAGCGGTGCCGAGAGGTCGTTGCGCGACGACTGGATGATCAGCGGCCCGTCCGCGGCCTGGGCAGCCGTCGAGGGCAGGAGCAGAGCAAGGAGGAAAAGCGGTACGCAACCGGCGGCGGCGACGCGGCGGGCAACGTCGGGCACAGGCAGAACCTCCAGGGTTTTGGTTGGCGGCGGCCCCGTATTACGCGCTTTTGCGGGCGGCTTGTCAACCGACTGGCTTTCGCCCCGCCGGCTGCCTTCTACGCTTGCAAGGCAGAACGCGTCTCGGCGCTCAAATCTTGTGCCGCCCCGTTCTAGGAACCACCTCCGCAAGAGCCGCTAGCTGACCACGGCCCAGAGAGGGCACGGTCGCCTTTACAAACCTTCGCCGGTTCGCACCGGGCTTCGGCTGGCGTGCGCCTGACGCTGACCGCCGTATGGCAATCGAAAGACCGCAGATATCGCCGGACGGCAGTTGGTGGTGGGATGGCCTGCAATGGCAGCCGATCGCGACCTACCCGGCGGCTGCGCCCGCGGTGGCGGCGGCGCCGGTCCCCGCGGCCGCCCGTACCGCGTCCGCGGACCTCGACCTCAAGGACCTGCCCAGCTGGCTTCCGGCGGAATCCGCGCAGGTCGTGCTCGGCGGTGCGGCCACGCCGGCGGCGCCGGTTGCGAGCCCTGCGCTGGCGGCCTCCGCCGCGCCACCTGCCTTCCAGGCGCAGCTGCCCTCCGACGGAGGCTCGAGCTGGGTCCAGCAGACCTACCTCACCGACGGCGTCTCCCCGGGCAAACCGAGGACCAACCTCCTGATCGGGGGCGCCGCATTCCTGGTCATCGCCGTCGCACTCGGCGGCGCGTTCGTCTACCAGCAGAGCGGCGGCACGTCAGCGCTCACGCCCGATGGCGCCCACCTGTCCGCGGCCGCCCTGCTGAGCGGAGCCAGGGCTTCGATCGGCAGCGCCGGCTCATACCACCTTCTCGCCACGTCCGGCGGTGCTACCCAGGAGATCACCGTGTCCGGGCCCCACGACGCCTCGATCGACCTCAAGTCGCCTGCCGGGGCGGTCTCCATGATGCTGACCGGCGGCTACCAGTTCCTGAAGGCGCCGGCGGTTTTCTACGCCGACAAGAACCCGGTCCTGGCCAAGAACGCCGCCGACCAATGGCTCATCGTCCCGAGCGACGAATCGCTGCTCCCCCTCACCTCGGCCGTCAACCTCGCCAAGACGGCGGACTGCCTGGTCGGGCGGCACGGGACACTGAAGAAGGTTGGCCCGGCGACCATGGACGGCCAGCCGGTGGTCGAGGTCGATGACGGTGGCGAGGTGCCTTCCGGGACGCCTGCCAAGCTCTACTTCACCGGCGACGGCGGCCAGCTGGCCGGCATCGACGTGGTGGGCGCGAGCACGCCGGGCGGTGCCGACCCCACCTGCAGCGGCGGGCTCGGCATCTACTCGCCGACTTTCTCGACCATCCAGAAGTACCGCTTCGACCACTGGGGCTCAGCGCTCAACGTGCGGATGCCGGGCGGCATCGACCTTACCCAGAAGCCCTGGTGCGGCACCATCGTCGGCAGCGGCCTCAATGCGGCAGTGCAGCAGTTCCTGCTCGCCGCCTACACCTTCAACCAGAAGGCGACCGCGATCGAGGCGACGGGCTGCGGCTGCGAGACTGGAAACTGGGCAATCTTCAGCCAGGGGGCGGTGGCCGAGATCAACGCCAGCGACGAGTACGCGCGGAGCGTCGAGGCGATCGCCTTCCAGGGCCAGGCCAACGTTGACGCGAACGCCTTCGTGGCCGCCTTCCGGGGCCGCAACGCACTCCTCCGGCAGGGCCTGGCGTCAGGCACCTTCAACGGCTTCTACTCGATCGATGCGAAGCGGGGGCCCCTCGAAGACGCGAAAGGGGTGGCACTCCACAACCTCCGCGCCGACCTCGGTCTCAAGGACGGCCTCTGCTCCTACGCAATGCCGTAACCCGAAGCGGAAATCGTCAGGCGACGCCTCCTGGGTAGGGGAACTCGAGCGGTTGTGCGCCACCCTTAAGGACTCGCGCGCGACGGTTGATTCCCCAGCCTGATCCGAAGCCCGTCGCCCACATTTCTGGGCCTCCTTGACGGCACCCTGGCCGGGGGATACGGTCAGCGCCGGCAGGGTCGCGGAAAGGAGCGGATTCTTTTTTCAAGCTGGTTGTGATGGAGGTAGCTCTCGATGGCTGAAGTGCAGGGTTTCTGCGATCCACGGTTTGCATCCGTACGGGCGGCTTTCGAGGAGCAGCTCGAGTCCGGTGAGGAGCTTGGCGCATCGATTGCAATCGTGATCGACGGTGCTCCGGTCGTCGACATGTGGGGCGGTTGGTCCGACCCCGAGCACAGCAAGCGGTGGGAGAAGGACACCATCACCAACGTCTGGTCGACCACCAAGACGATGACCGCGCTTGTGGCTCTGATGCTGGTCGACCGGGGCGAGCTCGACGTGCATGAGAAGGTCGCCAAGTATTGGCCAGAGTTCGGCGCCAACGGCAAGCAGGGCATCGAGGTGCGCCACCTCCTGTCCCACACCTCGGGCGTTTCGGCCTGGGCCCAGCCGGTCGCGGTCGAGGACATCTACGACTGGGAGAAGTCGACGGCGATGCTCGCGGCGCAGGCGCCCTGGTGGGAGCCGGGAACCGCCTCCGGGTACCACGCCCTGAACCAGGGCCACCTGGTCGGCGAGGTGATCCGCCGCATCACCGGGCGTTCGCTCGGCACGTACTTCGCGGAGGAGGTCGCCGGGCCGCTCGGAGCCGACTTCCAGATCGGTCTCAGCCCGGCAGATTTCAGCCGCGTGTCCAATGTCGTCCCGCCGCCGCCGCTCCCTGTCGACTTCGCCACCCTCGACCGCGAAAGCGTCATGTTCAAGACCTTCACGGGGCCCTCACCCGACGCCTCCGAGAGCTGGAAACCGGAGTGGCGCCAGGCCGAGATCGCTGCCGCCAACGGCCACGGCAATGCTCGCTCGGTTGCCCGGATCCAATCGGTGATAACGAATGGCGGCGAAGTCGATGGGGTTCGGCTGCTCTCGCCCAAGACGATCGAGACCATCTTCGAGGAGCAGTCCAACGGCGTCGACCTGGTCCTCGGTGTTCCGCTCCGGTTTGGGATCGGCTACGCCCTGCCGCAACTCGACACGGTGCCCTACATCCCGCAGGGTCGCCGCTGCTTCTGGGGCGGTTGGGGTGGCTCGCTGGTGGTCAACGATCTGGAGCGCCGGATGACCGTCGCCTACATGATGAACAAGATGGGACCGGGCCTGGTCGGCTCCACCCGAAGCGCCGCCTACCTCACCGCTTGCTACGAAACCGTCGGGGCCTGATCGCGCCTTTCCGCGATCCCGCCGACTAGGAGAGCCGCGGGCTTGCGGACCGGGCTCGCCTAGTCCCAAACGGACGAATAACTGGCTCATCGTGGTCCTGATGGGACGTGACCAGCCGCCCCCAGCGGGTATATATTTGCGTTCACTTTGGGGAGGTGACGCCCATGTCACTGACGGTCGATTTCGGAATCCCGGGCCTGCAGGTCGCCGCAGGGGACCACCTCTGCGCCTTCTACGACGGGCTCGCCGAACGGGACGACGTACTTCTCCCGTTCCTCCGCGCCGGGCTCACGGCCGGGGACAAGTGCATCTGCGTCATCGACGCGAGCGATCTTGACGCCGTGGTCGGGGATCTTTGGGCCGACCTGGGCGAGGGGCGCACGATGGTGGAGCACCAGCTGGAGGTTCTCCCCGTCGAACGCGTTTACCTTCGCACGGGAGCCTTCGTGCCCGACCTCATGCTGGACTTTTGGGACGATATCGTGAGCTCCGCGCTCGGCGCCGAAGGCTTCTCGTTTGTGCGATCGGTGGGCGACACGACCTGGGCGCTTCGCGACGCGCCCGGCGTGGTGAACCAGCTGATCGTGTACGAGTCGAGGCTCAATCGCTTCCTGCCCCTCTATCCCCAGGTCGTCCTCTGCCTGTACGACATCGGGCGCTTAAGCGGCGAGATGATCGTCGACTTGGTGAAAACCCACCCCAAGCTTCTTGTCAGGGGGGCGATCGTCGAGAATCCGGACTACCTGGAGCCGGACGAGTTCCTCGCCGCCCATTCATGACCGTTGCGTCCGGCCTGCCGGCGGGCTCCTCGGACAGAGTTTGGCGGGAGCACCTGTCCAATCTGCGCTCACTCCTTGTGCTCTCGATGCTGATGACCGAGAGCGAGGACCAGGACCAGATCAGCCGGCTCGCCCTGTCCTCGATCCCCTCCTTCGCTCCTGCTCGACCCCGCGCCATCTATGTCGCCGGCGCCGGGTGGGTCGCGGTGGAGGAGCCCTGCACCGACGCCGCACTCCGAGCCGGGCTGGAAGCACAGCTTCAGGGCCTGGACAACGTCGGTGGAGAGGTCGAGATCCCCGGTGACGCTTGGGCGTGGGCGTTCGCTCTCGGCGGTGGCAGGCGTCGCGGATTCCTCGTCGCCGGCGCGGCCGCCGAACCCTCGAAGGAGGCGCGCTCCTTCCTCCAGGTGCTTGCCCAGCAGACGGGTGCGGCCCTCGCCATCGCCCGCCTCCACGCGTCCGAGCGGTCCGCGGCCGAGCAGCTGGCGGCGCTGAACGCTTCCCTGGAGGCCACCCTGGCCGCTCTCCGGCGCAGCATGGAGATCCACAACCGGCTCACTGAGGTCGCCGTCCGTGACCAGGGCCAGGAAGGACTGGCCCTGGCGATCCACGAGCTGACCGGCTTCCCGGTCGCAATCGAGGACCGGTACGGAAACCTGCGCGCCTGGGCGGGACCGGGCGAACCCGACCCCTATCCCAAAGCCCCCGCGCCAGAGCGCGAGAAGCTCTTGCGCCGGCTCATCCGCGAGGGGCGCCCGACGCGCGACGGCGGCCGGCTGGTTGCCCTCGCGCGTCCCCGCGGCGACCTGCTCGGCGTCCTCTCACTGATCGACCCGACGGGCGCCGCGGGCAACCACGAGCTGGTCGCGCTCGAGCACGGGGCGACCATCCTCGCGCTTGAGCTGGCGCGGCTGCGCAGCCTCGCCGAGGCGGAGCTGCGACTGAAGCGGGACCTTGTCGACGCGCTCCTCGACGGCACGGATGACGAGACGGTCGAGAGCCGGGCCCAGGGCCTCGGTTACGATCTCGGCCGCCCTCACCGCGTCGTCATTGCGGAGAGCAACGGCACGACGAGGGCCGACGACACCTTCTTCCAGGCGGTGCGCCGTGCTGCCCGAGACCTGTCGCTCGGGACCCTGATCGTCGCTCGCAAGGGCACCGTGGTCATCCTCGCCAATCGCGACGTGCCCTGGGAGGACTTCCGCCAGGCCATCCTGCGCGAGCTCGGCGGGGGCCGCTGCCGGGTTGGCATCGGAGGCCATTGCGGCAGGCCGTCCGAGTTCGCGCGATCCCATCACGAGGCGCAGCTCGCACTTCGCATGGAGCGCTCCGCGGGAATCGACCAGGCGTCGAGCTTCGACGACCTCGGCGTGTATCGATTGCTTTCCGGCATTGAGGATCTCGGGGACGTGGAACGCTTCGTCCGCGACCGCCTCGGCAAGCTCATCGACCACGACGCGCAGAGAAACAGCGAATTGGTCCGGACCCTGACCCACTACCTGGAATGTGGTGGAAGCTACGAACGCACCAGCGCGGCCATCTTCGTGCACCGCAGCACGCTCAAGTACCGTCTCCAGCAGATCCGCGACATCACGGGGTACGACCTCAACGACCCTGACACGCGCTTCAGCCTGCAGCTGAGCACGAGAGCCTGG
>DATCPJ010000106.1:0-1701 GCA_036570145.1 Candidatus Dormiibacterota bacterium
GGCTGCCGCTGCTGGCGGCCGCCGCCGAGCGCTCCGGCGCGCTGGTCGTCGCCCTGGTCGAGGAGGCGCCGCGGTCGCTGGCCCACGCCTCGAGCCTCAGCCTGGCGGTCGAACGGACGACCTGGAAGTTCGAGCGGAGCGAACTGGTGGGCCTGCGGGCGCGGATCACCTGCATCAAGAACAAGGTCTCGCTCCCAGGGCGAGTGGCGGAGATCGAGATCAACTACCCGCTCGGTGCGGGGCTGTATCCGGAAACAAGGCTGGCTGAGGTGGAACAAGGATGGACCGAGCGCGAGTCTGCTGTGGTCTAGTCCCCCACCTCCAGCTCGCGCTTCGTCCCGACCTCTACAGCCGGCCGGTGATCGTCGCCGCCTGGCGCGAAATCGTCGTCTGCGCCTCGCCGGAGGCGGTCGAGGCCGGGGTGCGTCAGGGGATGAGCCAGCGGCAGGCCCAGCAGCTCTGCCCCGACGCCGAATTGCTGGAGCCCGACCCGGCCGGCGCGGCGCGGCTGGCGGAGCGGATCGCGACCGCTCTCTACGACCTCTCCCCGGTGGTCGAGGTACGGGTCGAAGGCGTCGCCTGGATCGACCTCGAAGGGGTCGTGCAGGAGACCCTGGCGCTGCGCGAGATGCGGCGCCGGCTGCGCGACGCCACCGGCGCCGAGCCGCGGTTGGGCCTGGCGCCGGGACCGTTCTGCGCTCGAGTGGCGGCGGCGCGTGCGCGGCCCGGCCGGCTGCTCGGCGTCGACGCCGCCCCCGGCTTCCTCGCTCCACTGCCGGTCGCCGAGCTGGACCTGGAGCCCTGGCAGGCGGAGCGGCTGGAGCTGCTCGGCCTGCGTACGCTGGCGGACGTCGCCCGGATCGGACCCCGCCAGCTGGAGTCACAGCTCGGCCGGGAGGGCCGGGCGGCGGCGCTTCGTGCGCGAGGCGATGAACCCGACCACCTCACCGCCTGGGTCCCGCCCCGCTCGACCTCCGCCCACCGCCAGTTCGAGCCTCCGCTGGAGGAACGCGAGGCGCTGCTCTTCGTCGGGCGCGCCCTCTGCGACGAGCTCGCCCTCGAGCTGGGGCTCCGCGGCGCCGGGGCCAAGCGGATCCGGGTGATGCTCGACTCAGAGGAGCATGAATCCCTCCTCCGCCACCCGCTCAGCAGCGGCGCCGAGCTGTTCGGCCTGGTCGGCTCCTGGCTTCGCCAGTGGCAGCCCGCCGAGCCGGTGACCCGGATGGAGATCGAGCTGCCGCTGCTGGAGCCGGCCGGGCGCCGCCAGCTCCGGCTCTGGGTTCGTGGCGACGGCTCGGGGGAGGAGGTGAAGGCGGCGCTGGAGCGGCTCCAGGAACGTCACGGCGCCGGCGTCGCCCTTCATCCCGAGCCGGCCCTCCCCTCCTCTCCCATCCCCGCCCAGCGCTTCCGCTGGGACCCCGTCGGAGCCGCTCCGGCCGCTCCTCCCCACCTCCTCCGTGAGGCTCCCCAGCCGGCGACGATCGGCGCCACCCTGAGCCGCAACCTGGGCGACTTCGACTGCAGCCCACGCCTGGCCAAGGTCGCGACCCTCAATCGCCAAGCGGCCGCCGCGACCCGCCACGCCGACGAGCGGCACGGCATCAAGGCGGCTCGCAAGTCGTGACGCGGCTCTGCGATCCGCCGCTGGCGATCGAGGTCGAGCTCGGCCCCGACGGCGCGCCGGTCCGCGTCAGCGGCGGG
>DATCPJ010000107.1:0-15129 GCA_036570145.1 Candidatus Dormiibacterota bacterium
CCTCTCAACCTCCTCCAGCGGGATCGTCGCCATCCCGATGCCAGTGCCGACGGGCACCGACCTCACCTCGCCCGATGCGACCTTTGTCTCCAGGTCGCGGATGCTCCACTTCAACCGGCGAGCCGCTTCCACTGAGCCCGATGACGGCAAAACATGAGGCCACGAGGGCCACGAAGCGGTACGGCAATCGCCACGTCGGCCGGCGCCACCTCTTGGACGGTGTATGACTACAACCCGTCGGGCCAAGCGCTCGCGCCGCGAGTGTCGCCCGGCTCCAGCCCAGCGACCATCTCGGGTGGCACGGTGTCGTTCCAGTTTCTGGCCGACACCTACACCGCCCTGCTGACCACCAATGACAAGAGCCTGACCGGCGATCTCAGCGGTAAGACGTTGAGCGACAGGGTCAGCGTCACTGGAATGAGCCCTGACGCTGTCTTCCAGGACCAGAACAATGGCGGCTGCCTCCCGGATAACCAAAGCGTGCGGCTGTACTTCACGTCTCCGCAGGCAGCCGGTACAACCGGCTTCTTCACGCAGTTCTGGTGGTCGAACCCGGCCTCGCTGACGCTTACCAATGACGTCAGCGGAACGATCATCGCGAGTCTCGACCCGAGTCAGTGGTCGGATTGGAACGGCCACGAGGCCAACTTCAGTCCAGAGGTTACCGCGGCCTTCATCACAGCGAGCCAGAATGTGCAGACGGTCGGGCTGTCCTTCGGCGGAGGCTGCTTCTTCGAGAATGGCGTCACCACCAGTGACGGCTCCGGCATCTTCTCTAGCCAATTCAGTGAGTCGCCCTAACAGGTAGGAACCGGCGCGATTGTGCCCCCGATCACGGGATACAGGCAGCGCCCGATCTCGACAGCCGTCGCCTATGAGGGGACGGCTGTCTTTTTCTCACCCTGGTTGGACGGCGCCCCGCGTCGACGTTCGTCCGGTAGGCTGCCCGCACAGCCCCGGCTGACGTGGCGGTAGGTGGTTCAGTCCACCGCGGGCCACTCGCGGGCCACTCGCGAGGACTCGAACCCGCGACCCGCTGACGCTCGCTGCCCGCGTCAGTCCGACTGGGCCGCGGCCTTCCGGTCTGCCGGCTCCGAGTTCGAGCTCGACCTGAAGCCTCCACCGGCCTAAAGAGAATGCGGGAAGCTTCCTGAGGCTGCTCCCTCGCCGAGGGTTTCTGCCGCCTCTGGCATCTGTTTTCAGGACTGTGGCGAGCGTGGCCCCGGATAGCTGATCGAGAAGGAGGACTTCCCATAGAAGGAAAACCGCTCCTTGATGGCGCGGTCCGGGCCGAACATGCCGCCCGACACCCTCATGCTCTGCTGGGGCGCAGCCTGGTCGGCGGCCTTCCCATCAACCCGGCCGGTCTCTACCAACTCCCGAAGGCTTTTCAAGTTCATGGTCATCAGACTGGCGTCGACGACCGTCATCGCGATGCCGGCACCGCGGCGATCTGGGGGCGGCAGTCGATCGCGCCACCGTCACCTCTCCGTCGTTGTTATGCGGTGGTGTCGGCTGTCGGGCTCGGCTGTGAGAAGCCGGCCACCTTCTGGAGAATGCCGTTGACCCGCCGCAGCTCTCCGACCTCCCGTTCGAGCTCGGCGATGCGCAGGGTCTCGTCGGTGCTGGTCAACGGACGATGGCGGCCGCCGTCGATCTCCGACTGCTTCACCCAGCGGTGCAGCGCCTCGCTGGCGATGCCTTGCTCCGGCACTGATGCCCCCAGGGGCACTTCTCGGTCATCCAATCTCTGCAGGCGATCGAGCAGAGAGCCTTCCGCGTCGCTCGAGAAGGCCGAAAGCGGAACGCCGTCGGACGACAGGTCCAGCCTCTGCAGCATCGCCTCGGCAAGGCGGTTGACGCTGAGAAGGTGCGCGGCGTCCGCCAGCGAGAGCAGGTGACTGCAAACCAGCAGCAGCCCGAGACTGGCCGCGAGGACGGTCAGGCTGGTTGCCAGCGGCCGGCCGGTGGCGGCGAGCACGAAGGCGCTGGCTGTGGCAGCCGCAAAAGCCATCCCGGGTAGGGCAACCTGCCATGACTTGATCGGCCCCTCCTCGGCGGTTGAGGAGTCGGCAGCCGGCCGGAGCGCGGCCAGGGCGATCAACAGGAACCCGGCCACCCAGGCGGCGTCGAGTAGGCTCCCCCGCTCGGTGTAGATGCCCAGGCCGGTGAGATAGGCGAAGGCGCTGTCGGCCACCGCGATGGCGAGGAAGCCACCCAGCAGGAGCATGAAACGCGCTCGCTCGGGACCGGACGCCCGGCTCGCGATGATGATGACCACCGACGCCGTCAGGACGTCTCCCACCGGATAGGCCAGGCCGATCAGCTGCGCGATCGGACCCGAGCTCCCCGCTCCGAAGATGGGTCCCAAAACGAATGCCCAGCAGACGAACAGGAGCGACAGGGCGACGATGGCGCTGTCGACGATCGACCTGGCTCGCGTGGCCGCGCGGGCCGGGGCGAGGGGAAGCGCCAACAGGCCGGCGATCCCGAGGGGTACGGCAAGGAGAAAGCCGAGGTCGGCAGGTGACGGGAAGGGGACGGCGTCGCCGAAGCCGACTTCGTAGATCGACCAGGCAACCTCACCGGCGGTCCAGCTCAGGGCAGCCGAGGAGAGAAGGCTCCAGGCGAGACGGTTCCGGTTGGAGGCCCTTCGGGCGGCGATCGCGCACGCCACGGCGGCCACTGCGGCCGCGACGGCTTCACCGATGTCGTCGACCGCCACGGTCGTTCGGAGCCCTCCGATGCCGAGCGCGAGCCAGATCGTGAACAGCGCGAAGGCAGCACCGGCGACACCCGCCAGGACAAGGCCGCCGTTCGGTCGCGTCCAGAGCGGGCCTGCGCCCGGCTCGGTCGCAACACTCACGGAATTAGATGTTGACCTCGAATACCGTCACCCGGGCCTTCCGCGCGTGTCATGTTCCCGTTGGATCGCCACCCTTTTGCTGGAGACCTCTCGTATACGGGCAATGCAGCGGGGATCGATTGAACCGAGCCCGAGGGCCCGGCAGAGACCGCCAGGCCCTCGGCCGAACCGGGTCAGATGGTTACGGGCAGTGCGCGATCAGGTACTGCGCGTCAGCGATCATGATCGCTGCGGCAGCCGGATCCACGCCCTTCCCCTTCTGGGCGTTCAGCTCGTTGATGAACGCCTGGTAGATGTTGGCGGCGGCGTTGCAGTCGCCGGCCGCCCGGCGGCTTGCGGCAGCGTCGAGCTTGGCGAGGAGCGAGTTCTCCTCGCCCTGGTTCTTGATCTTCCCTCCGGCGAAGAACTGCGTCACGTCGTCCTTGATACTGTCGGCCGTCACGATGATCGTGAAGTTCACGACCGCGTCCGTCATGTCGTCTCGGAGGGCTATGTCGGTAACTCCATCCGATGCCTCCCGACAAGGGGATCGCTTGCCGAACCGGTCAGGTGCTCGCTGCAACCTCTCCAGGGGCAGGGCGAACCGATGCCATCACTCGCCGCCGCGCAGGTCGCGGAGGGTCTCCTGGCGGAGGTGGATCGAGTCGAAGGTCGCCCTGCAGCCGTCCCCCTCCGGCGACTGGACCAGGAAGCCGATGGCGATCTTGTCGACCGGCCCCAAAGCGAAGTGCCGGACCAGCTGCCAGCTTTCGCCGTCGGTGGAGGAGTGGAAGGCGAAGGCGCCACCGCGCCGGGCAGCCCGGAGCCAGGTCGAATTGCCGTCCACCGGGTACGAGTTGCAGTCGTCGGACAGTCCCCTCGTCACGACCGACACAACCGTCGGCCGGTTGAGCGGCGCGTATTCGAAGCAGAGCTTCGCCCAGGTGTCCTCGTCCATATAAAGGAAGAGCGCCCCGGCATCGAAGCGGGCACGGAAGTCGACGGTCACCCGGGCGCTCAGCAGGAAATCTCCGGTCGACTCGGCCAGCAGGTGCGGGGCGCTCCGTACCGGCGCCGTCCCGGCCGGATCGACGAATTGATCGGTGCGCGCGCCGGCTTCGATGGTCAGGATTCCGCCGGCCAGGTCCCAGCGCTCTGGCGGCAGCCGCCAGCGAAGCTCCAGGGGGACATCCGGCAACCGGACCGGCTGATCTGACGGCAATCCGCTCCGCACCAACTCAGCTGCCTATTTTCCGTGACAACGCCGGAATTGACACAGGGTGGGGGGCGAACTACTTTTGAGCGGGTACCGCGCTCCAGGGGGCTGGCGCGGCTTTCCAGAGAAATCGATTTCATGAGGAGCCCCGGCGATCTGGAGGTAGATATGCAGACCGTAGAACCAGCGGTCGTGACGACGAGGCACCCGCTCGACCCGCTGACGGCCGAAGAGGTCCAGGCGGCTTCGGCGATCCTCAAGAAGGAGCGGGGCCTCGACGCCGGCCATCGTTTCGTCTACGTGATGTTGAACGAGCCGGCCAAGAAGGACGTGCTCGCCTGGAAGCCCGGCAACGGGTCCCAGGTCGACCGCCAGGCGTTCCTTGTGCTCCGCGACCGTCCCAACCGCAAGACCATCGAGGCGGTGGTTTCGCTCACCCAGGAGAAGGTCGTCCGCTGGGAGGAGGTCAAGGGCGTCCAGGCCTCGATCATGCTCGAGGAGTTCATGGCCGTGGACGAGGTCGTCCGCAAGGATGCCCGGTGGCAGGCGGCGCTGCGCAAGCGCGGGGTGACCGACTTCGACATGGCGATCACCGACGCCTGGTCGGCCGGCTACTACTCGGACGATGATGCCGCCGGCAAGGGCCGCTTCTGCCGGCCGCTGACCTGGATCCGGCCCGGACCGGGCGAGCACGTCTACGCGCGACCCATCGAGGGCCTGATCGTCAAGTTCGACCTCGACCGGATGGAGGTCGTCGAGGTCGAGGACCACGGCGTGGTACCGATCCCGACGAAGAAGGCCAACTATGCCGCGGACCAGATCGCGGACCCCAACAACGTGCCCTACTTCCCGGACGGCGTGCGCAAGGACCTCAAGCCGCTCGACATAACGCAGCCGGAAGGCACCAGCTTCCAGGTCGCCGGCAACCAGGTCAGCTGGCAGAAATGGAACTTCCGGTTCGGCTTCAATCCTCGAGAGGGGATGGTCGTCTACACCGTCACCTACAACGACCGGGGCCAGGTGCGACCGATCCTCTATCGGGCCTCCCTGGCCGAGATGTTCATCCCCTACGGCGACCCCGCGCCAAACCACTACCGCAAGAACGTGTTCGACATGGGCGAGTACGGCGTCGGGATGATGACCAACAGCCTGGAGCTCGGCTGCGACTGCCTCGGCGAGATCCGCTACTTCGACGGCATCGTCAACGACAACGACGGCGGCTCGCTGCCGATCAAGAACGCGATCTGTCTCCACGAGGAAGACTTCGGGATGCTCTGGAAGCACCAGGACTTCCGGACCGGTGAGACGGAGGTCCGCCGCTCGCGCCGGCTCGTGCTCTCGACGGTTGCCACGATCGGCAACTACGAGTACGGCTACTACTGGTACTTCTACCAGGACGGCGGCATCGGCTACGAGATAAAGATGACCGGCGTCATGTCCAACGGCGCGATAGCCGAGGGCGAGACCCCCAAGCACGGCGCGCTGGTCGCGCCAGGCGTCTACGGCCCCCACCACCAGCACTTCTTCAGCGTCCGCCTCGACATGATGGTGGACGGCCTCAAGAACACCGTCTATGAGTGCGACAGCGAGGGTCTCCCGCCGGGGCCGGACAACCCGCACGGCAACGCCTGGATCGTGAAGCAGACCCCTTTCAAGCGCGAGTCCGAGGCCCAGAGCATCATCAACCCGCTGGCGGCCCGCTACTGGAAGATCGCCAACGATGGCAAGCGGAACGGTGTCGGCGAGCCGGTCGCCTACAAGCTGATGCCGGGCGACAACGTGCTTCCCTTCTACCAGCCCGACGCCTACGCGATCCAGCGTGCGCAGTTCACGACCAAGCACCTGTGGGTTACCAAGTACGACCCCGCCGAGATGTTCGCCGCGGGCGACTATCCCAACCAGCACGCGGGAGGCACCGGCCTGCCGGAGTTCGTGAAGAGCGACAGCAAGCTGGAGGACGAGGACGTGGTCCTCTGGTACACGATGGGCGCGCACCACGCGGTGCGGCCCGAGGAATGGCCGGTGATGCCCGTGAAGTACATCGGGTTCCACCTCCTGCCACACGGCTTCTTCGATGGGAACCCGTCATTGGACGTGGCGCCTTCACACTCGGCGCACCACGCCCACCACAACGGCCACTAGAGGGGGATCGTAAATGACCGACGTCGCCAATCCAGCGGGGTCTGCAGGCCCGCCATCCGCCCCCTCGGGCGGTGGGGCAGGGCTGCGCAGAAACATCCTCTCGATGCCTGAGGTGCTCACCCAATCGGTGGCCAACGCGGCGCCGAGCGCCGCCGTCTCGGTGCTGCCGGCGATCGCCTTCATCTACGCCGGGAACGGCGCCTGGCTGACCTTCGTGATCGCGACCGTTTCCCTGGTGCTGATCGGCTACTCGGTCAGCATCTTTGCCCGCCGGTTCGCGTCGGCGGGCTCGTTCTACGTCTACAACACCAAGGCGCTGGGTCCCGCCGGCGGGTTTGCCTCCGGCTGGGCACTGGTCCTCGGCTACGTCTTCACCGCGATGGCCACCACCTGTGGCGTGGCGATCTACCTCGGCGCCTTCCTGACCCAGATCGGGCTGCCCGGCGGGAGCACCATCGCCGTACTGCTTATGATCGCTATCGACGTCGCTGTCGCGACCTGGTTCGCCTACCGCGACATTGGGCTGTCGGCCCGCGTGTCGCTCGTGCTGGAAGCGATTTCGATGACGATCATCCTCGTCCTCTTCGTGATCGTCTTCGCGCGGAAGGGCATCTCGGCTGACGCCTTGGCCCTCAAGGGCATGCCGAGCGCCGGGATCGGTCCCGGCATCGTTATCGCGATCTTCGCCTTCGTGGGCTTCGAGAGCGCGGCATCGCTCGGGCTCGAGGCGAAGAACCCCTACCGTTCGGTACCTAGGTCGGTGATCATCAGCGCCGTCCTGGTCGGGGTGTTCTACATCGTCGGCACCCTGGCCCAGACCACCGGGTTCGAGGGCGCCAAGATCGGGCTCGACAAAGCCCCGGCTCCGCTCTTCGACCTCGCCGGGCTGATGGGGGTGTCGTGGATCGGCTTCGCGATGAACCTCGGCATCACGGCCAGCAACTTCGCCTGCACGCTGGCCTGCATCAATGCCGGCTCCCGGATCCTCTACCAGATGGGCCAGGACGGCATGATCCACGGCTCCGCCGGGCGCTCACATGAGACCAACCAGACGCCGCACATCGGCATCTACCTCGTCGTGCCGCTGATGCTGCTCGGTCCGTTTGTGATCATCCTTCTCGGCCACACGCCGATCGACGTGATCAACTGGATGGGGACCACGGCCACCTTCGGCTTCATGCTCGCTTACCTGCTCGTGGCGATCGCGGCCCCCCTCTACCTCTACCGGCGCGGCGAGTCGTTCATAGCGCCGCTGATAGTCGGGATAATCGGAACTGCGGTGATGCTCTACGTCTACTACAGCAGCGTCCTTCCGGATAACCAACCCGCTCCCTGGCCGGGAGAGCTCTGGCCGGCCATCTTCGTCGCCTGGATGATCGTCGGCTTCATCTGGTATTTCATCGTCAGAGCGCGATCTCCACACGTGATGGCGCAGATCGGCGCCGTCCACGAGACGAACGAGGAGTTCGCGGAAGCGCGTCGATAGGTTCGGTTCTTTTAGAAAGAGGCGGCGGGACCGAGTGCCCGCCGCCTCTTCGTTTTCCTACCTCGACGAGCTCCGAGCGGTCGCGAGCAATTCGGGGAAGGTTGTCATCCCGGACTCGACCCCGATGTGCTTCCGGCCTTCCAGGAGCTGCGTGCGCGCGCCGAGCCTTTGCTCGAACAACGGCAGGTTGTCGAGCGAAACCCAGGGGTCGTCGGTGGAGAAGAACGCGCTGAGGTCTGGCAGCCGCTCCCTGATCTTTTCCGAGTCGATCGGGGTCTCGATCCAGGGCCGCGCAATCTCCTCCTCCTCGGCGGAAAGGTTGGCGAGAACGAACCAGGGCGCCACCAAGGCCGCTCCGCGCACAACGGTGCCGGCGGGCAGCTGCTCCAGGTGTCGGAGGATGGCCTGGCAGCCGATGCTGTGGCCCACGTAGTAGGTGTCGGCGCCGGCCTCGCCGACCTCCCGGTTGAGGTGGGAAACCCACTCCCCGATCGCCGGCATGGCGGTGTTGGGCATGGCCGGAGCCGTGACCGAGAGCCCGTCCCGCTCCAGCTGCTCTTTCAACCAGGGTATCCAGTGGTCGCCGGGCCCATCTCCCCACCCGTGAACGATGAAGACCCGTTTCATTGATTCAGGTCGCGAAGATACCGCACATCCTCCGCGCTCGGTGCGGCGGTAAGATCGGGCCCGGGCCACCTCGGGTGGCGCAGCCGAGCCGGGGAAAGGAGAAAGCGGATGACGGTGCTGAGCGATCTCGTGAGCGGCATAGCGGGTGGCACCGTCGAGGTGATCGACCTCACGGCACCGCTTTCGGAGGCCACGCCGGTGATCCAGCTGCCGCCCCCCTTCGCCAACACCCGGCACTTCTCGCTCGCGGAGGTCAGCCGTTACGACGAGCGCGGTCCCGCCTGGTACTGGAACGACATCTCGACCGGCGAGCACGTCGGTACCCATTTCGACGCACCGGTTCACTGGGTGACGGGCCGGGAGGGCCTCGACGTGGCCCAGGTCCCCGCCCGCCAGCTGGTCGCACCGGCCGTCGTCATCGACAAGAGCCGGGAGTGCGCCGAGGACCCCGACTTCCTGCTGACGGTCGAGCACGTCGAGGCCTGGCAGACGGAGCACGGCCCACTCCCCGACGGTGGCTGGCTGCTCTACCGGACCGGATGGGCCAGCCGCGCCGGCGACGCCGGCAGCTTCCTCAACGCGAACGAGACCGGGCCGCACACGCCCGGCCTGGCACCCGAGTGCGCCCGCTGGCTGGCCCAGTCGTCGCCCATCCTCGGCATCGGGGTGGAGACCGTCGGCACCGACGCCGGCGCCGCCCACGGCTTCGATCCTCCCTTTCCCTGCCACGCCTTCATGCTCGGCGCGGGCAAGTTCGGCCTCACCCAGCTCGCCAACCTGGAGCGGCTGCCGGTGACCGGCTCGGTGCTGATTGCCGGCCCGCTTCCGATCGTCGGCGGTTCAGGGAGCCCGGCCCGCGTCCTCGCCCTCGTGGCGCGCTGACGGGCTCGCTCCGGTGAAGGTCGCCGAGGCGGTCGGAAGGCTGCTCGTGGAGCGGGGGGTCCGCCAGGTCTTCGGGCTGATCGGGAGCGGGAACTTCGACTTCACGCTGGCGATGGTCGAGGCCGGCGCGGCTTTCACCGCCTCGCGCCACGAGGGCGGAGCGATCACGATGGCCGACGCTTACGGCCGCGTCAGCGGTGAGGTGGCAGCCTGCTCGGTGCACCAGGGCCCAGGCCTCACCAACACGATGACCGGGCTGACGGAGGCGGCCAAGAGCCGGACCCCGCTGCTCCTGCTCGCCGCCGAAACCGCCGCCGCCGCAACCCGCTCCAACTTCCGGATCGACCAGGAGGGTCTGGTCACCTCGGTGGGCGCCGTGGTGGCACGCCTGGGCAAGCCGGAAACAGCGCTCGGCGACGCGGCCCTCGCTCTGCAGCGAGCCCGGGACGAGCGCCGCCCGGTGGTGCTGATGCTTCCGCTCGACATCCAGGCGGCCGATTGTCCCGCCGGGCCCCCGCCCCCGGCATACGTCGCCGGGCTGCCGCCGGAGCCGCAGCCGGCAGCTGTCAGCGAGGTCGCTGACCTCCTGGCGAAGGCGCGCCGGCCGATCATCTTCGGCGGGCGCGGCGCGCTCGGAGCGGGGGCGAGGACGGCGATCGAGGAGCTCGCCGACGCCACCGGCGCTCTTCTCGCCACATCGGCGGTGGCCGGCGGGCTTTTCTCGGGCAATCCCTGGTCGCTTGGCATCACGGGCGGCTTCGCAACCCCGCTCGCGGCGGAGCTGATCGCCGGGGCCGACCTCCTCCTGTCCTTCGGCGCGACCCTCAACATGTGGTCGACCCGGCACGGCCATCTGGTCGGGCCGGAAGCGGTCGTGGTGCAGGTCGACCTCGATCCCGACGCCATCGGCGGCCACCTCCATGCTCACGCCGGGATCGTCGGCGATGCGACGCTTACCGCCCGTGCCCTGGCCGCCGAGCTCGCCGGCCGCAACCACCCCGCCGGAGGCTGGCGGTCGGGGGAGCTTGCCGAGCGAATCGTCCGCAGCGGGTGGTCGCAGCAGCCCTACGAGGAGGCCGCAGCGCCGGATCAGATCGATCCCCGGACGCTCTCGATCGCGCTCGACGAGCTGCTCCCGTCCGACCGAACTCTGGTCGTCGACTCCGGCCACTTCATGGGCTGGGCGCCGATGTACCTGGCAATCGCCGCGGACCGCGGCTTCATCTTCACCCAGTCCTTCCAGTCGATCGGGCTCGGCCTCGCCACGGCGATCGGCACTGCTGTGGCGCGGCCCGATCGGTTGACCGTCGCGGCCCTGGGCGATGGCGGACTGCTGATGTCGCTGCCCGAGCTGGAGACCGTGGCCAGGCTCGGCCTCAATCTCCTGATCGTCGTCTACAACGACGCGGCGTACGGAGCCGAGGTCCACCACTTCGCAACGCTGCACCGGCCGACCGACATCGTCCGCTTCCCGGACACCGACTTCGCCGCCATCGCGCGGGGTTGCGGCCTGGAGGGCCTCACGGTCCGGAGTCCCGAGGACCTGGCGCCGGCGACCCGATGGCTGGCCGGCGACCGGGGCAGGTCGCTCTTGATCGACGCTAAGGTGGTGCCGACGGTGGTCGCCGAATGGCTCGAGGAGGCCTTCAAGGGGCACTGAAAGAATGAAGATCGGACTGCAGATACCCGACTTCACCTGGCCGGGCGGCCCGCCCAAGCTGGGCGAGCACCTCGCCGCGATCGCCGAGACCGCTGACGCGGCGGGGTTCGAGTTCATCGGGGTGATGGATCACCTCTGGCAGATCCGCTCCATCGGCTCGCCGACGCGAGAGATGCTGGAGGCCTACACGACGCTCGGCTACCTGGCCGCCCACACAAAAAGGGCCCGGCTCCTCACGATCGTCACCGGTGCGGTCTACCGGTACCCGGGGATGCTCGCCAAGATCATCACCAGCCTCGACGTTCTGTCCGGCGGCCGGGCCTGGCTGGGCATCGGCGCGGCCTGGAACGAAGATGAGGCGAAGGGTCTCGGCATCCCTTTCCCACCCCTGGCGGAACGCTTCGAGAGGCTCGAGGAGACGCTCCAGATCTGCCTCCAGATGTGGGCGGGCGACGAGTCGCCGTTCATTGGGAAGCACAATCGCCTGGAGCGGCCCCTCAACTCGCCGCAGAGCCTGACGCGGCCCCACCCGCCAATCCTGATCGGAGGCATGGGGGAGCGGAAGACGCTCCGCCTCGTCGCTCGCTACGCCCAGGCCTGCAACCTCTTTCCGACGCCCGAGCTGCCCCGCAAGCTCGAGGTCCTTCGTGCCCACTGCGAGACCGAGGGCCGCGCCTATGACGAGATCGAGAAGACCTCGATGTTCAATTTCGACGTCGGCGCCAACGGTGAGAACGTTGGCAAGACGATCGGCCGGCTGCGCCAGCTTTCGAAGCTGGGCGTGCAGACCGCGATCGGCAGCGTCAAGGACGTCTGGGGTTTGCGACAGCTCGAGATCATCGGCCAGAAGGTGATCCCGGCGGTCGCCGAGTTCTGAACCGCGCGGGCCCGCCTTCGTGAGCCCGGAGATCGCCCTACCGCCGGCATCGCTGGTCGCCCTGGTAGGTCCCGCCGGAGCAGGGAAGAGCACCTTCGCGGCCGCCCACTTCAAGCCCAGCGAAATCCTCTCCTCGGACGAGTGCCGCCTGCTCGTCTCCGACGACGCGGGCGACCAGAGCGCGAGCGCGCCTGCCTTCGCCGTCCTCTACTTCATCGCCGCCCGCCGGGCCCGTCGCGGCCGGCTGACGGTCGTCGACGCCACCAACGTCAGGCCCGCCGACCGGCAGCGGGTGCTCTGGCTGGCCCACCGCTACCGGCGCCCCGCGATCGCGATCGTCTTCGACCTTCCCCTCGAGCTATGCCTCGAACGGAACCTGGCACGAGTCGAGCGCCAGGTCGGGGCGGGCGTGGTCCGGGAGCAGTGGGAGCGGATGCCCCGGTCGGCGGACGCCGTCGTCGCGGAGGGGTTCAGCGCCGTCCACTGGTTCCACTCGGCAACCGAAGCGGGCAGCGTCCTCGTCAGGACGGGGGCGGACTGAGCGTGGGGGAGGTCAAACGGTCAACGACCGTCCGGGCCTGACGCCTTGTTCCCGCCGGCTTTGTCGACCTTGACCGCCAGGGCGATCCGGTCGTCAAGCCGCCATGTCGACTCGCAGCGCCAGACCTCGTCCAGCAGCGACTCCAGCTGAGTCTGCAGGTCGGGCCCGTCGGAATGCCGTCGGCTGGGTTTCTTGGCCATCATTTGGGTCTGTGCCTCCAGCCCACAGGTAATGACGGACCGCCGTCATCTCGACATTTTTCCGCGCTCGATCCGCCGTCATGTCCCTGCTTTCGGGCCTTGGTGGCGACCGGACGGGCGGCCGACCGAGTTGCCGACCGGGTGGCCGAGGCCGTGGCCGATCCAGACCCACGTTCTTCCCTCCTCCGATAATTGTTGCTGCACTTCTTACGGCCCCGAGCGCAAGGGTGGTATGTGGAAACCGCGACGCCCACCCTGGAGCAGGCGATCTTCTGGATGAACATCTACCGCGACCTCCTGGCCGTGGACGAGAGCGCGCTCGAGCGGATGCGGGCGCTGATCACCGACGGGAAGAACGGCGATCGGGCCGAAGCCCACTATCGCCCTGACGTCGACCTGGTCGCGGGCGAGATCGATCGCGTCCGCGCCCGGCTCGATCACTGGCTCCGCCTGGTGGATAGTTTGAGTTGAGAACTTTGTCCGTAACCGGGGTGGCGGGTTCGCCGTTGAACCGCGGATGATCCCCTGGCTGGACAACCTGCTGAAGCTCGTGACCTACCCAGCCGATACCCTGCCTGGCCGGCTCGGGCGGCGCATCCGCCGGGTGCGGAGAGGCCTTCGCAGAGCCCGGACAACCGCCCAGATCACCACCGTCCTCTAATTCGTTGGGGCGTCCCCCCTTATCGGGCCTGCTCGGTGATGCCGTGGCCCTGCGAAAGACCTCCCCGGGCCGATTTTCGCTCGGCCGTTTTGGCTCGATTGCGCGCAGTATGGGTTTAAACGGTTCCCTTTACGCGTCGCCTTCCAAAATCGGCAAAAATTAGTGCCGCTATTTTTGCCCAGGGTTTTTCAAGGTCTTCGAGGCGGATCAGGGGAGAGTCCAATACGTATGGCTGATGGTGATCAGCGGGCCGAGGGCCCACAGGGAGAGGAGACGGAGGCGGTATCGCCGGAAAGGGCACGTCATTGGACGGCCTTCTACCAGGAGCTGATCGGGTACGAGGAACGCATCCTGGAGTCAATGCGGGAGCTCTCCGCGGGCATGACCGCCGGCGAGAAGGAGGCGGTCAGGAAGACCAACCTCGAGCCCCTCGAGGAGCTGCTCGTCGACTTTCGCAGGCGCCTCGAGCTTTGGCGGCGGCGCATGGAAGCCGAGGAGACCGAGCTGAAGTAGCGGTCGCGCCGCCAGGTTTTCCGGCAATTACGAGCGACTGCGCCTAACCTAGAAACCCCGCGCGCAAAAGACACCGCAATTCAATTTGCCAACCCGCACCAAGACTGGGCAAAATTTACGTCTGAAGGACATCTCAGATGACCGAAGCTCTAGCCACCCACACCGAAGCATCCCTCATCGAGGGTGAGGACCCCGGAACGATGCGCGCCGCCGACGCTCGGCGCTGGATCGAGATCTACTCGCGCCTGATCGAGTTCAAGGATGAGCTCCTGGAGCGGGTCCGGTCGAAGACCGGCGCCAACGGCAACGGCAACGGCCACGGCCACGGCAACGGGACGGGTGGCGATCTCCAGGCCGACGAGCAGGTCGTCCTCATCGAGATGACCCGGCTTCGGAGCCGTCTCGCCTTCTGGCAGCGACGCCACGCCGAGCTCGCGCCCGTCGACCTCGACGATCATCTCGGCATCATCAGCCCGACGGGCGACGTAGTTCCCCTCACGCGCCGTGAGGACCAGCTGCTCCGTTTCCTGCTCCAGAACCCGGGACGGTACTTCGACACCCGAACCCTCGCCGCCCGGGCATGGAACGATCCCAGCCTGGCCTCCGAGCAGGTCCGGACCTACGTCGTACGGCTCCGGCGCCGGCTGCGCGAGGCCCAGGCCCACTGCGACATTCACAGCGAGCGCCGCCGCGGCTACGCCCTGGCGTTCGAGGAAGTGGACGAAGCCCGGAACGGCTGACGTTGGCTGGTGCACGGCGCTGGCAGGAGCGGGTGCCGGATGAGCCGCCCGCGGAGGATTCCTCTCCGGCCACCCTCGCTCTCGAGCGAATCGTCCACTACGAGGAGCTGATCCGGTTCGAAACCAGGATCCTCGAGCAGATGGCAGAGCTCGCCGGACCCCTTTCGGACGCGGCACGAGAGGAGATCGAGGTGAGCAACGTCGGGCCGCAACGCGCGCTCATCGATGAGTTCCGCCGGCGTCGTGACTCCTGGGCCGACCGCCGTGACTCGGCCGGGGGCCCGAGCAATCCACCACCGAGTGGCGCAAAGTAGGCAGACTGGCGCTCACCTCGTCGAACTTTCCCTGGCCGGCTTCGATCGCAGGTGCCCGATAGCTACCCGGAGGAGGTCCTTCCGCATTCATCGGTGAGCGCCCCCTCGCCGCCTTCGGCGGTACTCCCCCACTCGTGGGGGAGCAAGACCTGCCCAACCGCAAGGGCAAGATTCGTGCCCCGACGCAGGAGCAATACTTGCCTCCCCATGCAATGAGGAGGTGGCCCCGCGAAGCGGGGCCGGAGGGGCGTTCTCCGACGGCTACCCGTAGCCAGATCCTTCCGCATTCATCGGTGAGCGCCCCTCGCCGCCTTCTGCGGCACTCCCCCACCCGTGGGGGAGCAAGACCTGCCCAACCGCAAGGGCAAGATTCGTGCCCCAACGCAGGAGCAATACTTGCCTCCCCATGCAATGGGGAGGTGGCC
>DATCPJ010000108.1:0-5549 GCA_036570145.1 Candidatus Dormiibacterota bacterium
CGGGCTGGATGCGCTCGAGCAGTGCGCGGGCGTGCCCTCCGCCTCCCAGGGTCGCGTCGATGAAGACCGACCCCGGACGGGGCTGAAGGAGCTCTATTGACTCTTTTGAAAGTACGGGTCGGTGACCGTTCAGCGGTTCTGTGTCACCCGGTTAACGTTGTCTGTGAAGTTGGCCAGCGCGCCTACGGAGTAGCTGTCCCAGTGGTCCGCTGCCCAGATCTCCACCACCGTCTGGTTGCCGATCACGATCACCGTCGAGTCGGGATCGATCCCGGCCTGCCGGCGCTGTTCCTGGCTCAGCGTCACGCGTCCCTGCGGGTCGAACTCGCAGGGGATGGCCAGGGCGTTCATCGCCCGGGACAGCGCCCGCTGCTCGGCCGTCGCCCGGAAGGGGGACGGAAGGACGTCGCGCATTCCTTCCCACTCTTCGCGGGGGTAGATAGCCAGGTTCTTCTCCGTTCCGATGGAGATATAGGATCCGTCGGGCAGCTGGTCCCGCATCTGTTTCGGGATCGCCAAACGACCCTTCGAATCCACTTTCATGCGCGAGGAGCCGGAGAACATTCATTCTTTTTCCTGGACCGCGGTGACGGAGATGAGCGGAAGCTGCGACGACGTGCCGGGGGCCTTACTGGGACGTGTGCTGCGACGGATGGTGCGGCGTTTCTGAATCACCACTCATCCCCACTGATCACCACGATTCCCCGCAACTGTACGCACAGCCCCACTGTCATGTCAATAGCTTCAGGTACAAGATGTAGGGGTGCCGAAAAGCTCGTTTCAAGCTTGCCTCTACATCTTGTGTATGGAGAGCGCGAGCACCCTGCATGCGGTACCGGATTCGCCGACAGCGAACATTAGTTTGTGGTCGGAGTGCGGCGCATCCGAGACGCCTTGTGGTGCGAACGAGCGCCGCCGCGCCGGGAGAAAGCTAGGCGGCGGGCGTCAGGCGGATGACCGGGATCTCCCGGTCGGTGCCCTTCTCGTAGTCGCCGAAGTTCGGGCTGCGCTCGACGATCGTTTTCCAGGCGGCATCGCGCTCGCTGCCGTGAAGCGACTCCGGGGTCACCTGGAGGCGCCGGCCGCCGACCTCAAGCTCCACCTGGTCGGGGTTCTTGGCGAGGTTGCGGACCCAGGAGGGATGCTCGGGAGCTCCGCCCTTCGAACCGACCACCCACCAGGTGTCCTCACCGGCACCGAACACGGCAAGGGGGAGGCTCCGCTTCTGGCCGGTCTTCGCGCCGACCGTGGTCAGGATGCCCACCTTCCCCATCCCCCGCCCGCCGAGCAGCCGGTAGATGCCGGTGTTCAGCGCAAGCACCGTTCGGAAGAAGGCATTGACGCTGGGGAACTTCTTGCCGGTGGTGCCGTTGGGGGTGACTTTTACGCTCATGCCCACTCAAATCGAGGCGGCGATGCGGGTTATTCCTTGCGCAGGCAAGAAGTGAGGTGTCCGGCGCTCAGCTCCCCAGGTAGGTGATCGCAATCGAGGCGAGCGTGGCGGCGCCGATCGGGAGGGCGTCCTCGTCGATGTCGAAGGTCGCGGTGTGGACGGGAAGCGTGCGGTCCCATTGGTCGCTCTTCACACCGAGCCGGATCACCGAGCCGGGGACCTTCTCGAGGACGAACGCGAAATCCTCCGAACCCATCGTGATCGGCGTCTCCTCGACCGCCGGAGCGCCGAGCAGCTCCCGGGCCGCGCCCACGGCCAGCTCCGTCATCGCGTCATCGGTGGCCAGGGGCGGGTAGGCCATCCCCCAGTGCACCTCCGCCTCGGCCCGCATCGCGGCCGCGACGCCGCCGGCAAGCTCCGGGATGCGAGCACGGAGGTGCTCCATCACCCGCTTGTCGTGAGCACGGATCGTGCCCTTGATGAGGGCGGTGTCCGGGATCACGTTGTGGGTCGTGCCGGACGTGATGCTGCCGAGCGTGATCAGGCCCATGGCGGTGGGGTCGGTCTCCCGGCTGATCAGGGTCTGCAGGGCGGTGACGATGTGGGCCGAGATGACGACCGGGTCGACGGCCATGTGCGGCCGGGCGGCGTGCCCGCCGCGCCCGCGGACCTCGATCTCGAACCTCGACATCCCCGCCATGCTGGGCCCGGAGCGGAAGCCGACCTTCCCCATCGGCAGGTCCGGGTGGACGTGGATCATGAAGGCGGCGTCCACGGCCGGGCCCTCGAGCAGCCCCTCCTCGAGCATCCGCCTCGCCCCGCCGCCGCCCTCTTCGGCCGGCTGGAACATCAGCTTCACGGTGCCGGCCAGCTGGTCGCGCCGGTCGAAGAGGAGCTGCGCCGCGCCGAGCAGCATCGCCGTGTGTGAGTCGTGGCCGCAGGCGTGCATCACGCCCGGCGTCTCGGATTTGAAGCTGACCGGTGTCTCTTCGAGGATGGGGAGGGCGTCCATATCGCCGCGGAGGATCACCGTGCGGCCTGGACGTGCGCCCTCGATGATCCCGATGACGCCGGTTTCGGCCACCCCGGTGCGGTGGGGTATCCCGATCGCAGTGAGCCGCTCGGCGACGCGCGCCGCGGTCCGCACCTCCTGGTAGGCGAGCTCCGGATGCTGGTGGATCACCCGCCGGTCCTCGACGAGCTGCGGCTTCAGCCGTCGCGCCGCGTCGAGAAGCTCGTCGGGCATGGCAGCCATTCTAGGAAAGAAGCTCCCGCCGGCCAGGAACAGGCGGACTGAAAGGTCCGGCGACCGGAACGCCCGGCCGCCGGAATCTCAACGAAACTGGTGCTCGGCTCTGGCTCTAGTCGCCCTTCTCGCTGTCGCCCTTGTTGCCCGGCCCCTGGCCGACCAGGGTCCCGTTCACGTCGATGTTGTCGAGGATCGCGGCTCCGAAGAAGTCCGGCCCGGTGTCGGTACCCTCGTCGAAGACGATCGAGATCGACTTGACGTTGACGGTCGCGATGTCGACGAGAGCGTTGGTCTGGGAGTTGAAGGCCAGCAGCGGAACGCCGACGCCCCAGCGGAGCCGGATCCAGGCCTGGCTCGTCGCCTGGAGGACCCCGGCGGGCGAGTTGCAGCCGAGGAAGTAGGTCTGGCCGTCCTTGCTGTGGATGTTGAAGCGCGGAGCGCCGGCGCCGCAGTGGGAACCCATCGGCGTGTTCGCCGCGGTGCTCTTGCGGAGGTCGTAGCCCAGCTCGGTAACGGTGCTCGGGGTGTCGCTGAGCGTCGCTGTCGCTGCCGCGAAGTTCCCGGTCGGGCCGGTCTTGACGAGCAGGAGACCCTGGTTCTGCTTGTCGCTCTTGTCACCCGTCAGGCAGGCGGGATCGGTGAAGCTGCCGTTGCTGGTCCCGTCGAAGGTCTTGGCGCCGGTCGGGCAACCGGTCCCGCTCAGCCAGGTGGATTGGACCAGGAAGGTGTGCGCCGGGTCGAAGTTGGCTGGCTTCACCTGGAAGGCGTCGTCCGCATAGGCGACGGTCAGGGTCGCGACGATTGCGACTGCGACGGCGAGGAGGGCCCGAAGTCTCATGGACACAACGCTCCCTTGGTGACACGAGGTGGACGCAGCACCCTGACCGCGGTCTCACGCCGAAGGCAGGTGGCTGCAGGGCGGGACTTGGGTCGTGTATAGCACGGAGCCCAATCAGGCATGCAAAAAGAACGGTCGTGGCCCCTCCGGCCCCGGAGCCGAGCGAGAAGGTGAGCCGAGGCGGACTGTAAGCCGGGTTCTGTTGAAGGCTTTCGCCTCCGGCGACCATCTGTCTAGGACGCCGGTTTCCCGACGCCTCCAGCGACCGCTAACCCGAGGGCTGGACGAGCAGCCTTGACGCCCTCCTATTTGGTCTTGCTCCGAGCGGGGTTTGCCTGGCCGGCCGGTCACCCGGCCGCCGGTGAGCTCTTACCTCACCATTTCACCCTTGCCTTCGACCGACTCCGGAGATCCGGCCGAATCGGCGGTGTAATTTCTGTGGCACTTTCCTTCGGGTCGCCCCGACTGGGTGTTACCCAGCGCCCTGCTCTGCGGAGCCCGGACTTTCCTCCTGGCGCGCAGCGCGCCCGGCGGTCGCCCGTCCGCCTCGACTCGCCCTGCATGATACCCGCGCCCGCCCCGTTCGTTAAACCTTTCGAAATGAAGCTCCTGATCGCCGCCGGCATCCTTTTCCTGACCGCCTGCGGTTCCACCGGCGGCGCCGGGCTGCCCTGTCCCCCGCTCCCCGCGGACAAGGCGGCGACGACGAACGGCTGTCTCGGCTACTCGATCGCGCCCGACGCCCGCAGCTACCCGGCCGGCATGAGCCGGATAACCTTCACGGTCACCGCCACCAACGTCTCGCCGCAGGCCTGTGGCGGCCCGTCCAACCTGGTCTGCGGCGGACCGTCGCTGACGGTCCTCGACGCCGCCGGCCACTCGGTCTGGACCCGCACGCCACCACAAGTCGCCTGCCCGCTGCTGATCCGCCTCCTGCAGCCGGGCGAATCGATGTCGGCCCAGGTCGACTGGAAGGCACCAAGCCTGGCGACCGGGGCGTATTCGGTGCAGGCGTTGAAGGGTCCCGACCTCGGGCGGAGCTACTTCCTCGTCTGCTGACCGGCCGGCTCGCCCTTCCACTCGTCGATTGCCCGGTTGGCGAGCGCGTCGGCGCCTTTGTTCTTCGCCCGCTCGACGTGGCGGATATCGACCTCGGGCAGCGCCCCGATGAGCTTCATCGCCCGCGCGTAGAGCGGCGCCAGCGCCGCGTTCTTCACCCGGTAGTTGCCGCGCACCTGCTCGACCACCAGCTTGGAATCGAGGTAAGCCTCGACCCGGTCCGGCTTCCATTCCGAGACGGCGGTCAGGCCCTCGATCAGGGCCAGGTACTCGGCGACGTTGTTGGTCGCCGTCCCGATGTAGCGGCAGAGGCCGCGCAGCCGCATGCCCTTGTCGTCCTCAATCACGACGCCCAGGCCCGCGGGACCGGGGTTGCCGCGCGCCGCGCCGTCGGTGTAGAGGCGGAGGACCTTGCTCAGTTGAGGACCAGGATCCGGTTGCAGTTCTGGCAGGTGAAGCGTTCGCCTCGGCGGAGAACCTGGAGCTCGTTGGCGGTCAGCTGCACCCGGCAGCCCTCGCACTGCCCGTTGACCATCGCAACGACCGGGTTGGCGATCCGGCTGATCTTCCGGTAGGCGCCCTGGAGCGGCGCCGGGACCTCGGCCCAAACCGCCTCCCGCTGAAGCTCGAGCTCGGCGACCTCGCCCTCGATGACCCGCACCCTGCCCTGGAGCTTGGGCACCGCCGCCTCGACCGCTGCCTGGGCGTCGGCCAATTCCTGCCGGGCGCTCGCCAGCTCCGCCTCCGCCGCATCGAGAGAGGACATCAGCTCGAACTCACGATCCTCCTCCTCGACCAGCCGGGCCTTCATGTGGCCGACCTCCTCACTCATCTTGGTGAGGTCGGAAGGGCTCCTGATCCGCCCGCTCATCAGCTCCTTCTCGTGGCTCTTCATCTTGGCCCGATGACCCTCCACGTCGAGGTCCATCTCGCGCAGCTCGCGAGCCAGCTGATCGCGCTCCGCGAGCGCGGCGGCGACGGCCGCCGTCGCCGCCTCCACCCGCTCATCG
>DATCPJ010000109.1:0-18323 GCA_036570145.1 Candidatus Dormiibacterota bacterium
CTCGTCTACGGCAGCGTCAGGGTGGTCGGCTCGGCCACCGCGGGAACCGGCCGGCTCAGCCTGGCGGCCCACCTGGCCTCGGTCAACGGTCGGATCACCGGCAGCATCGTGAACACCGGGAAGGTGGCTGTCAGCGGTCTCCTCGTTTACACCTACTACGAGGGCGGCTACCGGGCCGCGTTCGTGTCGCAGGGCCTGGCGCCCGGGGAAGCGGCCCAGGTCGACAACACGCCGGCACCGATCGGCGATGCCGCGCCCAACCTCCCGGCGGGGATCCGCCTCAGCGCCGGCCAGGCGATCTCGCTGGTCGCCGATGAGGCCGGCCGGCGCAACCTGAGCCACCCCGGGCAGCTTGCGATCGTCGGCTTCGTCAAGCCGGCCGATACCAACCTGCGGGTGGACGGCTCGTCGCCGGGCGGGCAGGTCATCGCAGCCTTCGGGATGCCCGTCGAGGTGGAGTCGGCGGTCGGTCGCCTCGGAACCGTCGCGCTGCCCCGCCTGGCGGGGTTCTACCCGGAGGGCGGGACAAGCTTCGTCGACACCTACGACATCGCCCTGCCCGGGGCCACCGGGCCCCTCGTTCTCCGCTACGACAAGCGCCTCTACACCGGCGTGGCGGTCTATGACTGGACAGCCGGGACCTGGCGGCAGAGCGATTTCAGCGACGATCCGGCGACACCCCTCGTGCTGCTCACGCAGCTCAAACCGAGCGAGGTCCGCGACGGCCTGGTCCGCGTCCGCGTCCACGAGGCCACCCTCACCTGGGGCTCTGAGATCGTCGTCCGCTTCGCGGGCGAAGCGCCCTGATAGGAAGGGGACCGCCTCGGCTGAGCCTGCGTACGGCCTTGTCCTTGTGACAGAGGCTCGGCATACACTGGAATCGAAATGACTGAAGCAGTGATCGTCGCTTATGGCCGGTCTCCCATCGGCCGGGCCCGGAAGGGATCCCTCGTCGACGTCCGGCCCGATGACCTGGCCGCCTACGTGCTCGGCAAGGTCGTCGACAAGGTGCCCCAGCTCGACCACTCCCAGATCGAGGACGTCATCTGCGGCTGCGGGCTGCCGGGCGGGGAGCAGGGCCACAACATCGGCCGCGTCATCAGCATCCTGGCCCGGCTCGACGTTCCCGGCGTCACCGTCAACCGCTACTGCTCCTCCTCCTTGATGACGACGCGGATGGCCGCCCACGCGATCCGCGCCGGCGAAGGCGACGTCTTCGTCAGCGCAGGTGTCGAGTGCGTGTCCCGCTATGGCAGCGGTTACCCCGACCCGCCCGACAGCTTCAACTCGAGGCTTGTGCCCGGCAACAGCGAGGAGTTCCCCGACATCTACATCTCGATGGGGAAGACCGCCGAGAACGTCGCCGAGCGCGAGAAGATCAGCCGCGAGGAGATGGACCGGTACGCCGTCAAGAGCCAGGACGCCGCCGTCAAGGCGCGCGACGACGGCTTCTTCGACCGCGAGATCATCCCGGTGCCGCTTCCCAACGGAGAGACTTTCAGCAAGGACGACAGCCCTCGGCCGGGGACCAACCTGGAGGCCCTGGCTCAGCTCCAGCCCGCCTTCAAGGAGGGCGGCAGGGTCACCGCCGGCAACAGTTGCCCGCTCAACGACGGCGCGGCCGCCGTCGTCGTGATGTCGGACACCAAGGCCAAGGAGCTGGGGATCAAGCCGATCGCCCGGATCGTGTCCACCGGCGTCTCCGCCCTGGAACCGGAGTTTATGGGCCTCGGCCCGATCGAAGCCTCGCGAGCCGCGCTCAAGCGCGCCGGGATGACCATCGACGACGTCGACATCCTGGAGATCAACGAGGCTTTCGCGGCCCAGGTGATCCCCTCCGCACGCGCCCTCGGCGTCGACCCCTTCAGCGACAAGCTGAACCCCCACGGTGGGGCGATCGCACTCGGCCACCCGTTCGGCATGACCGGCGCACGGATCCTCTGCACGATCCTGAACGGCCTCGAAGCCCGCAACGGGACGATCGGCCTGGAGACGATGTGCGTCGGCGGCGGCCAGGGCATGGCCATGATCTTCGAAAGGCTCAACTGAGTGTCCCGCCCCCGAAGTTCGCCGCAAATGGCTAGACCGTCGCGAGCGACGGCCGGCCGACCCTTCGGGCTCATCCGCCAGGGACGCCGATCTCCGCGTCAGCTTCTCCGCTACTCGCTTCCGGGCCTTGAGGCCCGCGCGCTCCGTTGCTCGTGCGCTTCCTTGATCTCGACGCCCCTGGCGGCGATTTTGCACCGAACCTCGAGGGCGGGACACTCCTGACTGTCGCGCCGTACGGCTCGTGGAAGTCGCCGATCACGGCGGACCTGATCGTGCAGGGCACGGTCGGGCTGTCGGGCGTCTTCCTCGACGGCGAGGATCTCTACTGGTCCGAGCTGCGACCTTCCGAGGGCGGTCGAATGGTTGTCGTCCGGCGTTCCGCCGACGGCAGGATCACCGACGTCACGCCGCCCGGGTTCAACGTGCGCACCCGCGTCCACGAGTACGGTGGCGGGGCGTTCGTCGCCGACCGTGGAACGGTCTGGTTCAGCAACTTCGCGGATCAGCGCCTCCACCGGCAGGATCGGGGCGCCGATCCCCATCCGATCACCGAGGCGGTCGATCGCCGCTATGCCGATGCGATCGTCGACCGCCGCCGTGACCTCCTCTTCGCGGTGCGCGAGGACCATACCGACACCTCCCGGGAAGCGGTCAACACGATCGTCTCGCTCGGCCTCGACGGTGAGCGGGAGGCCGTGGTCGTGGAGGGCAACGACTTCTATTCCGACCCCCGCCTGTCGCCCGACGGCACCCAGCTCTGCTGGCTCGCCTGGAATCATCCCCACCTGCCCTGGGACGGCACCGAGCTCTGGGTTGGCACGGTCGCCGAAGACGGGTCCGTCGGCAGCTCGCGGATCGTCGCCGGAGGAGGCGAGGTTTCGATCTTCCAGCCGGCCTGGTCGCCGGAGGGGGCTCTCCACTACATCTCCGACGAGAGCGGCTTCTGGAACCTCTACCGGTTGGAGGATGCCGGCCCCCGCAACCTGGCGCCGCTGAGCGCAGAGTTCGGTGTGCCCCAATGGGTTTTCCGGCAGACCACCTATGCCTTCGCCGGCGACGGCCGGATCGCCTGTTCCTGGATCGACCTCGGGATCGGTGGCTTCGGGGTCCTCGAGCACGGCCGGGTGAAGAGCATCGAGAATGGCTTCTCGAGCTTCGCTTACGTCGTGGCCGGCGGCCGCGACGCCTACTTCGTCGGCGGTTCGGCGACATCGTCGCCGGCCGTCGTCCGGCAGCCGCTGGACGGCGACGCGCCGGAAGTGCTCCGGACGTCGGTCGAGGTCCCGGTCGACCCGGCCTGGTTCTCGGCGCCGGAGACGATCGAGTTCCCCACCGAGGGAGGGTTGACCGCGTTCGCGTTCTACTACCCGCCGCTGAACCCGGACTTCGAGGGCCCCGGCGGTGAGCGCCCGCCCCTCCTCGTGCACAGCCACGGTGGGCCCACCGGTATGGCCTCGCCGACCCTCAGCCTGCAGACCCAGTACTGGACCAGCCGGGGTTGGGGCATCCTCGACGTCAACTACGGCGGCTCCACGGGCTACGGCACCGACTACCGGCGCCGCCTGAACGGGAACTGGGGCGTCGTCGACGTGGACGACTGCGTCAACGCGGCCCGCCACCTGGTCGACGCAGGCTCCGCCGACCACGCCCGGGTCGCCATCGCCGGCGGCAGCGCGGGCGGCTACACGACGCTCTGCGCGCTGACGATGCGGGACTACTTCCGGGCGGGCGCCAACCACTTCGGCATCAGCGACCTGGTGCCCTTCGCCCAGGACACCCACAAGTTCGAGTCACGCTACCTCGACACCCTTGTCGGGCCCTGGCCCGAGGCGGCCGACCTGTATCGGGAGCGCTCCCCGCTCACCCATGTCGACAACCTCAACTGCCCCCTGATCGTCTTCCAGGGCCTGGAGGACAAGATCGTGCCGCCCAACCAGTCGGAGCTGATCGTGGAGGCGGTTCGGAAGAAGGGCCTGCCGGTCGCCTACCTTGCCTTCGAAGGCGAGCAGCACGGCTTTCGGCAAGCCACGAACATCAAGCGTTCATTGGAGGGCGAGAGCTACTTCTACTCCCAGGTCTTCGACTTCGCCCTGGCGGACGAGGTCGAGCCGGTTCCGATCGAGAACTTCTGAAACGCAAGAATCATCCACTTGATAGTCTGCCTATAAGAATGAATATCAAGCGACTGATGGCTTCGCCGCCTGGGCGCCTCTGGGCGAAGATGAACCAGGACAACGCCTTCAACTGGGCCGTGATCCTCGCCTGGAACTTCCTCCAATCGCTCTTCCCGATCGTGCTCGTGGTGGCGGCGGTGCTCGGCCTCGCCCTCGGGTTCGTCGGCGTCGGCTCCGGCCAGATCTACCACACGGTCGCCTCGATGATCCCTGACCCCAAGGCCCAGAAGGACACCTTCACCGCGCTCAACAGCTTCCATCAGAAGAGCGGGCTGTTCTTCATCATCGGCTTCGTCGGCCTGGTCTGGAGCGGCACCAGCCTCTTCCGTGCGATGGAGCAGGCCTTCGCGGTGATCTATCACACCCGCCAGCGGCCGATGCTGAAAGGCATCCTGATGAGCGTCGGGATGGTCGTCCTGCTGACGGTCTTCGGCGGCCTGATGCTGGTCACAACGACGCTCTTGGGCCTCCTGAACCAGCTGCCCTACCTGCCCTTGCTCCTCGCCAACGGGGTCGTCGATTTCGTGCTCCAGATCGTGATCGGCGGCCTTTCCGGCTTCGTCCTCTACCTGGCGATGTACTACGTCGTCCCCAACCGGAGAATGGACTGGGGTTCGGTCTGGATCGGGGCGGCACTTGCCGGCGCGCTCTTCGAGGGCCTCTCGCTGATCTTCCCGCTCTACCTCCGGCTGACCGGTGCGGGCTCGGGCTACGGCAAGACCTTCGGGCTGCTCTTCCTGCTGATGCTCTACTTCTATTACATCGGCATCGTGACGATGCTGGGGGTGGAGGTGAATTCCCTCCTCTACGCGATCCCGGTCGACCAGCCCGATGGCAAGGAGAGCCTGGTGACCCCGGTCCAGGCGGGAAGCGAGACACCTGAGCCGGCTCCCCTCGAGGCTCCCGCCGACGCGCCGGCGACCGCCGCGGCCGGGGCGCCCGACCAGGCCGGCCGCTCGAGGATCAAGGGCGTCGTCGCTTTCGCGGTGCTCTGGCTGACCGGCATCCTCCGGCGCAGGCCCCGGATCGCATAGCAGGCGCCAGCCCAGGAGGTAATCTGCCGGGGGAATGGACCTCGGCCTGGCGGGCAAGGCGGTGATTGTGACCGGTGGCGCCAACAACATCGGGCGCGGCATCGCCCTCGGCTTTGCGGCCGAGAGCGCCCGGGTCCTGATCGCGGACATCGACGAGGAGCGGGCCCGGCAGGTGGCGGCCGAGGCGGGCGGGGAGACCGCGGCGCAGCGCACCGACGTATCCAGCTGGGAGTCGACCCAGGCGATGGCGGCGCGAGCGGTCGAGCTCTTCGGCCGGATCGACGTCCTCGTCAACTGTGCCGGCGGCACCATCGACAGGCTCTTCCTGGAGAAGCCTCGCGAGGAATGGGAGCGGGAGGTCGCGATCAACTTCTGGGGCTTCATCAACTGCAGCCGCGCCGTCCTCGACCAGATGGTCGAGCAGGGCTCGGGGGCGGTCGTCTCGATCAGCTCCGACGCCGGCCGGATGGGAGAGTGGCGGGAGGCGGTCTACTCCGGCACGAAGGCGGGGATCATCGCGATGTCCAAGTCGCTGGCGCGCGAGGTGGGCTCGAAGGGCATCCGCTTCAACGTTGTCTGTCCCGGCTTCATCCCCGGCCGGAAGGACGCCGGCGGCGACTTCGGCGAGGGTTCGATGTGGTCCGGAAAACAGGGCGAGCAATTTCCCGACGACCTGCTCGAGAAGATCGCCAAGTCCTATCCGCTGCGCCGCCTCGGCCGCCCCGAGGATGTCGCCCCGGCGGTCATGTTCCTCGCCTCCGACGCCGCCTCCTACATCACCGGCCAGACGCTGTCGGTGTCCGGCGGCTACACCATGATCTAGCCCGAACCTTCCACTCCCGGCGAGAAAAAAGTGCGGTGGCTGATGCGTTGCTGGTACCCGCCTGGCCCCAAGATGACGGCGCAACGACCCCAACCCGTCGCCGTCGCGTTGATTGACGCACAGGGAATTCATTCGAAGACACATGCCTCATCCATTCAGTCTTTTCGCAACCGGGACGGACCGGCCGGCTTCCCAGCGCGGGCAAAGCATGGTCGAGTACGCGCTGATCCTCGTCCTCATCGCCGTGGTGGTCATCATCGTTCTGATCACCCAGGGCCAGACGATGATCCAGATGTACTCGAATATCGCCTGCGGGATGAAGATCGGCTGCTCGTAGCGCCGGTCGGTAGTTTCAGGCCCGCCGGGCCGGTTTCCTGTCGCCCTGGCGCGACCTGGCGCCCTCGGCGTACATCTCGTCGATGAGGTCTGCGTAGTTCCGCCGGATCACGCCTCGCTTGATCTTCAGCGAGGGCGTCCGCTCGCCCTCCGCCTCCTCGAAGTCGTGGGCCAGCAGGCAGAAGTACTTCACGGTCTCCCAATGGGCGAGGCGGGCGTTGACCTCGTCGACCGCCTTCTGGACCGCGGCCAGCACCTTGTCGTCGCGAACCAATGACTCGGGATCGCCGTCAACGCCCAGGTCGGCACGCAGGTGGTCCCACTTCGGCACCAGCAGCGCGGTGACGTAGGGCCGGTCGTCGCCGACCAGGACGGCGGTCTCGATGTAGCGCGTCGCCTGGAGCGCAGCCTCGATCGGCTGCGGGGCGACGAACTTGCCGCCCGACGTCTTGAGGAGGTCCTTCTTGCGGTCGGTGATCCGCACGAACCCGTCGGAGTCGATCTCGGCGATGTCGCCGGTCCGCAGCCAGCCGTCGTCCAGGGCCTCACTGGTCGCCTTCGGGTTGTGGCTGTACTCGCGAAGGATCCCCGGTCCGCGGACCAGCAGCTCACCGTCCGCCGCGAGCTTGAGGTCGACTCCGGGCAGGGCCTTGCCGACGGTTCCGTAGCGATGGGCGGCGGGTGTGTTCGCCGTCGCCCCGGAGGTGGTCTCGGTCATCCCCCAGCCGTTGTAGATGGGGATCCCGAGTGCCCAGAAGAATCCCTCCACCTCCTTCGACAGCGGTGAGCCGCCGCTTATGAACATCCGCAGCCGCTTACCGCCGACCCGGAGCCGGATCGGCTTCAGGATCGCCTCGCCCAGCGGGCCCAGCCGGCCGGAGAGGGCGACGTCGAAGAGGGCCCTCTTCCAGACGGGCTGCCTGCGCGCTGTGTCGCGGATCCGGTCGACGATCTTCTCGAACATCCGCGGCACGCCCAGCATCAGGGTCGGGTTCACCTCGGCGATGTCCTCGGCCAGGTGGTCAAGGCCACGCGAGACCCAGATCTCCGCCCCCGACGTGACGGCAACCACAACGCCCGATTGGCGCTCGAAGACGTGGGAGAAGGGCAGGAAGGAGAGCAGGCTGTCCCCCGGTCCAACCTCGAAGTCCTCGAGGGACGCGCGGGCCATCCGGACGAAGTTGGAGTGGGGCAGGACGACGCCCTTGGGATCGCCGGTGGTGCCGGAGGTGTAGATGATGGAGGCGAGATCGGACGGCTTGAGAGCCGCTACGCGATGCTCCAGGTCGGTTCGGGCCGACTCCGACGCGTCGGCGGCCATCCAGCGAGCCAGCTCCCCGTCCATCTCGACCACCTTCAAGCCCTTGGGAAGGTTGGCGGCCAGCTTGGGCGAGCCCACGATCGCCAGCCTGGCCTGGCAGTTGGCCGCGATCTTGGCGATCGTCTCCGACGTGCTGGTGGCATAGACCGGGACGGTGACGCCGCCCGCGGCCTGGATCCCGAGGTCGGCCAGGATCCACTCGACGCGGTTCTCGGAGAGGAGGAGAACCGCCTCGCCCTGCTCCACACCCTCTTCCACCAGCGCGGCCCCGATCCGGAGCATGCGCATTCGGCATTCGCTCCAGCTCAGCGCCTCCCAGGCGCTGCCGTTCCAGCGGTGGAGGAAGGGGGCGGAACCCCTCCGGTCCGCCTGCTCGAGGAACACGCCGACGACCGTCTCAGCCATCGCGCCCAAAGGCTAATCGACGGCGTAGCCGAGTGAGACGGCAAAACGCTTCAGCACGGCGGCGGCGTCCTCCACCCGGGCGGGGTCGGCTCCCGTGCAGCGGAGGACGAGCTCCTTGCTGTCGAAGTTCGGGTAGGAGCCCACCGCGACGTCCGGGTGGGTTTCCTCCAGCTCCTTCAGAACGGGCCAGAAGCGACCCTCGACGGCAAACTGGAGGCGCAGCTCGCGGACCGTCGCCGCCGAGCCGCCGGCAAGGTAGGCCTCTTCAACTTCCTCTGCGAAGATCGCCTTCATCTCCGGCGGGACGCCCGGCAGCACGAAGAGGCGCGTTCCCGCGACCTCATAGACCACCCCCGGGGCGGTGCCGACGCGGTTCCGGAGGACGGCCAGCGGGCCGGCCGGTAGCCGCGCCATCCGGAGGTGCCCCTCGGTCAGCTCCGCGCTTTCGATCAGCTTCGCATCCAGCATCCGGGCGAGGCGGCGCTCGATCCGCTCCCGGACCGGCTCCTCGATGACGAGCTCCCGGCCGAGGGCGGCGGCGAGCGCGGCGAAGGTGCGGTCGTCCGGGGTCGGGCCGAGGCCGCCCGTGCAGAAGACGATCGTGACCTCGGTGTCCGCCAGCTCCCGCCGGACCTGCTCGACGATCTCGTGCTCCCGGTCGCGGACCTGGGTCGCCCGCTTGAGCGGGATGCCAAGGGCGCGCAGCCGCTGGGCGATCCAGTTCGAGTTGGTGTCGAGGGTGTAGCCGGATAGGAGCTCGTCACCGATGGCGATGATCGAGGCAACCACGGGAGTCAGGGTAGCCTCGAGGATCGCGCCGGACGGAGTTTTCAGTAGGCTTCCCTTCGCCTTTGATCGAAGTACAAGACCTGACCAAGAGCTACGGGCCCCGGCTCGCCGTCGACGGCATCAGCTTCTCGGTTCCCCGCGGCGAGATCCTCGGCTTCCTCGGTCCCAACGGAGCCGGCAAGTCGACCACGATGCGGATCCTGACCGGCTACCTGTCGGCGACCGCGGGCACCGCGTCGATCGCCGGCTTCGACGTGTTCCGCAACCCGCTCGAGGTCCGCCGCCGGATCGGCTACCTGCCCGAGAACAACCCCCTCTACAACGAGATGCGGGTCTCCGACTTCCTCCTCCTCTGCTGCAAGCTCCGCGGCGTTCCCCCTTCGCGGCGGGCCGGGAGGGTGGACTACGCGCTCGAGGCCTGCGGCCTGGGTGAGCGCCGGACCGACATCATCGGGCGACTATCGAAGGGCCTCCGGCAGCGGGTCGGCCTCGCCCAGGCCGTCGTCCACGACCCGGACCTGCTGATCCTCGACGAGCCGACCTCGGGCCTCGACCCCGCCCAGACGCGTGAGACGCGCGACCTGATCGTGGCTCTCGGCAGGGACCACACGGTGATCCTCAGCAGCCACATCCTGCCCGAGGTGAGTGCCACCTGCCAGCGGGTTGTGATCATCAACCGGGGCGTCCTGGTGGCCGACGACCGGCCCGAGAACCTCGCCCGCCGGATGAGCGAGGGCCACGGCATCGACGTCGAGCTCATCGTCCGAGGCGACCCGGATGCGGTGCGCTCGAAGCTGTCCGGCATCAAGGGCCTCGACTCGGTCGAGGTGAGGCCCCTCGCCGGCGACGAGTGCTCGGTCACCGTCCACAGCAGCGGCGCGGATCGCCGGGAGGACATCGCCCGCGCCATCGTCAGGGGCGGCTTCGGGCTCCGCGAGCTGCAATCGCGAACGCTGAGCCTGGAGGACGTCTTCATCTCGTTGACGACCGAGGAGCCGCAGCCATGGCTCGGGTGAGGAAGCGGGCGGCGGCTGCCGAAGCAGAGCTGACGGCCCCCCCGGCGGCGGAGGCGGTCGCGGAGCCGGAGGTCGAGCCCACCGTCGAGGTGGCAGCCGAACCGGAGCCTGAAGCCGGCACCGGGCAGGATCCGCGCTCGAGCGGCGCCTACGACCCGCTCTACGGCACCGGGCTGACCAAGGTCCTGGCGATCGCCCGGCGCGAGCTCGGCAGCTTCTTCGTGTCGCCCATCGGCTGGGTGATCACCCCGGTAGTGATCCTCTTCGTGTCCTGGTTCGGCTACATCGTTCCCGTGCTCGGCAACCAGCAGGCCTCCATGGATGGCGTCTTCAGCCTGGTCGCGTTTTCGCTCAGCCTGCTCATCGTTCCCCTCGTCACGATGCGGGTCCTCGCCGACGAGCGGCGCCAGGGGACCCTCGAGATGCTCCTCACCTCACCGGTCCGGGACTGGGAGCTGGTGGCCGGCAAGTGGCTCGGCTCGCTCGCCTTCCTGGGCGCCATGTTCAGCTTCACGCTGGTCTACGCCGTCCTTTTCCTGGTCTACCTGCCGAAGGTGACGGTTCACCTGCTCGGCGTCCCGATCACCGTCGGCAACCTCGACTTCGGCCTCCTGTTGAGCGGCTACCTCGGCCTGCTCGCGCTGGCGGCTGCCTTCGCGGCGGTGGGCGTCCTCTGCTCCAGCCTCACCCAGAACCAGATCGTGGCCGCCTTCCTGACCTTCGGCGCGCTGATCTTCATCTACTACTGCGGGCTGGCGACCCAGGTTCTGACCCCGCCCTACTCGGACTTCTTCCAGTACATCGGCGGCCAGAACCGCTATACCGGCTTCAGCCAGGGCCAGGTCGCCCTGAAGGACGTCGTCTACTTCTTGAGCCTGACCTTCGGCTCGCTCTTTCTCGCAACCCGAGTGCTCGAGTCGAGGAAGTGGCGATGAACGTCTGGGAGCGCCGTCTGGCGATCGGCTGCCTGCTCCTCGCCGTCGTCCTCCTTTTCGTCGGCGCCTCCAGCCTCCTGGTCGAGCAGCGGCTGACCGCCGCCTCGTCCTACCCGTTCATCGCGGGCATCGCGCTGCTCATCTCCTACGTGATCCTCGACCCGACCGCCGCACGCGATCTCATCTCCAGCCGGCAGTCCCGCTTCGGGACCCTGAGCGTGGTGATCACCGCGGTGGTCATCGGAATCCTTGTCATGGTCAACGTCCTCGCCGCCCGCAGCACCCAGGCGCTCGACCTGACCCGCTACCAGGTGAACACCCTTGCCCCGCAGTCCATCCAGGTGGCCCAGCGTCTGGATTCCGACGCCACGGCCACGCTCTGGGACGTCAACAACGACCCCACGCTGACCAACCTCACGACCCTGATCGGGCGCTACCAGTCGGTGAACCGCCACCTGAAGCTCACCGTCCTGGACCCCAACTTCGACCCCACCACGGCCCGCGCACAGGGGGTTGTCGGTGGCAGCTCGCTCCCCTTTCTGGTCATCAGCTACCACGGCAAGACGCAGATCCTCACCCCGGGCTCCCAGAACGAGCAGGACATCACCGCGGCGCTCCTGAAGCTGGAGTCGAGCCGGACCCCGGTCGTCTGCTGGGTCGGCGGTGACGGCGAGGCGGATCTCAAGAACGCCGACACGCTGCTCGGGTATTCGGAGGCCTCCGACCAGATGCAGAAGGACAACTTCGCGGTCAAGGACCTGCTCCTCTCCCAGGCGACGGAGGTGCCGGCCGACTGCGAGGTGGTGGCGATCGTGGGTCCGACCAAGCCGCTCAGCGACCCGGCGGTCAAGGTGCTCACCGACTACCTGGCGAAGGGAGGCCGGCTTCTGCTCGCCCTCGACCCGTGGCGAGAGGCGGCGGTGACCGCAAGCTTCAACTCAGCGCTGACCGCTTACGGGCTCAGCTTCAATGGCGGCCTTGTTGTTCCCGAGACAAGCCAGTCGGCACGGAACGAGCCGACCGCCGTCGCCCTGGTCAACTACGGCAGCTCCCCGATCGTGAAGGACCTCTCCAACCGAGTGTCCTTCTTCCCCGAGACCACCACCATCGACTCGACCGCCACCGCCGATGTGACGACCACGCCGGTGGCGGTGACGTCGAGCGCCGCATTCCTCGTCGTGACCCCTCGGCAGCCGCCCTTCTCCCAGCAGTCGGGCGACAAGTCGGGGGCGTTCGCGATCATGGAGACGGCAGAGCGGGCGCCGGCCGGCGGCAAGAAGTCGCGGGTTGTCCTGGTGGGCACCAGCGCCTTTGCCGAGAACAACGTCTTCCAGGCGTCGGCCGTGAACATCCAGCTCCTGACGGGTTCCCTCAACTACCTCACCGAGCAGGAGCAGCTGATCTCGATCCCCCCCAAGCCGGCGGGCCCACCGACGCTTGCCCTGACCCAGGAGCAGACCAACCTGAACCTCTGGATCACCCTCCTGGTGCTGCCCGTCCTGGTGGTCTGCGGCGGCCTGGCAGTCTGGTGGCGCCGCCGCCTGGCGTGAGCAAGGGGGGCCGGCAGGGGGGAAGTCCCCCCTCGGATAACGGTACGTGATCAATTGGAAGGCGGCCCTGGCTCTGGTCGCGGTCTTCCTGGCGCTGGGCGTTTACGCGTTCCAGTCCCGGCCCGGCACGACTCCGGCTAAACCAGCGGCGGAGCTGCTCCCCTGCGACGTCGTCCAGACCCTCGACCTCAAGGTCACCGGCTCTGGCGGGAAGGTCGTCGAGCTGCGGCGCTCGGCCGCCGGCGATTCGTGGCAGCTCCTCCAGCCGAGCACCGGACCGGCCGACGGCACCGTGGTCGACGATCTCCTGGCCACAGCCGTGCAGCTGCAGTCGACGGACACCCTGAAGACCCCGCCGGCCGAACCGGACCTCGGTCTCGACCCCGCCCGGCTGACCGTCGCCTGCACCTTGGCGAAGGGCGGTTCATATACCCTATCGATTGGCGGTCAGAACTTCGACAGCAGCGGCGATTACGCCCGCTTGAGCGGCGACGCCAGGGTCTACGTCATCCCGTCCGCCACGGTGGCGAAGTTCCAGCAGGCGCTGGACCAGCCGCCGGTCCGACCGTCCCCATCCCCTTCGGGCAGCCCGAGCCCGAATCCGAGTCCGTCCCCGTAACCGGCGGCGTAGCGAAGAGGAAGAAAGAATGGATTCGACAGTCCTGCTGGCGCTCGGCGCCGGCGCCGTAGCCGTCCTGTGGGCGATCGTTCTCACCGTCCTGGTCATGCGCAAGCCGCCCGGCAACGCCCGGATGATCGAGATCGCGGGGGCCATCCAGGAGGGCGCCAGCGCCTATCTCAACCGCCAGTACATCGTCATCGCCGGTATCGGCCTGGTGATCGCGCTCGTGATCCTCTACTTCCTGGGCTGGCAGACCGCCGTCCTCTACGTGCTCGGCGCCGCCCTCAGCGCGGCCGCCGGCTACGTCGGCATGAACGTTGCGGTCCGCTCCAACCTGCGGACCGCCGAGGCGGCCCGAAGCGGCCTCAACGCGGCGCTCAGCGTCGCCTTCCGCGGCGGCGCGGTCACCGGCATGATGGTGGTCGGCCTCGGCCTTCTCGGCGTGGCCGGCGGCTACCTCCTTTTCCACAATCCCGATTACCTCGTCGGCCTCGCCTTCGGGGCCAGCCTGGTCTCCGTCTTCGCCCGGCTGGGCGGTGGCATCTACACCAAGGCGGCCGACGTCGGCGCCGACCTGGTCGGCAAGGTGGAGGCGGGCATCCCCGAGGACGACCCCCGCAACGCTGCCGTGATCGCCGACAACGTCGGCGACAACGTGGGCGACTGCGCCGGTATGGCGGCCGACCTCTTCGAGACCTACGCGGTGACCATGATCGCCGCCATCCTCCTGGGCTCGCTCCTCTTCAAGGCGCAGCCGGGCTGGATCGTTTACCCGCTGCTGCTCGGCGGCGCCTCGATCATCGGCTCGGTCGTCGGCACCCTGCTGGTGCGGATCTACTGGAAGGGCTGGATCATGGGCTCGCTCTATGTCGGGCTCGTCGCCGCGGCCGTGATCTCGATCGGGCTCTTCTACCTGATCACCGCCAACTTCGTCGGCGGCAACCAGTTCACCGGAGCTGTCAAGGGCGGCGTCAACGATCCCGGCAACCTCTTCTGGTGCGGCGTCATCGGCGTCGTGATCACGATCCTGATCGTCGCCATCACCGAGTACTTCACGGAGACCCGCTACCGGCCCGTGCGGCTGATCGCGAGGGCCTCCGAGACCGGCCACGCGACCAACATCATCGCCGGCCAGGCGATCGGCATGATGGCCACCGCGCTCCCCGTGATCACGATCGGCGTAGGGATCATCTTCGCCTACAACCTCGGGGGCCTCTACGGCATCGCGATCGCTGCCGTGGGCATGCTCTCGATGACCGGCATCGTCGTCGCCATCGACTCCTACGGACCCATCACCGACAACGCCGGCGGGATCGCCGAGATGGCCAAGCTGCCCGAGGAGGTGCGCGGCATCACCGACCCGCTGGACGCCGTCGGCAACACCACCAAGGCGGTCACCAAGGGCTACGCGATCGGCTCCGCCGGCCTCGCGGCGCTGGTCCTGTTCGCCTCCTACACGCAGGAGCTGACCAAGGCCACCGGGCACGTCTACCGGTTCGACCTCAGCGACCCGTCGGTCATCGTCGGCCTCTTCCTGGGCGGGATCCTGCCCTTCCTCTTCGGCTCGCTGGCGATGCTCGCCGTCGGCCGGGCCGGCGGCCTCGTCGTCGAGGAGGTCCGCCGCCAGTTCCGGGAGAACCCGGGGATCATGGCCGGCACGGCACGCCCCGAGTACGGCCGCGCGGTCGCCATCGTCACCGCCGCGGCTCAGAAGGAGATGATCGTGCCCGGCATCATCCCGGTCGCCGCGCCGCTCCTGGTCGGCTTCATCCTCGGACCTGTCGCCCTCGGCGGGATGCTCGTCGGCGCGATCGTCACCGGCCTCTTCCTGGCGCTCCAGATGACCTCCGGCGGAGCCGCCTGGGACAACGCCAAGAAGTACATCGAGGAGGGCAACCTCGGCGGCAAGGGCTCCGAGGCCCACAAGGCCGCGGTCACCGGCGACACTGTCGGCGACCCCAACAAGGACACCGCCGGCCCGGCCATCAACCCGATGATCAAGGTCGTGAACATCATCGCGATCCTCATTGCAGCTTCGGTGGCCGCACACTCGCTGCTCCACTAAAGTCAGGCGGCAGTGCCGCCCGCCACTCCCGCGAAGCCGGTCGGCTCGATCAGCCGGCTTCGCCGGTTCCTGCTCCTCGAGCTGCCCGGCTGGGCGATCCTCGCCGTCAGCGTCGCCTACACGATGTCGGCGTCCGGCGGCGCGGCGGTCGTCTTCTTCCAGCTCGTCCTTCTCTCGGCCGCCCTCGCCTGGCTGTTCGGCGGCCGGCTCCAGAGCATCACCGCGGCGAGCTTCCTGTTCGGCTGGGCCGGAGGCGCGATGGCCTGGTTCAACCTCCTGGCGATGGCGTCGATCGGCGTCTTCCTGCTCCCGATCTCCGCCTTCGTCCTGGTCGTGCTGGTGCTCCTGCTGAGGGCGCGGAACCTCCGCAGCTGGGCGGCGGCTGGAGGAGGCGTCGCGCTGGCGATCGCCGTCCAACAGGTTTTCCTGGGTCTCTTCGCCGGGCGCTGAAACGACACTAGACTTCTCGCGAAGGGAGGGAAAGCTGCCAGCCATGGATGACTACAGCAAGGAGATCGTCGACCTCCAGCGGGAGGTCGACCGGCTTGTCGAGGCCGAGGGTGACCAACAGGAGATCGCCGAGGTCGAGATGCAGATCCGGGTCTTGAAGGCACTCTACGAGCAGGCGACGACGCTCTACGAGCTGGGTCGCACCGACCCCGACCTGCGCCGGCAGCTCATCATCCGCGGCTATGGCGAGTGGACGCTCGACAACGTCTACGCGTTCGTCTTCGAAACCGCCGTCGACCTGCCCGACGTTGAGCCGAAGGCGTTCGTAAACGGCATCTCACACACCGATTTCGCGAGCCTCCTCATCGCATCCTGATGACCGAGACGTATAACGCGAGCACGCTCCTCGACCGCAACCTGGAGGCGGGCCGGGGCGATAAGGTCGCCGTCCACTGGGCGGGCGGCTCGGTCACCTACCGCCGCCTGCACGGTCTTGCCTGCGCGGCGGGACGGCGCTTCGAGGAGCTCGGCGTCCGGCGAGAGGAGCGGATCCTGCTTCCCCTGGACGACTCGCCGGCGATGATGGCCGCCTTCTGGGGCGCGATCCGGATCGGCGCCGTTCCGGTGCCGGTCAACCCGCTGCTGCAGCGGAGCGAGGACTACGACCACTACCTCGCCGACTCTCTCGCCCGCGTGGTCGTTGTCGACGCGATGACCGGCGAGAAGGTGGGCGGGGCGGTCGCCCGGGCGCCCGGAGCCGTCAAGGTCGTCGACGCAGCCGAGATCCTGGCGCTGCCTCCCGCCGAGACATCACCCGCCGCCACCGGCCGGGACGACGTGGCCTTCTGGCTCTACAGCTCGGGGTCGACCGGCCTTCCCAAGGGCGTGGTCCACCTCCAGCACGACATCGAGTACACCTGCGAGACCTACGCCCGCCAGGTTCTCGGCATCACCGAGGCCGACACCACCTTCAGCACGACCAAGATGTTCCACGCCTACGGCCTCGGCAACAGCCTCAGCTTTCCCTGCTGGGCGGGCGCCACCACGGTCCTCCTCTCCGGACGGCCAACCCCGGCCGCAGCGCTGGAGACGATCGAGCGTAATCGGCCGACGCTCTTCTTCAGCGCGCCGACCCTCTACAACGCGATCCTCAACCAGGAGGGCGCGCGGGAGCGCGACCTCTCCTCGATCCGCCAGTGCGTCGCCGCCGCGGAGGCGCTGCCGGCGGAGGTATGGCGCCGCTGGAAGGAGGCGTTCGGGCTGACGATCATCGACGGCATCGGGTCGACCGAGCTGCTCCATATCTACTGCTCGAACCGCCCCGACGACGTGAGGCCCGGGTCGAGCGGCAAGCCGGTCCCCGGCTACGAGCTGAAGGTCCTCGACCTCGACGGCAGCCCGGTGCCCGACGACCAGGCGGGAGACATGTACGTCAAGGGAGACAGTGCGCTCGCCTTCTACTGGCGCCAGCACGAGAAGACCAAGCGCAGCCTGCTCGGGGAGTGGTTCTTCTCGGGCGACCGCTACCGGCGCGACGCGGACGGCTTCTATTGGTACGAGGGCCGGTCCGACGACATGATCAAGGTCAGCGGCCTCTGGGTCTCGCCGATCGAGGTGGAGGGAGTCCTACTCGAGCACCCGGCGGTGGGGGAGAGCGCCGTCGTCGGCATCGAGGTCGACGGCTTCATGAAGATCAAGGCCTTCGTGATCGCCAAGGTCGAGGGCTCGCCCGAGCTGGTCGCCGAGCTCCAGGAGCACTGCAAGTCGCGCCTCCAGCGGTACCAGTTCCCCCACCTGATCGAGTTCGTGCCCGAGCTTCCCAAGACGATCACAGGAAAGATCCAGCGCTACAAGCTGCGCGAGCGGACGCCGGTTGCCTAGGCACATCGCCGTCGTGGCCGGCGACGGCGCCGGGAAGGAGGTCGTCCCCGAGGCTGTCAAGGTGCTCCGGGCGATCGGGGCCGACCTCGACTTCGAGGACTTCGAGATCGGCGCCGATCGCTACCTGGCCACCGGGATCAGCCTGGACGACGCGACCTTCGAGGACCTGAAGGCGGCCGACGCGATCCTCTTCGGAGCCGTCGGCGATCCGCGGGTCGACGAGCACTACGCGGCCGGGGTCCTGCTCCGGATCCGCTTCGAGATGGATCTCTGGGCCAACCTCCGGCCGGCGAGGCTCTACGACCACAGGCTCTCCCCGCTCCGTGACGAGAAGCTGCGCGAGGTCGACCTGCTGGTCGTCCGCGAGAACACCGAGGGGGTCTACGTCGGAGCCGGCGGGCGGTTCAAGAAGGGCACGCCGGACGAGGTGGCGATCCAGGAGGACATCAACACCTACAAGGGCGTCAACCGGATCCTCGAGCATGCTTTCAGCCGCGCCCGCCGCGAGGTCTGCATGGTCGACAAGTCGAACGCCATGGGCCACGCGGGCGGTCTCTGGCAGTCCCGCTGGAAGGCGCTTGCTCCCCTCCACCACGACCTCGTGACCCGCCACCTCTACTCTGACGCCTGCTCGATGGAGCTCGTCCGCGACCCTTCCCAGTTCGATGTCATCGTCACCGGCAACCTCTTCGGCGACATCCTCAGCGACCTCTCCGCGCAGCTGATCGGGGGAATGGGCGTCGCTCCCAGCGCCAACCTCAACCCGGAAAGCGGAAAGGGCCTCTTCGAGCCGGTCCACGGCTCAGCGCCTCGGCTGGCCGGCCGCGGCATCGTGAACCCGATTGGGGCGATACTGAGCTCGGGGATGAGGCT
>DATCPJ010000110.1:0-1810 GCA_036570145.1 Candidatus Dormiibacterota bacterium
GGTCGACACCCGCCAGCAGCCGGCGCTGGCCGAGCGCCGCGACCGCGTAGCTGGCAGCGCCCGCCAGCACGGCAAGCCCGGCCAGCGCACTGGCCCGGAACGGGTCATGGACCAGCTCCGGCCCGATCAGGATCGCGGTCCCGAGGAACCCGGCCCCCACGCCGAGGTAGTTGATGCGACTCGGACGCTCGGCGGGCGTGACCCACCAGGCGAGGATCGCGGTCCAGAGCGGGGTCGTCGCGTTGAGGATGCTCGCGAGCCCGGTGGTGATGTAGTACTGCCCCCAGGTGATGGCGATGAAGGGGATCACGCTCGAGGTGAACGCCATCAGCAGGAAGCCGGGGAGACGCCGCCGGAACCCGGGCGAGAGCAACCTCCGGCGGAGGACGGCGAAGGCGACCAGCATCGCCACCGCGCCGCTGCCGACCCGGATCAGCACGACCACGGTCGCCGGCATCGCCTGGACGCCGACCTTGATCAGGATGTAGCTGAAACCCCAGATCAGGGCGAGGAGGGCGAAGGCGCCGTAGGCGAGCAGGTACGAACGGCGATCGGTAGCGATCATCGAGGCAGGGTCTCGGTGTCGATCAGCACCGTGAACGGCCCGTGGTTGACGAGCTCCAGGTCCATCTCGGCGCCGAAGCTGCCGGTCTTGACGGCGATGCCCTGGGTCGCGAGGGCAGCCGCGAAGTACTCATAGACACCCTCAGCCAGGCCGGGCGCCGCGGCGCCGGTGAAGCCCGGCCGCCGGCCCCGGCTTAGGTCGGCATAGAGCGTGAACTGCGACACCACGAGCGCCTCGCCACCGACATCCTGGAGGGACCGGTTCGTCTTCCCCTCGTCGTCCTCGAAGATTCGGAGCTGGGCCACCTTCTCGGCCAGGCGGCCGGCGGTGGCCTCGTCATCGGCGGGTGCGACGCCGACCAGGATGGCCAGACCGAGACCGATCTGCCTGCGCTCCGACCCCCAGCTGACCGCAGCGCGGGTAACGCGCTGGAGGACGACCCGCATCGCCTCCGCTCAGCCCTGGTTCAGGACGTCAGCCACGCCGCGAGATCCGCGAAGACCTGCTCCTTGCCGATGTCGTTATATGGCTCGTGATAGAAGCCCGGGTAGATGATCAGCCTGTGGCCGGGGACCGTCGCCCGCCGGTCGAGCTCCTCGGTCGCTTCGGAGTCGATGATCTGATCGCTGCTGCCATGCGTCGCCAGGAAGGGCACCTTGATCTCGCCGGCTCGGGCGAGGATCTCCTCGTTGGCAGCCTGCCACTCGGTGTAGAAACGCGCCGACATCTTGCTGTGGACGAGGGGATCGGAGATGTATTCGGCCACGACCAGTGGATCGCGCGAGATGTGGTTTGGGTTCAGCTCGGTGGCCAGGGCAAGGGTCGGGACCAGCCTGGAGGCCACCTTGCCCAGCGTCATCTTCCAGCCCGGCACGGCCGCCTTGACTCGGAGGGCCGGGCTCGACACGACGAACCGCCGGGCTGCCAGCCGGCCACGCACGACGGCGCTCAGGACGATCGAACCGCCGACCGAATGGCCGAGCGGCACCGCTTCGACACCTGACTCAGAACCCACCGTCGAGTGAAAGGCGGCGGCGTCGCCGACGAGCAGATCCCAACTCATGACGTGGCCGCGCGCCCCATCGCTGGTCCCATGACCGCGGACGTCCAGGGCGTAGGTCGCGATTCCGTGCTCTGCCATCGCGGCGGCCAGCCCGGCATAGCGTCCGCCGTGCTCGCCGTGGCCGTGGATCACGGCCAGCGCCAGCTTCGGATCGAGGGGCGACCACGCCCGCCAGACAAGCC
>DATCPJ010000111.1:0-2512 GCA_036570145.1 Candidatus Dormiibacterota bacterium
GGGGTGAGGATGGCGGAGGGCCGCCGGTCGGCCGCGAGCACGTCCATCAGCAGGCGGCCCGCGTCGGTCGAGGCGGCGGCCTTCTTGGGATCCATCGCCGGGATCGTGTTGTAGCCGAAGGGGGAGAGGCCGAGCACCTCCATCACCATCGCCATCGTGTTGGCCGTGTACTGCCCGCCGCACGCGCCGGCGCCCGGGCAGGTGACGTCCTCGATCTCCTTCAGCTCAGCGGCGGTGATCCTGCCGGCCGCCTCCGCGCCGATCGCCTCGAAGGTGTCGGCGATGGCCACGTCGCGACCCCGCCAGTGCCCGTATTCGATCGACCCGCTGTAGAGCACGATGCCCGGTCGGTCGACGCGCGCGAGGGCCATCGCGCCGGCAGGGATCGTCTTGTCGCAGCCGACGATGCAGCAGAGGGCGTCGAAGTAATGGCCGCGGGCGACGAGCTCGATCGAGTCGGCGATCAGCTCGCGGCTGACGAGCGATGTCTTCATGCCCTCGGTCCCCATCGTCACGCCGTCTGAGATGGCGATCGTGTTCACCTCCATCGGGGTGCCGGCGCCCGCCCGCACGCCGTTCTTGACCGCGGCGGCCAGGTCGCGGTGGTTGTAGTTGCAGGGCATGGTCTCGATCCAGGCGTGGGCGACCATCACCTGCGGCTGAGCGAGGGCCTTGTCGTCGAAACCGATCCCCTTGAGCATCGCCCGCGCGGCGGCTCGATCCTTGCCTTGCAGCAGCCTTCGGCTGGGCAATGGCAATTCTGAAGGGGGGACGTCCCCCCTTGCGTCCGTGCTCGGCGCAGCCTGCGCGCGGACACCCCCCTGCCCTTGCAGCAACCGGCGGCTCGGCAGCTCGCTCAATGCTCCACCTTCCTCATCTCGTCCAGCTTCTTGGGGTCGAAGTCCTTGGAGCGGATCCAGCCGATCAGCTTCTGCTCGGTGGCGATGATCTTGTCGGCGGCCGCCGGAAGCTTGTCGGCGATATCCGCGGGGATGAGCAGGATCCCGTGCCGGTCGGCGTGGAGCAGGTCGCCGGGGCGCACCACCAGGCCGCCGATGCTGACCCCGTGGCCGGCCGACTCGAAGTGAGCGTAGGCATGGGAGACCGTGGTGCCCACCGCGTAGAGCTGAAGGCCCATCGCGTGCACCTCGTTGAGGTCGCGCACCACGCCATCGGTTGCGATCGCCAGGCAGTCGAGCGCCTTGAAGATGGTCGCCTGGACCTCGCCCCACATGGCGCCCGAGCCATTGGGATCGTCGAGGTCCTGGGCGACCAGGATCCGAGGGCCCTGGACCGACTGGACGTGGTTCCACAAGTGCACCGGCTTGAGCGGGTTGAGCGGCGGCTCGTGGCTCCGGATCGCCACCGTCGCGGCGAACCCGACCACCGCCGGCAGGTCGGGGAACAGGCACAGGATCTCGTAGCTCGTGTAGCCCTCGTCGCGGTTGCGCACGTCGAACGTCTCGATCGCATTGCTGAGCGTCGGCGAGTCGTACCTGGCCAGCGTGGCCAGCAGATCCGTGTCGATCACGACGCGGGCGCGCCTTCGACGGCGAGCTCGCGACAGCGCCGGGCGTCCGCCTGCGCGGCCTTGGTGAGCATGCTGGAGTCGGAATCGATGGCGAGCATCCGGTAGCCCGCCTGCCGCCACTGCTCGGCGACCTCCGGCGTGCCGCACATGATGCCGGCGATGATGCTCCGCGCCGCACAGGCGGCGACGATCTTCATCATCGCCGCGTGATGCTCGGGGTTCTGCCCGGCGTAGCTCGAGCCCCTGATGCCCATCGAGGTGGCGAGGTCGTTGGGGCCCACGAAGACGGCGTCGATCCCGGGCACCTCGAGGATGCGGTCGAGGTTGGCGATCGCCTCGACTGTCTCGCACATCACCGCGCAGACGACGTCCTGGCTGCTCTCCACCGTGTAGGCGGGGTTGAGCATCCGGGGCCGGATCGGCCCGAGGCTGCGATAGCCGTTGGGCGCGTAGCGGCACGCGCCGACGGCCGCCCGGGCGTCCTCGACGGTGTTCACCATCGGCACGATCACGCCCTCGGCGCCGGCGTCCAGCGCTTTCATGATCGAGGCCGGCTCGTTCCACTGGACGCGCACGATGGTCGGGCTTCCGGCCGCGCTGAGCGCCTGCAGCATGAGCAGCATGGAGTCGTAGCCGATGAGCCCGTGCTGGGTGTCGACGCAGACCCAGTCGTAGCCGGCACGGCCGACGATCTCGGCGTTCACCGACCCCGGCATGGTGCACCAGCCGCCGTACGTCGGCCGGCCGTCCCAGAGGTCGCGGAGGCGGGTCGGCGAGGCGCTCACCGCCCGGCCGCCAGCACCTGGTTGACGACGTTGACGGGCGGCTCCCCGTCGAGGACGCGGAGCAGGTTGTCGCCGACGACCTCCAGCACGTGCGCCTCCGCCTCCTCCGTCGCCGCTCCGCAGTGGGGCGACAGGTAGACGTTGTCGAAGCCCCGCAGCGGTGAGTCGGCCGCCAGCGGCTCGGTCGCGAAAACGT
>DATCPJ010000112.1:0-12727 GCA_036570145.1 Candidatus Dormiibacterota bacterium
AGGTCCCGCCCAGCCCGCCCGGGTTGGGGGCGTCCATCACGTCCGCCCGGCCAACGACCCCGGAGAGCGGGAAGCCCGCCGCCAGGCTCTTCGCCATCACGACGAGATCGGGCACCACGCCCGAGTGCTCGATCGCGAAGAAGCGCCCGGTGCGGCCGAAGCCCGTCTGCACCTCGTCGGCGATGAGCAGGATGCCGTGCCGCTCGGTCAGGGCCCGCAGCTCCCGCAGGAAGGCCGCCGGCGCCTGAACGAAGCCGCCCTCGCCGAGCACCGGCTCGATCAGGACGGCCGCCACCCGCTCGGGCGCGACCGCCGAGCTGAACACGTCCTCCAGGGCCGCCATCGCGTGCTCTGAGCTCCAGCCCCGGTACTCGTAGGGATAGGCGGCGTGGTAGATCTCGGCTGCATAGGGGCCGAAGTTCTGCTTGTAGGGCTGGACCTCGCCGGTGAGGGTCAGTGCCAGGAGGGTGCGACCGTGGAAGCCGCCCCGGAAGCTGATCACCGCGGGCCGCCCGGTGTGGGCTCGGGCGATCTTGATCGCGTTCTCGATCGCCTCCGCGCCGGTGCTCAGGAAGATCGCCTTCTTGGCAAAGTCGCCCGGAACCAGGCCGCAGAGACGCTCCGCCAGGAGCAGGTAGGAGTCGTACATGGCGACCTGGAAGCAGGAGTGGGTCAACCGGTCGAGTTGGGCCCGCACCGCCTCCATCACGTGCGGGTGCCCGTGGCCGACGTTCATGACCCCGATGCCGCCCGCGAAATCGATGTAGTGGCGGCCCTCGACGGCCCAGACCTCCGCGCCCTTCGCGCGGTCGACGAAGAGGGGATGCGTCGTCGAGAGGCCCCGTGGTATGAATCGCTCGCGCAGCTGTCCGAGCTCGGCGGCGGTCATCGTCAGGCCCTCAGGTCGCGGGCCATTGCCGCGAAGTTGTCGACGTAGCGCTGGACGTCCTCCTCGCTGTGCTGGACCGAGATCGTCCAGTTCTCCTCGGCGCCGGGGGCCATCAGCACCCCGCGGTTGCACTGGTAGAGCCAGGCGAGGTACGCCGCGGGCTTGTCGATCTGAAGGTAGTCGCGGTAGTTGCGGACCCGCTCCGGCCGGTAGCCGATGCCTCCGCGCGCCGCCATCGTCGTCACGTGAAAGGGCAGCCGGTTCTCCGCGATCACCGCGTCGAGGCCGCCCTGGAGGACCTCGGCCATGGCGTCGAAATGGGCGTAGGCGCTGGGCGTCAGGATCTCCTCCAGGGTGACCTTGGCGGCCGCGATGGTGAGCGGGTTGCCATTGAAGGTGCCCATCTGGGCCACCCGCTTCTCCTCGATCAGCGCCATCACGTCCTCGCGGCCGCCGACGGCGCCGCAGGGCAGGCCGCCGCCGATCGCCTTGGCCAGGGCGACGATGTCGGGCGTGACGCCGAACCGCTCGCTCGCGCCGCCGGGCGCAATGGTGACCCCGGTCTTGACCTCGTCGAAGATGAGGAGGGCGCCGTGGCGATGGACGATCTCCTTCGCCGCCTCCAGGTAGCCGGTGTCGGGCAGCACGATGCCGACGTTCATCATCGCCGGCTCCACGATCAGGGCCGCAACCTCGCCCGAGTGGCGGCTGAACGCCCCCTCGAGCGCCGGCAGATCGTTGAAGGGGACGACCGTCACGAGGTCGACCAGCGCGCGGGGGATGCCCTCGCTCTGCGGAACTGAGGCGGGGGCGTCGGCAGGGCCCATCAGCTTGGGGTCGGGCTCGACCGAGACCATCAGCGAGTCGTGGTGGCCGTGATAGGACGCCTCGATCTTGAGGATGCGCTCGCGGCCGGTGAAGGCACGCGCGAGGCGGACGGCGTCGAGGGTGGACTCCGTCCCGCTGTTCGTGAAGCGCCACTGCGGCTGCCCGAAGCGCCGCGCCAGCTCGCCGGCAACCGCCGCCACGTCGGGGCCCGGCTGCGCGAAATGGGATCCCCGTGCGATCCGCTCGCTCACCGCCTTGACGATCAGCGGATGGGCGTGGCCGACGACCATCACGCCGAAACCGTTGTGGAAGTCGACGTACTCGTTGCCGTCGACGTCCCAGATCTTGCTGCCCTGGCCGCGGTCGGCGAAGATCGGCTGCGGCGCCGCGTCCTGGAAGGACGAGGGCACGCCGCGCGGCTCGACCCGGCGCGCCTCGCGCCACAGCTCGTCGGAGCGCCGCCGGCCGGCGCGGAACGCCTCCTCCTCGCTCGCGATCAGGGTTTTGACGCGCTCGGCGTCGAGGGCTAGCGCGGCGGTGTTGGTTGCCAAGGCGAATCCACTCCTCCCTTTTGGTTCGTGTTAGTCGTGAATCGTAAGCCTTGGAAAAGCCGGCCTTGTTTTGACTGCCGGCCGGACCGGTGCTACATAGGGCGGGTGGTGCCGGCTGGGCTAAATCTCACCGGCAGGGCCCTCACGCCGGGTAGGCAGCGCAGCTGGTGGCTGCGGGAGGCGCTGGCGGCTGAGGGGGAGGCGCGCGAGTGCCCGCCGCTGAACCGGGACGTCAATGCCGACGTGGTGATCGTCGGTGGCGGCTACAGCGGGCTCTGGTGCGCCTACTTCCTGACCGAACGGCGACCTGACCTCAGGGTCGTCGTGCTCGAGCAGGACATCTGTGGGGGCGGACCGAGCGGGCGCAACGGCGGGTTTGCCAGCGGCTGGTGGGACGAGCTCGACGGCCTCGTCACCCTCTACGGGGCGGAAGCAGCGGTCCGTGCCTGTCGCGCCATCTCGGCCAGCATCGAGGCGATCGGCGAGTTCTGCGAGAGGCACGCGATCGACGCCTGGTACCGGCGGACTACCTCTTCGCGGCGACCGCGCCGCGGCACGAGGTCGTCTGCCAGGAGATGGCCCGGCTCGCCCGAGAGGTCGGCGCGCCGGAGGAGCTGCGGGAGCTGACCGCGGCGGAGGTCCGGCAGCGGTGCGCCTCCCCTGCCTTCCGCGCCGGTGCGTTCATGGCCGACGGCGCCTCGGTCCAGCCTGCCCTCCTCGCCCGAGGCCTGCGGAGGGTGGTCCTCGAGCGGGGTGTCTCCATCCATGAGGGCACACCCGTCACCCGCCTCGACCCCGGACCGCAGGCGGTGGCGATAACCCCGGGCGGCAGCGTGCGGGCGCCGAAGGCGGTCCTCGCCGTCAACGCCTGGGCGACCGGCTGGCGGCAGCTGAGCCGCCGGCTGGTGGCCTGGAGCAGCTACATCGTGCTCAGCGCACCCGCGCCCGAGCGCGTGGCCGCCATCAAGTGGACGGGGGGCGAGCTGGTCAGCGACCTGCGCACGTCGATCCGCTACTTCCGCACGACGCGCGACGGGCGGATCGCCTTCGGCGGCGGCGGGGGCCGGGCGGCGAAGTCGATCGGCGCCTCCTTCACGCAGGACTCACGTGCCGTGGTCGAGGCGGCGGAGGGCTTCCGGCGGCTCTTTCCGAGCTTCGCCGACGTGCCTCTCGAAGATGCCTGGGGAGGCCCCATCGATGTCTCCCCGACCCATCTCCCGAGCTTTGGCAGGCTGAAGCCGGGAAACCTCTTCTACGCCCTCGGCTTCACCGGCAACGGCGTCGCTCCCACGCACCTGGCGGGCCAGGTGCTGGCCGACCTGGTGACCGGCGCGGATACCGAGGTGACCCGGCTGCCGATGGTCGACCGGCAGCCGAAGGTCTTCCCGCCGGAACCATTCCGCTCCCTCGGCGCGGCGGCGGTGAGGCGCGCCATCATCGCCGGTGACACGGCCGAGAAGCGCGGCGTTCGCGCCCACCCGCTGGCGGCCGCGATCGCCCATCTGCCCCGGCGGATGGGCTACCTTCTGGGACCTTGAGCAATCGGTTCACGCGCGTGCCGGAGGGGCCCGTCGCCCCGCTCCCGAGGCCGGTCCAGGTGTTCATCCCGCCGGCCGACCTCTTCATGCTGGCGATGGTCTCGCGACCGGCGACCGGCTCATTGCGTACGACCTGGGTGACGCCGGCAACCTTCCAGCTCGGCCTGGCGGTCGGCGTCGCGAGCCTTGCGCTCGCCTTCTTCGCCCTCTATCGCGGCCTCGGCGGGGCCGGCCTGCTCGTCAGCGCCGGCGGTGTCCTACTGCTCGTGCTGGGCATCGGGGCCGGCTCGGTCGCGATCGTGGGCGCCGCCCAGCGGCGTGCTCTGAAACGGACGGTAGATTGACATTCCATATAGTTTTTGTGATAGTACACATATCACTTCAACTACCCGAGGAGGGTCGAAATGGATCATATCGTCGTAATCCTGCTGGTCGGCCTGGTCGCCGGCTTTGCGGCCTCGCACCTGGTTGCCGGCCATGGCTACGGGCTCATCGGTGACATCGTCGTCGGCATCCTCGGCGCACTGCTCGGGTTCTTCCTCGCCGGGGCGATCGGCATCGTCATGACGGGCCTGCTGGCGGAGATCATCGTCGCCTTCATCGGCGCCGTGATCCTGCTCGCCGTCCTCCGCCTGGTGACCCGCCGGGGCGGCTTCCGGCGTCACACCACCTGATCTCGTAACCCACACCGAAGAGGCGTCCGCCGGCCTGGCGGGCGCCTCTTTTGACTGATCGGGGCGGAGGCGCTGCTGTGTGACAATTCGGCCTCCCGGCAACGCCACCAGGAGTCGACATGAGAGGCCTGCTCGTCGCACTAGGACTGCTGCTGGCCGTCACCTGGCTCGGCGGCGGCTACGCGCTGTACTACGTCATCCGGCACGACGACGCGTCGTCGAAGAAGGCCGCCGCCGAAACGGTGCAGCTGAGCCAGGCATCCCACAGGTACTCCCAGCTTCAGGCCGAGAAGGCCGCCGTGGACGCTCAGCTGCAGGCCACCCAGAGCGACCTCCGCCACCCGACGCTGAGCATCTGGAACGTCAGCGAGGCGATCACCGGGCCTAACGTCTACCTCAGCGGAGGGATTCCAGACACCTTCACCTACCACCTCAAGTTCACCTCGGACGCCCCGGTCACGGTGACCTACATGACGAGCGGGCAGTTCGCCTCGGCCATCCAGTGCGTCCATGACGGCAGGGGCGACACCCACTCCTGCCTCAGCCGGACCGGACAGGGGTGGCACGACGTGACCACCCTTGACGTCGACATCCACGAGGGCGAGGGATGCGCCGATTACCTGCTCCTCTTCACCGCCGCCCGTGCCGCGACCATCCATCCCAACGTCTCGGTCACCTACAACCCGGCCGCGGCGCCGACCGGCGCCTGCGCTGCCGGCTGAAAGTCGGATCGCCAGTTGAGGCGCCGCTTGGAGAGGGTTTTCGCGATGGCGATCGGGGCCCTGCTGCCCGCGGCCTGCGGAGGCCCCGCCGCGCCGGGCCAATCGGCGCCGTTGCCATCGGGCTCGAGCCCGGTGCCTGCCGCCAACGCGTCTCCGGCCGGCGCGACGCCCCTCGCGGTCCTGGTCCAACGGCTGGGTGGCGCCGAGCCCTACGTCGTCCAGCTGGTCCGCCCCGATGGGCATGCCCTCCCCGCCGTGCACGCCGTTGCGCGCTCGCTCAAGACCTACCGCCCGGCCGCGACACCCTGTCCGAGCGGCAGTTGCCCGTCCCCGGCAACCGCCCTCGCCACCGCCAACTACCAGCTTCCCGAAACCAGCGTCTCGGCGAGCCACGTCTACTTCCTCGACGGCGAGGCGGACCTGAAGTCGCTGTCGCCCACCGGAGCGGTCGCCCTCCTTCGGCACCTGGAGCTCGGGCCGAACTCCAACCTGGCGTTTGCCGTGAGCCCGGACGACCGCCGGATCGCCGTGGCCGTCATCACCTACGGGTCAGAAGCCTCGAGCGTCCCCTTCAGCCTCAGCCTCTACGTAGAGGACCTGGCCGGCGGCGGCAACCGGACGGAGGTCTTCACCTCCAGCTCGATCGTCGCCTGGCCCGTCGGATGGCGAGCAGGCAACGTGGTGTTGGCGATCGGACAGCCGGGCGTCTTCACCGCGTTCAACCCCTATGCCGCCGTCGAGTACCACCTGGTCGATCCCGCGTCCTGGACTCGCCGGGCGCTGGTGACCTGCAACTTCGGGCCGCTGGTGGCCGCGGGCAGCGCCTGCTGGAAAGCGGCAACGCTCGGCCGGCAGGACTGGAGTGGAGCCACCCACACCTTCCGGCTCGACGCGGCCGGACCGGTCAGCCGCCTCCAGCCGGCATACCTCGCCCTCTCACCGGACGGCGGCCGCGTCGCCGGGGCCGTGAGGGCCGCCGCCGCCGGGTCCTACGACACCGAGCTGTTCGAGGACGGCTCGGAATCGCTGCTCGTCCGCGGCGCTCAACCGCTCGGCTGGCTCGACCAAAGCCATCTCCTAGTGGCCGGACCGACCGGACCGGCCATCGCCGCCGTCCCCGGCGGCGCCCTGACGCCGGTGACTGGCCTAGCCCCGCTCTCGGGCCAGGGTTTGCCGTCGCTGCTCGGCGTGCTGCCGGCCTCCCTCGGTTAGGGCGGCGAGTACTGCGCCTTGAGGCCCTTGGCCTTGGCCAGGAGAGCGTTGACCTCCTTGGCGTCGAACAGCTCATAGGAGGCGAGGTGGCCGAACGCCCCGCTGCTCGAGACCGCCAGGCTCACCGCGGCCACCGCCGCCGAGTCGGGCATGTCGACGATCACGAAGCCATCGCGGTCGCCGAGCATCCAGTAATAAGCCTCGAGCTTGCCCCCGGCTGCCTCGGCGGCCTTCGCCACCACCGCCGAACGATCGCTTGGATGCTCCATCGCGTGGGCGACCGTCTCGCCCTTGAGCGTGAAGAAGATCGCGTACTTGGCCATATCCGCACCCCCAGAAAGTGGTCCGAGCCAGCTCGGTTGACCCGGATTATGGCACTACCCTCGCCACCCGTCGCCGCCAGGCCACCAGGCTGCCCCCGGCCAGGAGGAAGCCGGCGGCCGCGACGAGGTGGTGTGGTTGAAGCGCTACGTGGTAAGGCCGCCCGCGGGCGCGTCGGGCCTGGACTTCTTCTGGGTGATACGCCGTCTAGGGAGAGACCTCGTCGAGCAAGCGCCGGAGAGCCGGGAGCACCGCCCGGTCCTTCTCCCGTCCGGCAGCTTCCTTGGACCGGATCACATCGGCAAGCGATGCGACCCTGACCCGGATCCGGCCGAGCTTGATCGTCTGGGCATCACGATCCAGATCCTTGTAGCCGGCCGTCCCGGACGGTCGCAGGACCAGGTCGAGATCGCCGTACCGTGTGTGCAGATTCCAGAGCTCAGCCCTGAGCAGGGAGGCGGCGTCATGCTGAAAGTCGACCCCACCGGAGGCATCGGAGGCTCGGATCCTTGCGTCCAGGACTGTCAGGGTTTCCGACAGAAGCGCCATGTTCCCAAGCTCCGGATCGGGCACGATATCGATGTCGAAGGTCACCTGGGACGAGCCGTACAGCGTCGCCGCCAGGCCGCCGATGACGACGAAACGGATGTTGTGCGCCGCCAGCTCGCGCAGGATCAGGCGGGGCTGAAACCGGCGGCCGACGGTCAGGATCGGGCCAGTTGGCGCCGTCCCTCGAGGATCAAGGCCACGTGGTTCTCGAGTTGCCGAAGGCGCTGATCCGGCGTCAGCCGAAGCTGCTCGCGATCCAGTTGAGTGTCATGGTCGTCGATTGGCACCAAGTTGACTCGCAGCTCGAGAGCACAGGCGCGTAGGGCCCGCTCGACCGACTCGAGATTTGACTTGACGGTTCCCGACTCCCAGCGAGCGATGGCAGCCTGGCTGGTGTTAAGCCGTCGCGCGAGTTCACGCTGGGACACGCCCGTTCGCCGGCGCCCTTCCTTGATGAGGCTTCCGCCTGTCATTTTCGACACGATGATATCAGTTCTGATATCGCTCGCCGCAACCCGGGTAGCCGCACAGACCGCCGCGGGTCGTATTCGGCTTCACGATCCGGCGCGGGAAGATCGTCGAAATCGACCTGCTCGCCGACCCCGAGCGCCTTAGCCGTCTCGACCTGGCGATCCTCAACGACTGACCGCGTCGCCGGGGTGGACTAGCCTTCCGGGGTAGGCCAGCGCTAGGAAAGGAAGCCACCGACCGGTTGACCGAGGGTTGAGAAGTGGAAGCAACAGATGCCGTCAGCGCCGACATGCTCAAGGCATTTCTGGACGCCTTCAACCGGCATGATCTCGGCGAAATCATGACCTTCTTCGGCGATCATCCCGTCTTCGACTTCCCGCGAGGCCAGCACGCGTGGGGGAGTCGCGCCGAGGGTCGGGAGGAGGTCCGACGATTGCTCGCGACCCGTTTCGAGGGGATTCCGAACGTCCACTACGGGGACGACCGACACTTTGTCTGCGGCAGCCGCGGAGTCTCCGAATGGCTGCTGACCGGTACCACACGGGATGGACAGGAGGTCCAAGTCAGGGGTTGCGACCTGTTCGAGTTCGACGGCGGGAAGATCACCCGGAAAGACTCTTACTGGAAGATCGTCGAATAGAAGCTTGGCCCTGACCTCCAGTCGGAGCTAGCCCGACCCCGCCGCTTCGTGTTCTGTCAGGAATGCTTTGAGTTTGGAGGAACCGAAGCTCACCTAACGCGAACCAGCAGATCCTGGTTGGAGTGAAGAGCCTGCGAGCCAGGCGCCTCGTCGGCCCGCGTAAGATCGACCGGACCTTGTCGGACAATCAAGTCGTCATCGTGGGTGGTGGCCAGGCGGGCCTGGCGGTCAGCCACGAGCTCACCGAGGCGGGCGTCGACCACGTGGTACTTGAGCGCGGGCGCATCGGCAACACCTGGCGCGGTCGCTGGGACAGCTTCTGCCTCGTCACTCCGAATTGGACGATGGACTTGCCGGGTTTCCCATATGACGGCGACGACCCACAGGGATTCGTCCCGCGCGACGACATCGTCGCCTACCTGGAGCGTTACGCGGCTTCTTTCCAGCCTCCCGTCAAGACCGGCGTCGAGGTCGAGAGGCTGGACGCGCACGCGGGCGGCGGATTCCTGCTCCAGTCCTCAGCAGGCGAGATCCGTGCCCGCCACGTGGTGCTTGCAACCGGCGCCTATCAGCGGCCGCACCGTCCAGCTTTGGCCTCGGCGTTCCCTTCCCGCCTGCTCATCATCGACGCCGAGGACTACAAGCACCCCAACGCTTTGCCAGCCGGCCGTGTCCTCGTGGTCGGAAGCGGCCAGACGGGCTGCCAGCTAGCCGAAGACCTGCACCTGGCGGGCCGTGACGTGTCGCTGGCCTGCGGCCGAGCTCCCTGGGGGCCCCGTCGCCTGGCTGGCCTCGATCTTGTGGACTGGTTGCAGAGGACCGACTGGTTCGACTTTCCACTGAGCGCCCTGCCGACGCCGCTGGCGCGGCTCGCCGCGAACGTCCAGTTCACCGGTCGGGACGGTGGCCACGACCTCAACTATCGAGTTCTCCAGGCGATGGGCATCCCCCTCTTGGGCCACCTCCAGGCCTTGGATGGAGACAAAGCGCGCTTCGCTCCGGACCTGGCCGACTCGGTGGCCTTCGGCGACCAGCGCTACGCGGAGATCTGCATGCTGCTGCGTGAGCAGCTGCCGGCTGCGGGCTTCGACGTTCCCGAGCTGCCAGTGCCACCACCGTTCCTGGCGGAGCCGCCGCTGGAGGTCGACCTCGACAGCTTCGGTACGGTGATCTTCACCGCCGGCTTTCGGCCCGACTACGCAAGGTGGGTTCACCTCCCAGCCTTCGATCAATGGGGGTTTCCTCTCACCGTCGACGGCGCCAGCACCGTGGTTCCCGGGCTCTATTTCGTCGGCGTGCACTTCCTGCGCACCCGCCGGTCGTCCCTCCTGTTCGGAGTCGGCGAAGACGCTGCGCTCGTGGCGCGCAGCCTGGTTCGGCTCCGCTGACACAGACTGCGGAGGGCACACCAAGGGCCGGTTGCCGGCAGCCGGATCGCGATTCTGATGCTTACACGCTGCGCCAATAGCCGACGACAACCTTCGAATTGAATTCGAAGAGGTGCCGCTGTGAGCTGGGTTTGAGATCAAACCGGGTGGTGGGCCGCAGCTTACATAACGCGAACCGCGAGGTAGTCGTCTCCGGCGCGCGGATCGGAATCTGACCCTAGGCCAAGCCAGACTTGCAAAGGACGACCGAAGGTGCGCCGAACCAGTCGATACGGCTAAGGCAGGGAAAGCGAGGTCAGGGCGGTTTCGCCCGATCCGACCTCGAGGACGGCCACCCGCCCGCCCCCCGCGACCGTCACGGTGGCGGACCAGACCGTGCCGATGGCCACATCAACTGACTGGTCGGCGGTCACGATCCCATCCGGCGGCACCGTGAGATTCACGGAGCTGATCGCCACGCCATTCGAGTCGAGATAGGTCACGGTCGCCGGGACGCTCGCGCCAGACAGGCCCATGAGGAGAAGGGCGGTAGACTGCCCGCCGGCTGCCGTGTGCTCGACGAGGGGAGCTCCTATCGACGCACCGCCGGCCCGGAACAGGTTGTAGGCGGTCGCCCGCGCTGAGGCGGGGTCGGTCGGCAGGATCTCGGCCACCGCGGCGAGGTTTTGGTCGCTTGTGAGCACGGCGGTGTAGGGCTGAGAGCTCGGAGGCGGCCCCGCCGGCGACGCCTGGTCGATGACTATCTGGCCGTTCGGCGGAATCGCCGCCTGGCGCGTGGTCGCGACGCCGATCGAGCTGAGGTAGGTGATCGTCACGGTAGCGCTGGAGTTACCCGGCACGGCCAGCACCAGCCGGCTGCTGAATGGCGGCACGGCGCCGCCGCCCCCGCCGGTGCCCGTGCCCGCGACCCCGGGGAGGGCCGGGATCGGGGTCGGAAAGTCCGCCTGGCCGGGCGAGGGTCCCAAGCCGAGCTGACCCAGGGCGTTGTCTCCCCAGCTCCAGGCCGAGCCGTCGGGCTCGACCGCGACCGTGTGTTGGTAACCGACTGCGAGCGCACGGATGGGGCCGAAGGGGCTCCCAGCCGCAGCGGTGAGCACAGGCGCGGGCGTGCCCGAGCCGGTCGTGCCGGTGCCGAGCGCGCCGAGCGGGGACGAGCCCCAACCGAGGACGGTCCCGTTGGCCATCAGAGCGAAAGCGCGCGAGCCGAAGCCGGAAGCGACCACCTGCGCACCCGCCAAGGGCGTCACGCCGTCGGTTCCGACCACCCGGACCGGCGTGTGACTGTCCGCCGACAAGCCCGATTGGCCGTTGCCGAGCTCACCGGATTGGCCAAGGCCCCAGGAGTACAGGTGGCCCTGGAAATCGAGCGCGTATCCCTCGCGCAAGCCCGCCGCGAGCTGCGCGATGCCCAGCAGCGCCGCGACCTGGACCGGAACCAGGCTCGGCGTGGTGGTACCGACGCCGAGCTGGCCGAAATCGTTTGCCCCCCAGGTGAACACGCGAGCGACCTGGTCTATGGCCATCGAGAAGTTCAGCCCGCCGGCGATCTGCACTGCGAAGAGATTGGGGACCGCCTCCGGCGACAGGCGGGTGCTGGTGGTGCCGTCGCCGAGCTCGCCGTCCCCGCCGTAACCCCAAGCCCAGACCTGGCCCGTGGCGTCCAGGGCCAGCGAGTGGCTGGCTCCGGCCGCGATGGACACGATGCGGGGCAGTCCATTGACGAGGACCGGCGAATAGCGGTCCGTGGTGTCGCCCAGGCCCAGCTCGCCGTCGCCGTTGTAGCCCCACGTGTATACGGTGCCCTGCTCGGTGAGCGCGAGCGAGTGCGTGAGACCGGCGGCCACCGCGACCACGCGAGAGAGGCCGGGGACGGTAATCGGCGTGGTGACCGGCTGATTGTTGTTATTGCCGAGCTGGCCGCGGTTGTCCGTCCCCCAGGCGACGACGGTGCCGACCGCGGTGACCGCCAGGGAATGAGACTGGCCGACGGCCAGGCGCGCGATCGCCTTGGCGGAGACCGCAACGTCGAGCCCGGGATCGATGCCGGTCAGGGAGCCGCCGAGCGTCTCGGAGAGGACCAGCCCGGGGCCCTGCGGATCGGTGCAGATGTCGCAGGTCGGGACCGTGCCGCGCCCGAGGGCGCCGTGCTGGTTGTTGCCCCAGGCCCAGACGTTGCCGGCCGAGGTCACCGCGAATTCAAAGCTGTCGCCGGCCGCAACCTGGGTCGCGCCCGCCACCCCCGGCACCGCGGTCAGCACCTGCACGTCCTGGTTGCCGGTGGCGAAGCCGGCCTCCATGCTTGCGTTGGCCCCCTCGGTCATCACGGTGCCGTCCGACTTGACCAGCATGGTGTCCCCCAGGCCGGCGGCAACGGTGACCACATCGCCGGCCAGCAGCACCGGGTAGCGCGGGTTGGAGCTGTCAAAGCTATCGAGGTTGGTGCCCAGCTGGTTGTAGATGTCGTCGCCCCATCCCCAGGCGGTCCCGTCGCCTCGCAGCACGACGTTGAAGCCGAACCCGGCGCTTGCTTCCGCGATGCCTTCCAGGAAGCCCACCCCGGCCGGTCCAAATATCTCGGTTGGCAGCGCAATCGTGGAGCTGGTGGTGCGCCCGGACTGGTACGCGAAGTTGTCGCCCCACGCCCACAGCGTCCCGTCCTTACGGATCACCATCGAGTGTGTCGCGCCGTATCCGGGCGCGGCGGCCACGGCGTCCTTGAAGAAACCTCCGTCCGGAGAGACGACCTGGATCGGCTTCGACGATTGACGGCATGAGCAGTTCCCGTTGTCGCCCAGCTGCCCGTAACTGTTGTCACCCCATGTCCAGACTGTCCCGTCGGAGCGGACCGCGACAGCGTGCAGAAGCCCCGCGGCCAAGCTGACAACGTTGGTGAGGAACCCGGTCCCACCGGGCCCCACCACCTGGGTTGCTTTGGAGCCGGCGG
>DATCPJ010000113.1:0-14357 GCA_036570145.1 Candidatus Dormiibacterota bacterium
CCACCACTGCTGGGCGCGCTCCAGCTCGGTCAGCTGGGAGTGGAGCACCGCCAGCCGGCCGCCGAAGCGGCGAGCGAAGCGTTCGACCAGCTGCGGCGTCAGGGTGATCTCCGGCACCAGCACCAGCGACTGCCTGCCGTCGACGCGCGCCGCCTCCGCCGCGGCGAGGTAGACCTCCGTCTTCCCGCTCCCGGTGACCCCGTGAAGGAGGACCTCGGGGTTGGCGCGGATGGCAACCAGCGCCGCCCGCTGGGCGGGCGTCAGCAGGCGCGATGCCTCCGGAAGGCCGCCCGAGCCGGCGGCCTGGGCGAGCAGCCGGCTGTGGATGCGCTGCCGCGACGAGGGACCGGCTCCACTCGAGCGCCCGCCCCGGATGCGGGGCGGCAGCATCGCCCGGATGCACTCCAGCAGCGGTACCCAGTAGTGGTCGGCCATGTCGCGCGCCAGCTCCAGCTGGTGAGGCAGGAGGAGCGGCTCGCGATCGGCCCGCTCGATCTCCTTCAGCTCGATCCCGGGGTCTTCATCGGTGAGCCCGACGACGTAGCCCCAGACCGTGCGGCGCCCGAATGGCACGAGCACCCGATGGCCAGCCACGACCTCCATCCCGGCCGGGACACGGTAGGTGTAGTGGCCGCGGTCGAGAGCGCGCGCCGCCTCCACCGCCACCTCGGCGAACCTGGCCAGGGAGAAAGCTTCCTAGGGCCCGGTCGTGGGTGCTGCGCCGGTGGAGAACATGTCCACCGGCTGGACGGGGATCGCCGTCACCGGGATGCTCGGGTCGGTGGCGCGGCCAACGCGGCTGAAGGTCATCGACGAGTCGTACACCCGCTTCAGGGAGCTGCTCGGGTCGGTGCCTTCCAGGTGGAGGACGATCCGCTGGAGATGGCCGCTCGTGGTCAGGTAGGCGGTGATGGTCGCGCGAGAGGACTTCAAGAAGGCGGTTTCGGTGTCCGCGGCCACCGTCACCGACATCAGCTGTTCCAGCTGGTCCGGGGCGGGCGTGATCGTGTACAGGTTGTAGAAAGTCCCACTGCTGAAGGTGCTCGACTTGCCGCTCTTCTTCGCGAGCAGCACGGTCTCCCGGAGCAGGTTCAGCCGGACGCCGGGATAGAACTGGTTGAACAGGGCGGCCGAGCCGAGGAACCAATCGCGAGTCGTCCCGTGCGGCCGGACGAAGAGGTAGACGTCGTTGATCACCAGGTCGTAGCCTCCGACCGTCTTCCCGGCGCTGTCGAGCTGGCTCAGCACGAAGGAGACGTTGTCGTCGCGCTCCTGGCCCGCCGCCGAGAGGCGGATCCGGTTGACCATGCCCTTGGGTATGCCGCCGCCGCTGTCGAGCAGGGTGTCCGTGTAGCTGAAGGCGGCGCCCTTCTGCTCGACCTCCCGGATCGCACCCGCCACCGCGGCGAGGTCGGCGTCCCCCGCACTGGAGCCACAGCCGGCCGCGATCAGCAGGGTGGTCAGCAGCAGCCCGAGGACACGTTTCACGGGAGGCGCTCGCGGACGGCGTCGAGGATTCGGTCGGCCATCCGGCGCTTGCTCGACCGCTCGAGATCGAGCCGTTCGCCGGTGCGGAAGAACATCACACCGGCATTCTCGTCGCTGCCGAACACTCCGCCCCGGATGTCGTTGGCGACGATCGCGTCGAGCTTCTTGCGGGCGAGCTTCTCGGCGGCATGCTGCTCGAGGTCGGCGTCCTCGGCCGCGAATCCCACCCGGAAGACACCCTCGGCCCGGCTGTCGCGGCTGAGCTCGGCAAGGATGTCGACGTTCTTCTCGAGCTTCAGCTCGAGGGTGTCGAGGTCCTCGCGGCGGATCTTCCCGCTCGCCGCGTGGGCGGGCCTGAAGTCGGCCACGGCGGCGACCATCACGAGCAGTTGGGCGCCACCCAGCGCCTCGCGGAGCGCCGCCAGCATGTCGTCCGCCGATTCGACGTGGCGGGTGGCCACGCCGGCGTGGCCCGCGTAGGGAGAGGTGGTGACCAGCACCACGTCGGCGCCACGGTCGGCGGCGGCTTCGGCGACGGCATGGCCCATCTTGCCGCTCGAGTAGTTGCTGATGAAGCGCACCGGGTCGATCGCCTCCCGGGTGCCGCCCGCGCTGACGACGACGCGCCGGCCGGCCAGGTCGTAGCGGGCGCGCACCGCGAGGTCGAGGGCGGCGAAGATCTCCGCCGCGCCGGCCAGCCGGCCGGCTCCCGTGTGGCCGCTCGCGAGCCGCCCCGATCCGGGCGCCACGATCGTGAAGCCCCGTTTCTTGAGCAGGCTGAGGTTCTCGGCCACGGCGGGCTTGGCCCACATCGCGTCGTTCATCGCCGGCGCGACGACGACCGGGCAGCGGGCAGCCAGGACGGTGGCCGTCACGAGGTCGTCGGAGTGGCCGCCGGCCAGCTTGGCGACCAGGTTGGCGGTGGCCGGCGCGACCAGCGCCACCTGGGCCCAATCGCCCAGCGCGACGTGCGGCTCGGCCACGCCCGAGTTGGCGAAGAGATCGACTTGCACGGGGTGGCCGGTGAGCCCCATGAAGGTCGCCGCGCCGACGAAGCGGCCGGCGGAGGCGGTCATCGCCACCTTGACGTCGCAACCGGCCTGGGCAAGCTGGGAGACGAGGTCGGCGACTTTATAGGCGGCGATGCCGCCCGAGACGAGGACGGCCACGCGCCGGCCCTTGACGGTCGCCGGGACCTCGGCCGGGTCAATCGGCATCCGCGTCACTCATTCGAATCGGCACCCTGCCGGCGCTTTCGTTCCATCCGGATGATCTCCATCACGTCGTTCGCAGCGACCTGGGCATCCTCGTTGGTCACAACGTAGTCGTAATACTGCGCGTGGGACATCTCCCAGCGGGCCACCCGCTGCCGTTCCTCGCTGTCCGCTTCCGAGTTCGAGCCACGCTCCTCGCGGCGTTTGAGCAGCTCTTCCATGGAGGGCGGGGCGATGAAGATGAAGACACCGTCGGGCCGCCTCTCGCGCACCTGCTCCGCACCCCGCACCTCGATCTTGAGGATCACGTCGAGGCCCTGTCGCTGAAGCTTCTCCACCCGCGTTCGCGAGGTCCCGTAGTAGGAGCCGTTGTACTCGGCCCACTCGAGCAGCTCGCCGCGCCCGATCAGCTCTTCGAACTTCGGCTTGGTCACGAAGCTGTAGTGGACGCCGTCGACCTCGTAATCGCGCTTGGGCCGGGTGGTGAAGGAGACCGAGTAGCGCAGGTTGGCGTCCATCTTCAGGAGGCGCTCGATGATGGTGTCCTTCCCCACTCCGCTCGGCCCCGAGATGACGATCAGGAGCCCGGTCACCGCTGTGCCTCGAGGAAGGAGCGGAAGTCATCCGGGGGCGCCGACTCGAAGCTCATCGCCTCGCCCGTCCGGGGATGGCGGAGCTTCAGCCGCCAGGCGTGAAGCATCGGCCGGGGTGCGGCGCCGCCCCCGCCATAGACCCGGTCGCCCGCGATCGGGTGGCCGAAGGCGGCGAGGTGGACGCGGATCTGGTGGGTGCGTCCGGTCTCCAGGTCACAGCGCAGCAGGGTGTGCCCGCGCAGCGGCTCGAGCACCTCGTAACGGGTCCGCGCCGACCGGCCCCCGGCGACGACGGCCATCCGTTTGCGGTCGCGGGGATGCCGCCCGATGTCGCCTTCGAGGACGCCGGCAGGCCCTGCCACCCGGCCGACCGCGATCGCCTGGTAGGTGCGCGACATGGTGCGGTCGGCCAGCTGCGCGCTGAGAGCCTGGTGGGCGGCGTCGTTGCGGGCCGCCACGAGCAGGCCGGAGGTGTCCTTGTCGAGGCGGTGGACGAGCCCAGGCCGAGCCTCGCCGCCCACCGCCGACCAGCTTCCGCCGAGGCCCAGGAGCGCGTGGACCAGGGTGCCCGTGTGGTGGCCGGCCGCCGGGTGGGAGACCATCCCGGCCGGTTTCACGACGACCACCAGGTCCGTGTCCTCGTAGAGCACCTCGAGCGGGATCGCCTCCGGCTGCGGACCGGTTGCGATCGGGGCGGCACGCTCGAACTCGACGACGTCGTCCGGGTGGAGCGGATCAGCCGGGCGCGCCAGCCTGGCGTTGACCCGGACATGCCCCTCCCGGGCGAGCCTGCCGGCCGCCATGCGGGTGAGGCCGGCGACATTCTCGGCCAGGAAGCGATCCAGCCGCCGGCCGGCGGCCGCCACCCTCAGCCGCTCGGTCGCCGTTGCCGGTAGTACCCCGCCGCCAGCGCGACCACTCCGATCGAGATGGCGCTGTCGGCGATGTTGAAGGTCGGCCACCAGTGAACGGCGATGAAGTCGGTGACCGACCCGTAGAACAGCCGGTCGAAGGCATTGCCCAGGGCGCCTCCCATCACCAGTCCGAGCACCGCATGGACCCAGATCGGGCCGAGGTGTTGGAACTCGTACACCGCCAGAGCGATCACGACCACCAGGGCGATGGCGAGGAAGGCCAGCTGGCCCGGTCCGCAGAGGCTGAAGGCGGCGCAGGAGTTCTGGATGTGCTGGATCCATAGGAAGCCCGCGATCGGCCCCCGCTCGGTATCGGGCGGGATCGTCGTGACGACGACGAACTTGGTGAGCCGATCGAGCGCGAAGACCCCGAGGGCGATCGCGAAGAAGAGCGTCCGCCCCTTCGTCAATCGACCCGTTTTAGCGCCAACCAAACCTTTTCGCCGTCGATTGTGACCTCTTTGCCATCCAGTCTGGAGGGGGGACTTCCCCCCTCTTGGCCGTGCTCGGCGAAGCCTCCGCGCGGCCCACCCCCCTGCTCGGGCGGGATGCCGCGAATCAGGTCCACGGAGAGCGTCTCCGTTTTGATGTATTGGGCCCAGACCTCGAAGGCGTGGGCGACAAAGCCGATTGTCTCCCAGTAGGTGACGATCCGGTCCTCGATCTGGTACCCGGACTCCTTGCGGAGGCTCTGGATCGTCCGCACGAGGTCCCGTGCCAGCCCTTCCAGACGCAGCTCCTCGGTGATCTGGGTGTCGAGCTGGACCTCGGCCGCGCCGAAGGTCAGCGCTTTGACGTTCAACTCCTCACGCACGATCGCCGCGATGTCCTCCTCCAGCGCGTCTCCGGGCACGGCAGCCGACGCCAGCGGCTGGCGAACCTTGAGCCGGAGCGCGTCGCGGGCAGCCAGGCCGGCCTCGACGGCACGGCGGGCGGCGGCCATCTGCTGCTCCAGCCGCTCGTCTCGGGCGGCCGCGTTCGCCTGCGGGAAGTCGGAGAGGTGGACGCTCCGCTCGCCGGTCAGGTTCCGGTAGACGGCCTCGCCGAGGAAGGGCATGAAGGGCGCCATCACCTGGGCGACGGTGACCAGCGCCTCGTAGAGCGTCTCGTAGGCGGAGCGTTTGTCGGCGTCCGAGTCCGACTTCCAAAAGCGCCTCCGGGAGCGACGCACGTACCAGGTCGACAGGTCCGTGACGAAGGTCTCCACCGGCCGCGCGGCGCCGTTGACGTCGTACGTCTCCATGCCGTTGTCGGCGGCCGCGACGAGGTGGCTCAGCCGGCTCAGCAGCCAGCGGTCGAGGACCGGCCGCTCGGCGAGCGGCGGGAGCGGCTTCGCGCCCGGCTGGAAGCCGTCGATCCGCGCGTAGGTGACGAAGAAGGAGTAGACGTTCCAGAAGGTGATCAGGAAGCGGACGACCTCGTCGAGCGGCTTCGGCCCGACCTTGTAGCTCTCCCCCACCGGCGAGGTGAAGAAAAACCAGCGGATCGCGTCCGAGCCCCACTTCTCGAAGACCATGTTGGGGTCCATCACGTTGCCGCGCGACTTGGATGCCTTCTGGCCCTTCTCGTCCAGGATGTGGCCGAGGCAGATCACGTTGCGGTAGGAGTTCTCGCCGAAGAGCAGGGTCGACTCCGCCAGCAGGCTGTAGAACCAGCCCCGCGTCTGGTCGATCGCCTCGGCGATGAAATCGGCCGGGAAGGTCGCCTTGAATTGCCCGGTGTCGTGCTGCGGGTAGCCGCGCTGCGCGTACGGCATCGCGCCGGAGTCGAACCAACAGTCGATCACGTCGGGGACCCGGCGCATCGTCCCGTCGCACTTGCCACAGGGGATGGTCACGTCGTCGACGAAGGGCCGGTGGAGGTCGGCGCCGGCCGCGAGGCCGAGCTCGGCCGCGCTCTCGACGCAGCGCTGCCCGTCGCATTTCTGGCAGATCCAGACGGGCAGCGGCGTGCCCCAATAACGGGAGCGGGAAACGGCCCAGTCGATGTTGTTCTTGAGCCAGTCGCCCATCCGGCCTTCCTTGATGTGCTCCGGCACCCAGTTGGTGGTGGCGTTGTTGCGGAGCAGCTGCTCGCGGCGCTCGGTGGTCCGGATATACCAGGAGTCGAGCGCGTAGTAGACGAGCGGCGTCTCGCACCGCCAGCAGAAGGGATAGGTGTGGAGGATCGTCTCGTCGCGATAGAGAAGACCACGCTCGCGGAGGTCGTCGATGATGTGCGGGTCGGCCTCCTTGACGAACATCCCGGCGAACTTCTCCACGGCTGGGAAGAAGCGGCCCCGCAGGTCCACAGTGTGCTGGAAGGGGATGCCCTTCTCCTGGCAGAGCCGGAGGTCGTCGGCGCCGTAGAGGGCGCTCGTGTGGACGACACCGGTGCCGTCCTCGGTGGAGACGAAATCGGCTCCGACCAGGTAGTGGGCACGGCCCTCTTTTGGAACGGAATACTCGTAGAGCGGATCGTAGTCGAGGTCGACCAGGTCGCTCCCCTTGATCCGCTCGAGCACCTCGTACTCGCCCTGGAGGACGCTGAGGCGCGCCTCGGCCAGGATGAGCTGTTCCTCGCCCTGCTTCACCTTGACGTACTCGATTTCCTCGCCGACGGCGAGCGCGACGTTCCCGGGAAGGGTCCAGGGCGTCGTCGTCCAGGCCAGCACCGAGGTCTTGGGGTCGCTCTTGAGCCGGAAGCGGACGTAGACGCTGGGATCCGGTGTGTCGTCGCGATAGCCCTGCGACAGCTCATGGCTGCTCAGCGGGGTGGCGCAGCGCGGGCAGTAGGGCGCGACCCGGAAGCCCTTGTAGATCAGCCCCTGGTCCCACATCTGCTTCAGCGCCCACCAGACCGACTGGATGTATTCCGAGTCGTAGGTCCAGTACGCGTTGTCGTAGTCGAGCCAGAAGGCCATCCGCTCGCTGAAGGCGCGCCAGTTGGCCACATAGCGGTGTACCGACTCGCGGCATTTCTCGTTGAAGGCGGCGATGCCGTAGGCCTCGATCTGCTGCTTGCCGGAGATCTTGAGCTCCTTCTCGACCTCCAGCTCGACCGGGAGGCCATGGACGTCCCAGCCCGCCTTGCGCTCGACGTACTGGCCCTTCATGGTCCGGTAGCGGCCGAACACGTCCTTGAAGGCACGCGAGAGGATGTGATGCGTGCCGGGGTTGCCGTTGGCGGTCGGCGGCCCCTCGTAGAAGATGAAGGGAGGGGCACCCTCGCGGTGGCGCAGCGACTCCTGGAAGGTGTCGTCCTCCTTCCAGAACTGCATCACCTCGCGCTCCAGCGCGGGGAAGTCGGCCCTGGAGCCGACCGGTTCGAAGATCTGCTTCTGGGTGTCCATCTCTCGCTTCAAAAACAAAAAGACCCGTCCACACTTCTGGGACGAGCCTTAGTCAGACTCGGTTTGAAGTTTACCATCGCATTCCGGGATGCCCTACATCCGCTCGATCCCGCCCGAGGACGCCACCGGCCCGCTGGCCGAGGAGTACGCGACGGCTCTGCGGCGGGCAGGCTACGTCGCCCACATCCTGCGGCTGCAGAGCCTCAACCCGACCGTGCTCCACGCCGGCGTCCAGCTCTACCTCGCGATCATGCACGGGCCTTCCGCGCTCACCCGCCCTCAGCGGGAGCTGATCGCGACCGTCGTGTCCAGCGTCAACCATTGCTTCTATTGAACGAGGTCGCACGGCGAGGACTTCCTGGCGCTGACCGGGGACGAATCGCTGGCCCGCCAGGTCATGGCGGACTACACCAGGGCCAAGCTCGAGCCGCCTCTCCGGGGGCTGCTCGACTACTGCGTAGCGGTGACCCGCGACCCGCGCTCCGGCTCGGCCGCCGGCGTGGAGGCCCTTCGCTCGCTCGGCTGGAGCGACGAGGCGGTCCACGATGCGCTCCAGGTGACCGGGTTCTTCAACTATTACGACCGCCTCGCCGACGGCCTGGGGGTGGATCCGGAGCCTGGGTGGAAATAGAAGCAACGAGCAGGACGCCACAGTGAGCCCCGCCGAAAGATCGTTTGTTTCGCCGCGAGTAGGCGGGGTCGTTTGGGTCCCACGAAGTGAGATGTCGCCCGGCCGAATGAGTTGTGTGAACGATACCCAGGCCTGGCGCTGCGAGGGGGGTTTTTGGAAAGGGGCTTGGTTAGGGGGCCCCGCGCGGAGCGGGGAATGCGGCTGTCCCCCCTTTGCCCGTCTACAGCTGGCTCACCAGCTGGCCGATCAACAGCAGCCCGAAGGTGACGATCATGGGCGAGAAGTCGAGGCCGCCCATGCCGCCGCCCGGGAGCAGGTTGCGGACCGGCCGGAGGAGCGGCTCGGTGAGCTGGAACGAGAAACGGTAGATCGGGTTGTTGAAGTTGGTGCTGATCCAGCTGAAGGCGACCCGGATCAGGATCAGGATCACCATCGCGTAGCAGATGAGGTTGACGATCTGGGCGATCACGGCCATTGCAGCCCCAATTCTCCCTGAGCGGGCCGCAAATCAAACGTGGCCTGGTTCTTCAGGAGAAGCGGTTGGCCACGGCGATCAGGATGAAGAAGCCGAGCGCCACGATCGCCGGCGACAGGTCGAGGCCTGCCGTCGTCCGCGCCGGGAGCAGGTTGCGGACGGGCGCCATGAGCGGCTCGGTGACGGTGTAGGTGATCTTGTAGATCGGGTTCTCGGCGTCGCGGCTGATCCAGCTGAAGACGACGCGGACCAGGAGCAGCGTGAGCATCGCGTAACAGATGGTGGCGACCAGGGTCGCGATCACTGACATCTCTGAAGCCAATTCCTCCTTTGACGGGCGGTCGACGTCAACGGTTGCCAGGGCTGTCGAAGAGGATTCTGCCGAGCCGCAGCATCGTGCTTCCCGCCCGGCAGGCGGCCTCGAAATCGCCGCTCATCCCCATCGACAGGATCGGGAGCGCCCGGCCGGTGCTGTCCTGGCACTGCCGGTGCAGGACTGCCAGCGCCCGGAACGCGGGTTCCGGGTCGCCGCCCAGCGGACCTATCCCCATCAGGCCTTCCAACGAAAGGAGGTCGGACATCTGGCGGGCCAGGGCAGCCGCGAGCTCCGGGGGGACCCCGTGCTTGCCCGGCTCACGGCTCACGTTGACCTGGAGCAGCACGGCCTGGCCGGGGTCCCGCGCCGCGAGCAGCTCGGCCAGCCGGACCGAGTCGAGCGAGTGGATCAGCCGGAAGCGTCCGGCAACCTGGGGCACCTTGTTGCTCTGGAGGTGCCCGACCAGGTGCCAGGCGGCCGCGGGCAGCGCGGCGAGCTTGCCGAGCGCCTCCTGCACCCGGTTCTCGCCGAGCTCGAGACCCGCGGCCACCGCCTCCCCACACGCGGCGACCGACCGCCCTTTGCTGATGGCGACGATGGCGACCTCGGCCGGATCGCGGCCCGTCCTCCGGACCCGCTCGAGGACCGCCGCGAGGCGGTCAGCGAAGGACGGCAAGGGCCGCGAAGCGGGAACCGTCTGGCTGGCGGCGGTGTGAGAAGAGCCGGTCCGACTCGAGCGTGCAGAACTCGAGGGCCCGGATCCGGCGGGGCAGCACTCCGGCCTCCAGGAACTGGCGCCGGTTGGCCTCCACCAGGTCGAGCAGGAGCCGGTCGCCGGCACCCGCCTTGAGCACCTCGGGCGGGAACCGCTCGGCGAACTCAGGTCCGACCTCGTAGCAGTCGCCGCAGATCCCCGGGCCGATGCCGACGCGGAGCTCGGCTGCCACCGAGCCGTATTCGCGCTTGAGCGTGGCCACCACCTTCTTGGCGATCTCCGCCTCGGTTCCCCGCCAGCCGGCGTGGGCGAGGCCGAGGGCGCGGTTGTGGGGGTCGTAGACGATCAGCGGATAGCAGTCGGCGAAGGCGGCGAAGAGGGCGACGCCTGCCCTGTCGGTCACGATCGCGTCGACGTCCTTGACAAGGGGCACCGGCCGGTCGACCCGCGCGACCTCGGAGCCGTGGACGGCGCCGATCACGGTCAGCCATTCGGGCTTCACGTTGAGCGACCGGGCGAACCCGCGACGGTTCTCGGCCACCAGCTCCGGGTCGGGTGCGTGGGTGAGCCCCATCGAACCCATCGGCACGGTCGAGAAGCCGTGCACGATATAGCGCTCGGCGGCGAGCGGCGGAATACTCAGGAAGGCAGGCACGACAGGTCCAATTAAAGAGGGGCGGGCGGCTGGAGAGTCGCTCTGAGCTAGCGCTTGGCTTTGACGCCGGAGCGGGAGGAGAGGACCTGCTCGATCTCGAGCTTGACCTGCTGGAGGTCCATGAACTCGCGGTAGACGGAAGCGAAGCGGATGTAGGCGACCTCGTCGAGGACCCGCAGTCGGTCCATCACCATCTCGCCGATCTCGCCGCTGGGGATCTCGGCCCGGCCGCTGTTGCGCAGCTCGGCCTCGATCTCGTCGACGATCGCCCGCAACCGCTCGGGCGAGATGTCCCGCTTCTGGGTTGCCTTGGCCAGGCCACCGTAGAGCTTCTGGGGATCGAAGTCCTCCCGCCGGCCGTCCTTCTTGGTGACGTAGAAGGGGACCGCCTCGATCCGCTCGTAGGTCGTGAAGCGCTTGCCGCAGGCCAGGCATTCGCGGCGGCGCCGGATGGCCTCGCCGATCTCGGAGTCACGCGAGTCGACGACCTTGAGGTCGTGGTGGCCGCAATAGGGGCATCTCATGGCAAAGCTACAGCCACAATATATTGCGGTCGGCATCGGGCCGCTGTCAATCAACTTGTGCCTCTCACCTTGCCGGAAAATGGCGGAGCCGGTCCGGACGGTGCCGGGCCGGCCCCGCACTGGGGAGGGAGGGGATTCCTAGGAGCGGTGCCTCAGGAAGGCCGGGATGTTGATGTCCTCTTCGTCGGCGCCGAACTCGGGCCGGGGCTCGTCCTTGCCGTCCTTCTCGCGGGTGAAGAAGGTCTTGACGCCCTCGTCGGCCTCCTTCGCCTGGCAGACCTTGTGGCCGAAGCCGGTGGCGATGACGGTGATCTTGACCTCACCCTGCATCTTCTCGTCGCTGACGACGCCGAAGATGATGTTGGCGCTGGGGTCGGCCGAGGCCTTGACGATCTGGGCGGCCTTCTGGATCTCGTGGAGGGTCAGGTCCGAGCCGCCGGTGATGCTGAAGAGGATCCCGCGGGCGCCATCGATCGACGTCTCGAGGAGCGGGCTCGAGACGGCCTGCTTGGCGGCGTCCTCGGCACGGCTGTCGCCGGACCCGAAGCCGATGCCCATGAGGGCCTCGCCGGCGTCCGACATGATCGCCTTGACATCGGCGAAGTCGAGGTTGATGACGCCCGGGCTGACGATCAGGTCCGCGATGCCCTGAACGCCCTGGCGAAGCACGTCGTCGGCGATCCGGAAGGCCTGCTCGAGGGTCGTCTTGTGGTCGACGACCTGGGTCAGCCGGTCGTTGGGGATGACGATCAGGGCATCGACCTTGTCGCGGAGGTTCTTGATCCCCTGCTCGGCGGTCTCGTTGCGGACCTTGCCTTCCCAGTTGAACGGACGGGTCACGACGCCGATCGTCAGGGCTCCCGACTCCTTCGCGAGCTCGGCGATGACGGGCGCTGAGCCGGTGCCGGTGCCGCCGCCCATGCCGGCGGTGATGAACACCATGTCGGTGTCCTTCATCAGCTCGCTGAGCTCGACCCGGCTCTCATCGGCGGCGTCGCGGCCGCGGGTCCAATCTCCGCCCGAGCCGAGGCCGCGGGTCAGCTTGCGGCCGATGTTCACGCGCGTGTCCGCCTTGCAATTACCGAGCGCCTGGAGGTCGGTGTTGACGGCGATGAATTGAACGCCTTTGAGGTTCGCCGAGATCATCCGGTTGACGGCGTTCCCGCCGCCTCCGCCGGCTCCCACGACCTTTATCCGTGCCCGCCCGTCCTGCATCTGGTCCCGCTCACTCATATGCGCCTCCACTGCCTCGAATTTGAGTTGGTTAGAAGAAGTCACGGAGCCACCTCACGGTCTTCGCGTAAGCGCTCGTGAGATTGCCGTTGCCATGGCCGTTGCCGCTGTGCCTGCCGTTGCCGTTGGAAGGGCCGCCGGCGCCCAAATTTGACCCCCACCTGACCAGTCCGACGGCGGTTGCGAAGGAGGGGCCGCTGACGCGGTCGGAAAGGCCGCCGAAGCCGGTCGGGAGACCGAGCCGGACCGACGAGTCGAACACGCCCTGGGCCGCGTCGATGGTTCCCAGGAGCCGCGCGCCACCTCCGGTCACGACCACGCCGGCCGGAAGCAGCCCGTCGTACCCGCTCTTCCTCACCTCCTCCCGAGCCATCTGGAAGATCTCCCGCACACGCGGCCCGATGATCTCGGCCAGGAAGCGCCGGGGCACCTCCTGGACGCGTTCGCCGCCGACCTCACGAACCTGGATCCGCTCCTCGCCGGGGATCACCTCGGCCAGCGTGTGGCCGTAGTTGAGCTTCAGCGTCTCCGCCTCGGTCAGCGTGGTCCGGAGCCCGATCGCGATGTCACTGGTGACGTGGTTGCCGCCCACCGCCAGGACTGCCATATGGAGGCCCGAGCCCTCGCTGAAGACGACGACGTCGGTCGTGCCGGCGCCGATGTCGATGAGGCACACGCCCAGCTCCATCTCGTTGGAGCTCAGCACGGCCTGGCCCGAGGCGAGGCCCTGGCTGACGACGTCGTCGACGTCGAAGCCGGCCTGGTGCACGCACTTGATCACGTTCTGGATCGAGGTCTGAGCCCCGGTGACGATATGGGTCTCAACCTCCAGCCGGGTGCCGGTCATCCCCATCGCTTCCTTGACTCCCTCCTGGCCGTCGACCGTGAAGGAGCGCGGGATGACGTGGACGACCTCGCGGTCGCTCGGGACGCTGACGGCGCGAGAGGCGTCGACCACGCGGTCGACGTCGTCATGGCCGATCTCGTGGCTGTCGCGGGAGACCGCGATCACGCCGCGGCTGTTCTGGGAGCTGAGGTGGGGACCGGCGAGCGAGACGACGACCGAGTCGAAACGGACGCCCGCCATCCGCTCGGCGGCCTGAGCCGCGGCGGTGATGGAGCCGACGGTCTTCTCGATGTTGACGACGACACCCTTGCGGAGACCTTCCGTGGGTGCCTCGCCGACGCCGATGATGCTTATGTTTCCAAACTCGTCGGTCTCACCTACGACCGCGGCAACCTTGCTGGTGCCCAGGTCCAAACCGACGACACGCTTCCGCCTCGTCAAAGGGTGTGCTGCGATGCCTCCGTGATGCTGGGAGTGTTCTGGGGCGGGCGTCGGCATTATAGCGGAGGGTTTCCGCGCTCAAACCCCTGGTTTTGGAGGGAAGGACGGCGATCCGCCCCGTCGGCCATCATAGGTGTCATCGCTGATGTCCGATAACCGCCACGCTGGGGCCGCCAGGCCGGAAACCGGCCCCGCGCTGCCGAGCTGGGCGCGGCCCTTATCCGCGAGAGACGGCCTCCGAGGACTGCTGACGGCCGGAACCTGCCTGTTGGCGCTCAGCCTGATCTACGTCGTCGACCTGCTGACGCCGGCAGCCAGCCTCGGCACGACCGCGATCATCCCTGTCCTTGCCGCGGCCTGGGTCCTCTCGGGCCGGCTTGCGGTCCTGGTAACCCTTTTTGCTCTCGCCTCCCGCCTTCTCGAAGGCCAGCACAGCGCGGTGCCCACCCTGGAGTCCCTGACCGACGTCCTGACGATCCTGCTCGTGGCAGGCGTCGGACGGGTGGCCGCCGTTTACGTGACCGCGACCCAGGAAGCGGCCGCCCGCGCCGACCTGATGGCCCGCATCGCCCAGATCGCGACCTCGGCGGAGTCGCTCAAGCAGATCCTCGACCGGATCCTCCGGGAGATGGCCCGGGAAGGCCTCCGGGGCGGCCTGGTGGGGCTCATCAACGAGCGCAACGAGATCTACCCGGCCGCCGCCGACGGTGATATCGACGAGGCGGTCTGGAACTCCCGGCTACCGGTCGGGACGGGGATCATGGGTGCTGTCGCGGCGGACGGCCGCTCGATCCTGGTGCCCGACATCGACGCGGCCGACATCGCTGTCGCGCCGGCGAACCGCTCGCTGGGTTCCAACGCGCGGATCAAGAGCCTGGTGGTGGTGCCGCTGCTCGCGGCGGGCAGGGTGATCGGAGTGCTCGAGCTCGACTCGGCGCAGGCGGGGCGCTTCGACGAGCACGACCTGGCCCTCCTCGAGC
>DATCPJ010000114.1:0-20367 GCA_036570145.1 Candidatus Dormiibacterota bacterium
GAGCGGGTGGCCGTCGGTCGCGGCCAGTGTCAGATCGGTGCCCTTGACCTGGAAGAGCACCCCCGTGAGAACCGGTCGCGCCTCGTCCGTGGAGGCCGCCATCTGTGTCTGTTCGACCGCCCGAAGCATCTCGTCAAGAGGGACCTCCAGCCGGTCACCCTCGTCCGGCCGAGGGCTGGGCGGGAACTCCTCCGCCTCGATGCACTTGATGTGGGTGTCAAAGCGGCCGCAGCGAAGGCTCAGGGTCTGAGTCTGGAGATCGAGCTCAAGCGTGAGCTCCTGGTCGGGAAGGGTGGAGACGAAGTCGGTGATGAGCCGGGCCGGAACCGTCGTGCCGCCTTCATCGGCGACCTCGGCCGGCACGACCTTGCGGATCCCGATCTCGAGGTTGGTGGCGGTCAGGGCGAGGCCCTGATCGGTTGCCTGGATCAGGATGTTGTTCAGGATCGGCAGCGTCGTGCGAGCCGAGATCGCCCTGGAGACCGCCTGAAGGGATTGACCGAGCGGACCCGGCATGCAGCTGACTTTCAAACCTCGCTCCTTGTCCCCACGACTTCAGTACTGAACCGATAAAGGTATTCAGCCGGCGTAGCAGTAGGCCCTGTGCAGTCTGTGCACGGCGAGTTCGCGGTGATCTCGGCGCCGGGTCGCAAAGCGTATAGGAAAAGTCGCCGCCTTCCCCCCTGCCTGTTAAGGGCGACGGGGGAAAGAAAACGGACCTGCCGGTTCTTAACCAGCAATCCCTGCCGGTTCCACCGGGCGCTGTGCAGAGGGTTCGACCTCATCGGTCCGCGTAGAGCCGGTCACGGATGGACTGGATCTCGTAGCGCAAGCGCTCGTCCTCCTTCAGCTCGTTGGCGATCTTCTCGATCGAATGCAGCGCGGTCGTGTGGTCGCGGCCCCCGAACGCCTGGCCGATCACAGGGAGCGAGCTGGGCGTCTCCTCCCGGACGATGTACATGGCGACCTGGCGGGGAAAGACGATGTGCTTGTCGCGCCGCTTACCGGTCAGCTCCTCGAGCGGGATGCTGTAGTGGTCCGAGACGGCCTTTTTGATGGCGTCGATGGAGATCGGCCGGCGCGAGGCGGCCGGGATGATGTCGCTGAGCAGGACCGCGGCCGCCTCGGTGTCCATCTCCCGCTGGTGGATGGAGGCAAAGGCGATCACGCGGGTGAGCGCCCCTTCCAGCTCGCGGATGTTCTTCTGAACCTTGTGGGCGATGAAGGTCAGCACATCCTCTGAGACGTACCCGCCGGCGGTGCCCAGCTTGGACTTGAGGATGGCGAGGCGGGTTTCGAAGTCGGGCGGCTGGATGTCGGCGATCAGGCCCCACTCGAAGCGGGAGCGGAGGCGGTCCTCCAGCGTCGGGATCTCCTTCGGTGGCCGGTCGGACGAGATCACGATCTGCTTGTTGATCTCGTGGAGGGCATTGAAGGTGTGGAAGAACTCCTCCTTCGTCCGGTCCTTGCCGGCCAGGAACTGGACGTCGTCGATGAGCAGCACGTCGACCGTCCGGTATTTGTGGCGGAACTCGCCCATCTGGGCGGTCTGGATGGAGGCGATGACCTCGTTCATGAACTGCTCCGAAGTGAGGTAGGCGACCCGCTTCTTCGGAAAGCGGCGGCGGACCTCGTGCCCGATAGCGTGCATCAGGTGGGTCTTGCCGAGGCCGACCCCGCCATAGAGGAAGAGGGGGTTGTAGGCCTGGCCGGGAGAGTCGGAGACCGCCATCGCCGTGGCGTGGGCGAAGCGTGAATTGTTGCCGACGACGAAGGAGCTGAACTTGAACTTCTCGTTCAGTTCCGCGTTGGCGACCGTCACCGGTTCGTCCGATTCCTCGTCGAGGTTGAGGCGGAGGTCGTCCTCATCGTCGTCCTGCTGCCGCGACTGGCGGCGGGAGGTCGACGCGGCGACCACGAAGTCAACCTCGGCCTCGGTGCCCGTCACGGCTTGGAGCGTCTCCTGGATGAGGCTCGCGAAGCGGTCCTCAAGCCAATCCTTGGCGAGCTTGCTGGGCACCGCGATCCGGAAGGTGTTGCCTTCCAGCGATTGGAGCGACGTGTTCTTGACCCAGGTCTCGTAGCTGGGCTTGGCCAGCTGGTAGCGAAGCTCCTCCTGGACCGCGGTCCAGATCTGCTCCTGGTTCATGCCTCCGCTCATTCGACGAAGATCCCGTCGAGGTAGCTGAGCCCGGCCGGGGTGAGGATGAGGTGGGCCTGGTCGGCGGGGTCGAGCAGCCCCAGGCGGCGCAGGGAGTCGAGCTCCGAGCGGGCGGCGGTGGCCGTTATGCGCAGCTCGTCGCAGATCGTCGTCAGTCCGCTGCCACCGAGCTCGGCGAGCAGGAGAAGGACCCGCTTGCCGTTGTCGCTAAGCTCGGAAGGACGCTCCGAGGCGAGGTAGGTGCGGCCAAGATCGGCCAGTTGCGGTCCCGCGAGGCTGGGGCCGACGTGTCTGCCGGCGCCGGCGAACTCTAGCGTTACCACTGTCCCACCCCCCAGGTTGTCGCTTATCTCCAGCCGGCCGCCGCCCTCCTCCGCCTGTCTCGCCGCGACCGCCAGTCCGGCGCCGACCCCGGCGATGATCCTCCGTTCCGCCTCACCTGCGCTGGAGTAGCCGGGCTCGACGGCGCGCCGCTTGTCCGCGATCCCGGGCCCGCGATCGGCGACCCGAACCGTCCTGCCGCCGTCGAGGATGGACACCGTCGGACTCTGGAATCGCGCGTGCACGAGGTTCTCGATCAGCGCTTTGACGGCCGACTGGGGAAGGATCGCCCCCTGGTCGCGGATAACCCGCTCGGTGGCGGTGCAAAGCCTGTGGATAAGTTCCTCCGGACCGGTCCCCTGCACTTCTTCGACCTTCGGCTCCGGCTCGCCATCCCGATATATGGCCAACCGGGCCGACAGGCAGGTTTCCGACCCGACCTGCAAGCTCTGGCTTCTCCTTGTTGCCGCGTGTGGAAAACGACGACCGAGTTCAAATTCGAGCGCTCGCCTGGCGACCTCCAGGCGACGAGCTCGCCTCGGACGCGCGATCCAAATCAATCGGAAGCGGACTTATCCACAAAATGACCACAGCCCGTGGATAGAATGGTTGCTGCGACGCGTACCGGGACGCTTTGGTTCGGGCTTCAATCGCGGTACCCCATGACCGCTTCCGGGGCGGGATTCTAGCAAAGGGTCGAGACGGTCGCAAGGTATCGAGACAGCACCAAAGCTGACATGCGGTTTAACATGCCGCGAATACAACTCCTATACTCCGCGAGTTCAAAATGAAGTGTTTTGAATAAGTCTCGCGGCTAAAAAAAGAACGAAGAAGAGAGGTCGACGGAAATCAAGAGGACATACCAACCCAAGAAGCGGTATCGCCGCCGCGTCCACGGTTTCATGAAGCGGATGAGCACGGTGGGTGGCGCACGCGTCATCCAGAACCGCCGGCGCAAGGGTCGAGCTCGGCTCGGCGCGAGCTGACGTGACCTGGCCCTCGGGCCAGATCCGCCACCGGTGAAAAAGCGCTTCCGGCTTACCGCTCGGAGTGACTTCCAGCGTCTGCTGATCGGGCGCCGCCTCTACGCCGGCGCCACACTGGTCGGCTTTGCCACCCCCGGGCGGACCCCGCGGACTCGGGTCGGCGTCAGCACCAGCCGCCAGATCCGCGGCGCGGTCGCCCGCAACCGCGCCCGCCGTCGCCTCCGGGAGGCGGTCCGGATGCACCTCCTACCGGATCGATCGAATGATTCGACAGGTCGAGGGCCGGGAATAACCTTCGACGTTGTGCTGATCGCCCGACCGCACGCCCTGACGGCGACCTTCGCCAAGATCGAAGCCGAGGTCGGCGAGTTCGGCGCGCGCCTGGCACGCTCGAACTGAATTGAATGAAAGCCCTCGTCCTCGGCCTGATCCGCGGCTACCAGCACACCCTCTCTCACCTTTTCACCGGCTCCTGCCGCTACTACCCTTCGTGCTCCCAGTACACTTACGAAGCGGTCGAGCGGTACGGGTGGGCCCGTGGATCGTGGATGGGGATGCTCCGGGTCCTCCGCTGCCACCCCTTCGCGAAGGGGGGCTACGATCCGGTCCCGTGATTGCCACGTATAGGACTAGAGGTAGCCGCTTGAATAGCCTGGGGGTCGCGCCATAGACCTTCGCCACGCACTCGATTTCCTGGGTCCCATCAAGACGCTCTGGGAGACGACCTTCCTGGCCGGCGTCAAGTGGGGCTTAACCGAGCTCTACCACGTCTTCGTGGGGGTGCCGGGGCTGGAGGTGATCGGCGCCTACGGTCTCGCCATCATCGCTTTGACGATCATCATCAAGCTGCTGCTGGCACCGCTCTATCAGCTGCAGCTGTCGATGAGCAGAAAGAGCATGCAGGAACAGCGAAAGCTTGCTCCCGAGGTCGCCAAGCTGAAGAAGAAATACAAGGGCGATCCGCAAAAGCTGAACACCGCGACGATGGAGTTGTACAAAGAGCATGGTGTCAATCCGCTCGGCGGACTGGCCGGCTGCTTGCCGGCACTCGCGCAGTTCCCGATCCTCACGGCGCTCTACTGGGCGTTCTCAAGTTACCGCGTTTCGGATGCACACTTTCTGTTCATTCCGACGCTGCTCGATGCACCCTCCAAGCACCTTTTGATTCGCGGTTTTCCACTCGTTCCGACTGTGGTTTTCGCCATCATCCCACTGCTTGCCGCAGCGTCGACTTACGTGCAGGCGAAGATGATGCAGCAGCCGCCCAATCCACTCGCGACCGAGCAGGAACTGCAGACGCAGCAGATGACCAAGAGCATGTCGATGATGATGCCGCTGATGATCGCCTACTTCGCCATCGTCACCCCCGCAGGCCTCGGCCTCTACTGGTTCATCTCGAACTGCGTTGCTATAATCCAGCAGTATTTTGTGACCGGCTGGGGGCAGTTGCCGATACCGGGAAGGGGTTCAAATTGAGGTCGGCCGTGGGCCGCGGCCGCACTCTCGACGAAGCGGTCGATGCGGCATTGATCGAGCTTGGCGAGAGCCGGCGCAACGTTGACGTCAAGGTCCTCGGCGAGTCCGCGGAGGAGACGGTGGTCGAGGTCTCGGTCATCGACCCGACGGAGCCGGCGCGTCCGCTCGCCGCCGCGGCGCCGGCGCCGACCGACCCTGCCGCGGAGCGAGGGCGGGAGCTGGTCGGCGAACTGATCGAGCGGATGGGGATCGCCGGCCAGGTCAGCGTACGCCAGGCGGGAGACCCGATCGTCCTCGACATCTCGGGCCGAGAGTTGGGCCCGCTGATTGGCTGGCGCGGTGAGAACCTGCGCGCCCTGCAGACCGTCGTCAACATGCTGATGAGCAAGGTGGGCGCCGACCGGCGCGTCATCATCGATGTCGAACGCTACCGACAGCGCCGCGAGCACACGGTGCGAGAGATCGCCTTCCGTGCGGCACGCCAGGTCAAGGTGACCGGTGACCCGATCACACTGGACGCCATGCAGCCCTTCGAGCGGCGGGCAATCCACCTGGCCCTCGAGGACGACCCCGACGTGACAACGGTCAGCGTTGGCGAGGAACCCAATCGGAGACTGGTCGTCGAGCCCAGACGGGCCGCCCAGTAGCTCGACCGGTTTGGCCGGGACGCACGACGCAGCCGAGCACATCCGACAAGCCATCTCGCTGGTCAACGCCGTCTCCGACGGTCCGACCGACGAGGAGATAACGCCGAGCGAGATCGCCGAGGCGATCCGTGACGCGCTCGAGGTGGGAGAAGGCGAGATGCCACCGTCGGCGCATCGATACCTTGTCGAAGCGCTCGACGCAGTTTCCGACGGGATGCCCGCCGACTACGTTGCGATGGGTCTTTACGCGGCGCTCGGAGTGCTGGGCGAAACCTGACCAGGCGGCGGGATGGGCGAGGTTTGGGACGCCTCGAAATGTTCCACGTTTTACATCGCTCGTCGAGCCGGTTTTAGGTCGGCTCAGCCAACCGGTTGGGTGCGCTCGGGCACCTCGAGTCGGCTGGCTATACTGGCCGACGGATGAGCGTCGATCAATTCACCGTCCGCCCCTTGGAAGGCGGCGCTCGTCTCGTGACCGCGCCCATGCCGGACCGTGCCTCCGCGAGCCTGGTGCTGATGTTCGGAGTGGGCTCGCGGTACGAGGACGACCGGCTTGGCGGGGTCTCGCACTTCATCGAGCACCTGTTCTTCAAGGGCACCCGGCGGCGTCCCACCTCGAAAGAGATCGCCGAGGCGATCGAAGGTGTCGGCGGTGTCATCAACGCCTCCACCGACAAGGAGGTCACCACCTATTGGACGCGGGTGCCGGCCGACCATCTCGAGCTGGCGATCGACGTCCTGTTTGACATCGTCACCGACTCCAAGCTGACCGCCGACGACATCGAACGGGAACGGATGGTGATCTTGGAAGAGCTGAAGATGTATCAGGATCTGCCGCAGGACTACGTCCACAGCCTCTTCGAGGAGGTCATGTGGCCCGGTCATCCCCTCGGCCGGGACATCGGTGGCACGCTGGAGTCGGTCTCGCGGATCACCCGCGAAGACCTCGTCGACTACCTGGAGCATCACTACAGTCTGCCGGGCTTGGTCGTGAGCCTTTCCGGCGGCGTCGACCCGGAGAGCGCGGCCGAAATGATGGGCGCACGGATCGGGGGCATCGGGCCCCGGAATGGCAGTGGCTACCTGCCGGCGCCGGGCACCCTGGACAGGCCCGGGCTCGCGTTCTTGAACAAGAAGACGGAGCAGGCCCACATCTGTCTCGGCACCCGCGGCATCAGCTACCTTGACGACGACCGCTACGCCCTGGACCTCATCAATACGATCCTCGGGGAAGGCATGAGCTCGCGCCTCTTCCTCGAGATCCGAGAGAAGCGCGGTCTGGCCTACGACGTCCACAGTTTCACCAGCAAGCACCACGACGGGGGTTATTTCGCGGTCTATGCGGGGGTCGATCCGAGCAAGGCCGAAGAGACCGTCAAGGCGGTCCTCGCCGAGCTCCGCCGGATGGTCGACGAGGAGGTTCCCGAGTCGGAACTTTCGAAGGCTCGGGAGTACACCAAGGGTCGACTCCAGCTCGGCCTCGAGAGCACCAACGCGATGGCTAGCTGGCTCGGCCAACAGGAGCTGCTCGCCGGTCGGATCCGGCCTGTCGCCGAAGTGGTCGCCGCGGTGGACGCGGTGGATCCGGCGGCGATCAGGCGGGTTGCCAAGCGCGTTCTCGACCAACCTATGCAGCTATCGGTGATCGGCCCCTTCAAGTCCGACGCCAAGTTCAGGGCGGCGATCGGCCTCTAGCCTGAGAGCTCGCGGAGGTGCCCCTATGCCTCCTCGAGTAGCGTCTGCTTCAGGCGGCCCGGCGGCGATCCACGGCGGCGGTCGCCGGGACGAAGCTGGGGCGCACAACAACTGGCCCGAACTTGTCCAGCGGGAGCAGCCGGATCCAGGCCCGGGACTCGATCTGGTTCAAGGCGATCGGCCCGAAGGACCGGGAGTCACTGGAGTGATTCCGGTTGTCTCCCATCACGAAGTAATGCCCTGCCGGGATAAGGAAACCGCCGGGATCGCCGCTGTCGAGCGGCCAGTTGGCATTGGTGACCCAGGGGTCGTTCTTGGGAAGGTACGGTTCCTGGAGCTGGCGCCCGTTGACGAACACCTGGCCCCTGCTGATCTTGAGTCGCTCGCCGGGCAGCGCGACCACCCGCTTCACGAAATCCTGCGAGTTGTCGAAAGGGTCCTTCAGGATGACGATGTCGCCCCGTGACGGCGTGGTGAACCGGAGGTCGATCTTGGTCGCCAGCACGTAGTCGTTGTCGTTCAAGGTCGGCACCATCGAGAAACCGATGACGTGGACGGTTTGGATGGCGAAGGTGATGACGATGTAGAGCCCGACCGCCAGCAGCAGGATCTCTGCGAGCTCGACGAAGAAGGACCGAGCCGGCTGCACCCGTTCGACTGCCTCCGCTGACGCTAGTGGTTTCGCTTGTCTCACCGGCTCCACGCTTTAAGCCGGCCGCCTCGCGCAGCTCGACCCGGGCGAATGTAAAACGTGGAACAAGCCTAGCTGGTCAGCTTGCCGTACAGCCCCTGAAGCTCTTCCTTGGACTTGTAGCTGAGGGTGATACGGCCCCGGCGCAAGCTGCCCGTCACCTTGACCTCCAGCCCGAGCGCCGACTCCAGCTCGGCCGCCAGTTTCTGGAGCGCTGACCGCGAAGAGGCGGCCGGGATGCGCGGCCGAGGCGGCACGTAACGCTTGACCCAGGCTTCCGTTTGGCGAACCGAGAGCCGGCGCGAGAGGACCACCTTGAGGCCGTGCTCCTGGTCCTGGAACCCGGGCAGCCCCACCAGCGCGCGAGCATGACCGGCGCTCAGCGAGCCGCCCGCAACGGCCGACTGAAGGGCTGGACAGGCGGTCAGCAAGCGGAGTGACTGCGCGATCGACACCCGATTCCTGCCCAGCCGGCGGGCGATCTCCTCCTGGGTGAGATGGAACTGATCCGAAAGGACACGGATGCCATGCGCCTCCTCGATCGGGTTGAGGTCCTCCCGCTGCAGGTTCTCGATCAGGCCGAGGACAAGCCGATCCGCCTCCTCCGGCTCGTCGCGAACCAGCGCCGGCACCCGCTCGAGGCCGGCGAGCCGCGCCGCCCGCCAGCGTCTCTCGCCGGCCAGCAGCTGGTAGCCGTCCGCGAGCCGTCGGACGAGCACCGGCTGCAGGAGGCCGTGGCTCCGGATCGACTCCGCCAGCTCTCGCAGAGCTTCTGAATCGAAGCTGCGCCGGACCTGCTGGTCGGAGGGTCGGATCTGGTCGATCGCAACCAGCTGCGGCACGCCCGACTCGTGCCGGTCGGTGGGCAGCGGGATGAGCGACTCGAGGCCGCGACCGAGGCCGCGGCGCTTGGTTTCCATCATCGTGCGAGTACCTCCTTGGCGAGCTCTCGGTAGGCGATCGCCCCCTTGCAGCTCGGGTCGTAAACCGTTATCGGCCGGCCGTGGCTCGGCGCCTCGCTGAGCCGAACGTTGCGCGGGATGAGGGTGGCGAAGACCTCGGCCGGATAGGCACGGCGGACCTGGTCGACGACCTCCCAGGCAACCGCGGTCCGAGCGTCGAACTGGGTCATCAGGATCCCCCCCAGGCGCAGCTCGGGGTTGAGCCGCTGGCGGACCAGCGCGACCGTGTAGACGAGGTTGCCGAGGCCCTCCAGGGCGAAGAACTCGCACTGCATCGGGACCAGGACCTCGTTCGCGGCCGTGAGCGCGTTGAGGGTGAGAAGGCCGAGCGACGGCGGGCAGTCGATGATCACGTGCCCGAAGCCGCCCCGGAGCTCGCCCAGCGCCCGGCGGAGGCGGAACTCCCGCTCGGGTTGGGTGGCGAGCTCGATCTCGGCCCCCACCAGCGAGAGGTCGGAGGGAACCAGGTGGAGGCCGGGCACCGCCGTGGGCAGGGCGACATCGTCGATCACCGCCTCGCCGCTCAGCAGCTGGTAAACGGTGAGCCGCTGCCGGCGGACGTCGAAGCCCAGGCCGCTGGTGCTGTTGCCCTGCGGGTCGAGGTCGATCAGGACCACCTGGCGCCCCAGCTCGGCCAGCGCCGCGCCCAGGTTGATTGCCGTCGTGGTCTTGCCCACACCACCCTTCTGGTTGACGATCGCGACGATACGCGTTTCTACAGTGGGTACCAATATCTTGGGCTCGACGGCATCGCCATGCGGTAGATCTTGTGCCAATCCCTCGGTGGCGTACATCATTTGAGCCGAATTCTAACGCCGCTCGGACGCTCTGCCTACTGCGGCTGTTAAGGAACTTTTGCGGTGCTCAGCCCGTCCCGGCGCCCGAGGTACCAGAGCGCTATGGCCCCGCCCACGAGGACCACCTCGGCAGCCATCGCCCAGACCAGCACCGAGTCCGGTATGCCGACACCGGCGAGGGCGTTGTAGGCGCCGTGGCTGACGATCGCGGCGGTCGTGTTGAGCTGGCGGCGGACCAGGCCCAGCCCGCAGCCGAGCGTGAAGACGAGCAGGGTGTCGATTGTCAGGGCGTATTGGGTGTGGATCGCGGCGAAGGCGAGCGCAGCCAACACCACGCCGAGCCGCGGCTGCAGCGCACCCCGAAAGAAGGATTCCTCGGCGATGCCCGGTGCGAGGGCGATCGCCGCGATCCCGAACAGTCCGGTGATCCCGGCGTAGTAGTGGGAGGTCGCCTGGCTGAGGCGGTGGGCGAGCGCTGGATCGAGCTTCAATTGGAGGTACTCAGCGCCCTGCGAGATCGCGACGAACAGCCCGGCGACGGCGAGCGCCGCGCAGATCTGCCAGAGCGCTGGTCGGACGATGCCAAGCCGCTCCAATGCTCCGGGGAGCGACCGGCGCGTGAACAGGCCGACGCCGAGCAGCGCGAGCAGCAGGATGGGGATCTCCTGCAGCACGACGTCGATCGGCTGCAGTTGGGCGGAATCGCGCACGGCGGCAAGGGCGTCGTGGCTCGCCTGATAGTTGGCCTGGACGCCGACGATCAGGATCACCGCCACCAGGGCGAGCAGCCCGACCGGGCTCTGTGGATCAAGAGGGATGACGCGTGCGAGGCCCCGTCGCACGCCCGTGAAGAGGACGGGAGCCGCGACGGCGGCAGCCAGGACCAGGATGGCGGGTGGCAGGGGCGGCTCCTGGCCCAGAGCTGCGAGAACCAGGTGGTAGGTGCCGCTGACGCCCACCAGGAGGATCGCACCGCCCGCGATTGCAAGGTTGGCGAACCAGGCCCAGCGCCGGCTCGCGGCAAGGTTGGCGATGATCACGGCGGGCGCGGGCGCGAAGGCTGCGAGCTCGTCCTGCCAGGTAACCAGGAAGGCGAAGTGGGCCAGTGCCGGGAGTATATGCGCCCACCGGCCGGCTCCGGCGCCTCGCTCCGGGCCGGTCCGAGGGGTCGATACAATTATCCCGCGATGTCGCCCGTGCCCGCCTCCGAGGGGCCGGGAGTGCCGCGGCAGGCCACGACTCCTGGCCAGGAGACTTCCGCAGCCGAGCTCGAAGCACTGGCCGGCGAGGTGGGGCGCGTCCTACCGCTGCGTCCCGGCGAGCAGCAGGACCTTCTCGACCGGATCCAGCGTGGACCCGACGAAGGCGCGGTCGCGCGCCTGCTCGAGACAAGGCTCGGCATCGTGCTCAAGCTCGCCTACGCCAAGCGAGGACGAGGGCTTTCGATCGGGGACCTGTTCCAGGACGGATCGGTCGGCCTGCTGGCAGCGATCCGTGCCTTTCCCGCCGCCGGCGACGCCGACTTCGAGGCCTTTGTCGCGGCGCAGACCGCCCTCGCCATGGAGGACGCCCTGCTCGTCGAGGAGCAGTCGGTTCGCCAGGAGCGGCTGCTTATCGACGCCGCCGCCGACTATGACCGGGTCGAGCTCCTCCTCGCCGGCGAGCTGCACCGGGTTCCGACGGCTGCGGAGATCGGTGAGAGGCTGGAGTGGACGCCGGAGCGAACCGAGCACATCCGCGCGATCGTCATGGATGCTCGCCGCCGCCACGACGAGGAGCTCCTGCTCTACGTCGAGCCCGAAGAGGTCACCGACCTGCTGGGCGAGAGCGAGTTTGGCAGCAACTGAGCGCACGGCGCTCCACGCCGAGCATGTCGCCCTCGGCGGGCGAATGGTCGACTTCGGCGGCTGGGAGCTTCCCCAGCAGTATTCCTCGATCCGCGACGAGCACCTCGCGGTCCGGAACGTGGCCGGCGTCTTCGACCTCAGCCACATGGGCCGCCTCGACGTTCGCGGCCGGGGTGCGGCCGACTTCCTCCAGGGAGTGCTGACCAACGACGTGAGCCAGGTCGCCCCCGGGCGCGCCCAGTACACGCTGCTCTGTCGGGAAGACGGGGGGATCCTCGACGACCTGGTCATCTACCGGCGAGCCGAGGACGACTTCCTGGTGGTCGTCAACGCCTCCAACCGACTCAAGGACGTCGCCTGGCTGCGGGACCACCTTCCCGCCGGTGTGACCCTGGACGACCGCACCCACGACATCAGCCTGATCGCCCTCCAGGGTCCCCGAGCCGAGTCGCTGCTGCCCGTCGGCGGCCTCGACGCGGCCTCGCTGCCCTATTTCGGGTTCGGTCAGGGCGAGATCGACGGTGTGCCATCGCTGATCTCTCGCACCGGTTACACGGGCGAGGATGGCTTCGAGCTCTTCGTCCCCGCCGAGCATGCTGTCGAGGTCTGGCGTGCCGTGCTCGAGGCGGGAAAGACGGAGGGAGTGCTTCCCTGCGGCCTCGGCGCCCGCGATGCCTGCAGGCTGGAGGCCGGCCTGCGACTCTACGGCAACGACATGGACGAGACCACCAACCCCTTCGACGCCGGTCTCGGCTGGACCGTCAAGCTCGGCAAAGGGCGGTTCCTTGGTTCTGGAGCGCTTGCCACGATCAAAGCCGCGGGAGCCCGGCGCCGCATGGTCGGGCTGACAACCACCGATCGCACCATCCCCCGCCACGACAGCGCCGTTCTGCGCGCCGGCGAGGCGATCGGTCGGGTGACGAGCGGGACCTGGTCCTTCTATCTCAACCGCGGAGTGGCCATGGCGTCCCTGGAAGCCGGCGGAGGCGGCCCCGGCGACAAGGTCGAGGTCGATGTCCGGGGCAAACCGGGCAGCGCGGAGATCGTCGCGTTGCCGATCTATCGCGGTTCGGTCAAGTCGCCGACCGCGTCCAAGAACTGAAACCAGGAGGGTCAAGTGGCGGAGAGGAAGTACACGGCGTCCCACGAGTGGATCGTTCGCGCTGGTGACAGCGCGACGATCGGGATCTCTGATTTCGCCCAGGCACAGCTCGGCGACGTCGTGTTTCTCGAGCTGCCGGCGAAGGGGGCCAAGCTCAAGGCGGGCGAATCCTTCGGGGTGATCGAATCGGTCAAGGCCGCGTCGGACCTCTACTCACCCGTGACGGGGACCGTTCTCGAGATCAACGAGAAGCTGACCAAGAACCCGGAGCTGGTCAACTCCGACCCCTATGGCGAGGGGTGGCTCGTCAAGCTCCAGGTTGAAGGCGAGCCGGAGGGCCTGCTGACCGAGAGCGAGTACAAGGCCACCGCCGCGGCGGACCACTAGATGCCCTACCTGGTCCATTCGCCCGAGGACCGGGCCGCGATGCTGGCGACGATCGGCGCCGCCTCGATGGAGCCGCTGCTCGCCGACATCCCGGCCAGCCTTCGCGTCCGCCGACTCGAGCTGCCCGACGGGCTCAGCGAGCCCGAGGCGATGGGGCGCATCCGGTCGCTGGCCGGTAGAAACCGCGTCTTCGAGGACCGGCTGACGTTCCGGGGCGGAGGTGTCTACCGCCGCTTCATCCCCGCCGCCGTCCCCGCGGTGACCTCCAAGGGGGAGTTCTACACCGCCTACACCCCCTATCAGCCGGAAGCCAGCCAGGGCTGGCTGCAGGCGATCTTCGAATTTCAGACCATGATCGCGCAGCTCACCGCGATGGACGTCGCCAACGCCTCCCTCTACGACGGGGCGACGGCCGTGGCCGAGGCGGCGATGATGGCCGTCGTCCACACCGGCCGCGACAAGGTGCTTGTCGCCGGCTACCTCCATCCCGAGTACGAGGAGACCCTGCGTGGCTTCGCGAAGGGTCGAAAGTTCCACGTTTTACATCACCGACCCAGGGGCGGCGTCCTGACCGCGGAGGAGCTCGAGGCCGAGCTCCACGATGAGATCGCGGCCGTCATCTTCCAGCAGCCGAACTTCCTCGGCCTGGTCGAGGACGCTTCTGCGCTCACCGCCGCCGCCCACGCCCACGGCGCCCTGGCGATCGCCAGCGTCGACCCGATCAGCCTCGCGCTGCTCGCCGCGCCGGGCGAGTACGGGGCGGACATCGCCGTCGGCGAGGGCCAGCAGCTCGGCCTCGCCCCCAGCTTCGGGGGTCCCCATGTCGGATTCATGGCTTGCCGGAGCGAGCTCGTCCGCCGCCTTCCCGGCCGCCTCGTCGGGCAGGCCTTCGACGGCCAGGGTCGGCGCGGTTTCGTCCTGACCCTGCAGGCGCGCGAACAGCACATCCGGCGCGAGAAGGCGACCTCCAACATCTGCACCAACCACGCCCTCTGTGCCCTCGCCGCCACCGTCTACCTGACCTACATGGGTCCGGACGGAATGCATTCGATCGCGGCGACCAGCCTCAGCCGCGCCCACCACCTGGCGGAAGGGCTGAGCCGGCTGCCCGGCTTTCAGCCGGCGTTCCCGGACGCGTCCTTCGTGAACGAGTTCCCGCTTCGGATCGAAAAGCCGGGGGAGCTCCTTGCCCGGCTGGCCGGGCAGGGCATACTGGGCGGCCTCGACGCCGGCCGCTGGTTTCCTGAGCTCGCCGGCGTGGTCCTCTTCTGCTGCACCGAGCTCAACGACCCCGCCGCGCTCGATGAGCTGGTGGAGGCCTGCCGATGACCGAGCAGCTCGCGTTCGAAAAGAGCCGCGAATCGCTTCCCGGCCCTCGCCTGCCGGCCGCCGGCGTTCCCGAGCTGGCGCCCGCCCAGGTTCTTCCCAAGGGCGCCCTCCGGAAGACCCCGCCGGGGCTGCCCCGGCTCAGCGAGCCGGAGCTGATGCGACATTTCAGCCGGCTCGGCGCGATGAACTACTCAATCTCGAAGAACTTCTATCCGCTCGGAAGCTGCACCATGAAGTACAACCCGGTCGTCAACGAGGTCGCCGCCTCCCTGCCCGGCTTCGCGCTCCTCCACCCCTACCAGCCGGAGGAGACCGTGCAGGGCGCCCTGGAGCTGATGTGGGACCTCGAACGAGCTCTCTGCGCGGTGGTCGGGATGGACCGGATGAGTCTCCAGCCGGCCGCCGGGGCGCACGGCGAGTGGACCGGCCTGCGCATGATCCAGGCCTTCCACGAGGATCGGGGCGACGAGCGGACCGAGGTGCTGGTGCCGGACAGTGCGCACGGCACCAACCCGGCCAGCGCGGCGCTCTGTGGCTTCAAGGTGGTCGAGGTCAAGTCGGCCCCCGACGGGCGGGTGAGCCTGCCCGACCTGGAGGCAAAGCTCAACGAGCGAACGGCGGCGCTGATGCTTACCAACCCGAACACGGTGGGAACCTTCGAAAAGGACATCCTGGAGATCGCCGGCCTGGTCCATGCGGTCGGCGCCAAGCTTTACTACGACGGCGCCAACCTGAACGCCCTGATGGGCATCTGCCGGCCCGGCGACATGGGCTTCGACGTGGTCCATCTGAACCTCCACAAGACCTTCACGACACCCCACGGCGGGGGCGGCCCGGGAGCCGGCCCGGTGGGGGTGAAAGCGGAGCTGGAGCCTTTCCTGCCCACTCCCACAGTCGCTCGCCCGAACGGCCACTTCACGTTCGACTACGAGCGTCCGAAGTCGATCGGCCGGGTCCGCAGCTTCTACGGCAACTTCGGCATGTTGGTGCGGGCGCTCACCTACATCCTTGCGATGGGCGGCGACGGGCTGACGCAGGCCTCCCACGATGCGGTTCTCGCCGCCAACTACGTCCGCCAGAACCTGGAGGATGTGCTCGAGTTTCCACAACCTCCGCCCTGCAAGCACGAGTTCGTCGCCTCGGCACGGAACCTGCCCAACGGGATGAAGGCGCTCGACCTCGCCAAGGGCCTGCTCGAGCGGGGCTTTTACGCGCCGACCATCTACTTCCCTCTGATCGTCCCGGAGGCGGTCATGGTCGAGCCGACCGAGACCGAGTCGAAGGCGACCCTCGACGCCTTTACCGACGCTGTTCGGGAAATCGTCCAACTCGCCCACGATGATCCCGAGCGCCTCCACCGGGAGCCGACCAGCCTGCCCGTGGGCCGGCTCGACGAGGTCGCCGCCGCGCGCAACCCGGTGCTCCGCTGGAGGCCGGCGGCGGCCGATTAGGCGGATGACCGCTGGCCCCCCTACGGGGGGCCAAGGAACGGCAGTGTGGTAGAATCTGAGTTGTCAAACCCTACGTCTTGCTGCGACACGCCCTTTCGGCTGTCGGCCGAAGGAGGCGTCCATGAATAAGTCCACGGTGAATGGCCAGGAGAGCGGCTTGCCCTCCCGGGACGGCCGCACCATCCGGCCCCGGCCGCTTGGCGCCGACGTGGCTTACACCGCCGAGCAGATCCAGGTCCTCGAAGGCCTGGAACCCGTTCGCCGGCGTCCTGGCATGTACATCGGCTCGACCGACAACCGCGGCCTCCACCACCTGGTCTGGGAGATCGTCGACAACTCGGTCGACGAGGCGCTGGCCGGCTACTGCGACGAGATCCTGGTCACCTTGCAGTCCGACGGCAGCGTCTCGGTTCGCGACAACGGCCGCGGCATACCCGTCGACAAGAAGGAGGACGGTCGCAGCGCGCTCGAGATCGTGCTCACCGTGCTCCACGCCGGCGGCAAGTTCGGCGGTGGCGGCTACAAGGTCTCCGGCGGCCTCCACGGCGTTGGCCTCTCCGTCGTCAACGCCCTCTCCGAGCGGCTCGAGGCGTACGTCCACCGCGACGGCAAGGAGTACCACCAGAGCTATGTCCGGGGCGTGCCCCAGACGCCGGTCCAGGTGGTCGGCAAGAGCACCTACCGGGGCACCATCATCCGCTTTTGGCCCGACAGCCAGATGTTCCCCGACACCTCCTTCGACCGCGAGCTGATCCTCCACCGGCTGCGGGAGATGGCCTTCCTCAACAAGGGTCTCAAGATCATCCTCGCCGACGAGAACCGCGGCTACCCCTACACCTTCTACTTCGAGGGCGGAATCGTCGCCTTCGTCAAGCACCTGAACCACGGCAAGGGCGTCGTCAACTCGCAGCCGATCTACGTCGAGCGCGAGGTCGAGAGCACCGTCATCGAGGTCGCCCTCCAGTACAACCAGACCTTCGTCGAGAACGTCCTCAGCTTTGCCAACAACATCAACACGGCCGAGGGCGGCTCCCACATGACCGGGTTTAGAACCGCCATCACATTTGCGCTCAACCGCTACGCGCGTAAGGCGGGAATCCTCAAGGAGTCGGACCCCAACCTCACCGGCGAGGACGTCCGCGAAGGTCTCACGGCGGTGATCAGCGTCAAGTTGTTGGAGCCCCAGTTCGAGGGCCAGACCAAGACCAAGCTGGGCAACGCCGAGGTCCAGGGGCAGGTGTCCAACGTGCTCACCGAGGGGCTCACCCAGTACCTCGACGAGAACCCGGCGGAGGGCCGCCGGATCATCGAGAAGACGCTCACGGCCGCGCGTGCCCGGGAGGCCGCCCGGCGGGCCCGCGACCTGGTCCAGCGAAAGTCGTTGCTCGAATCGACAACCCTTCCCGGCAAGCTCGCCGACTGCTCCGAACGCGACCCCGCCCTCTGCGAGCTCTACATCGTGGAGGGCGACTCGGCGGGAGGTTCGGCCAAGATGGGGCGCGATCGCCGCTTCCAGGCCATCCTGCCGCTGCGCGGGAAGATCCTCAACGTCGAGAAGGCGCGGATCGACAAGGTGCTCGTCTCGGAGGAGATCCGCAACCTGATCACCGCGATGGGCACCGGCATCGGCGAACGCTTCGACATCGAGAAGGCGCGCTACCACCGCGTCATCACGATGACCGACGCCGACGTCGACGGCAGCCACATCCGCACCCTCCTGCTCACCTTCTTCTTCCGCTACATGCCCGAGGTCATCGAGCGCGGCTACCTCTACATGGCGCAGCCGCCACTTTTCAAGCTCACCAAGGGCAAGTCGAGCTACTGGGTCTACAACGAGGCCGAGCGCGACCGTGAGATCAAGCGTTTGGGCGGCAAGATCGAGGTGGCCCGGTTCAAGGGTCTCGGTGAGATGAACGCCGACCAGCTCTGGGACACAACGATGGATCCGGCGCATCGCGTGCTCCTGCAGGTCAAGATCGAGGACGCGGCGGCTGTCAACGACATCTTCGAGAAGCTGATGGGCAGCGAGGTCGAACCCCGCAAGAAGTTCATCCAGGCCCACGCCAAGAGCGTGCGCAACCTCGACGTCTAGCGCCACTCCAGGAGTGCCGGTTCGAATCGCAGTCGATGGCATGGGGGGTGACAACGCACCCGGTGAGATTGTCGCCGGCGCGGCGCTCGCCGCGGCCGAGTACGGCTGTGAGGTGACCGTCGTCGGCCAGGAGGCGGTGATCCCGCCGCTGCTGGCGGCGCATCCGTCGCTCCGCTTCCATCCCGCGACCGAGGTGGTCGCGATGGACGAGCACCCGGCCCAGGCGGTCCGGCAGAAGAAGGACAACTCGATGAGCGTCTGTGCCCGGCTCTGCGCCGACGGCGCGGCCGACGGCTGGTGCTCCGCCGGCAACTCGGGCGCCATCCTGGCGGCCGCGCTCTTCCTCCAGGGCAGGATCAGGGGCGTCGAGCGGCCTGCCCTGGGGACCATCGTTCCGACTGCGGCCGGCTTCAGCTACTTCCTCGACGTCGGCGCCAGCGTCGACAGCCGGCCCGAATTCCTGGTCCAGCAGGCGCAGATGGGGTCGGTCTATGCACGCGAGATGATGGGCCGCAAGAATCCCCGCGTCGCCCTGCTCTCCAATGGAGAGGAGCCCTCCAAGGGAGACAGCCTCGTCAGGGACGTCTATCCGCGGCTCGAGAAATCGGAGCTCAACTTCGTCGGCAACGTCGAGGGAAAGGATCTCCTGGCGGGCAAGGCCGACGTGGTGGTCTCTGATGGCTTCGTGGGCAACGTCGCGATCAAGATGATGGAGGCCACCGCCGACTTCCTCTTTCGCACCCTCCGCGAGGAGCTGCCGAAATCGCCGCTCGGTTTACTTGGCGGCTTGCTGATTCGCGGCCGGGTCGCGAAGATTCGGGCTAGGATCGACTGGCGGGAGTTCGGCGGAGCCCCATTGCTCGGCATCGACGGCGTCGCCGTGGTCGCCCATGGCCGGTCCGACGCCCGCGCCATCAAGAACGCGATCCGGGTCACCAAAGAGGCGGTCGAGCAGGATCTCGTCGGCAAGATCAAAGAGGCGGTTGGCAAACGATGACGAGGGACGGCAAGAGGCGGCGGGTGGTCGTCACCGGGATGGGGACCGTGAACCCCCTCGGTGCCACGCTCGAGGACTACTGGCACGGTCTAATCGAGGGCCGGTCCACCGCCCGGACGGTCGATCGCTATCCCACCGAGCGGCTGGGCACCAAGTTCGCGTGCCTCATCGATGGCTTCGACCCTTCCGTCTACATGGACCGACGCGTCGCCCAGCGCAACGCCCGCTTCACCCAGATCGCGGTCGCCTCGGCCCGGATGGCGCTCGACGACTCGGGCCTGGACGTCGGCCAGGAGGACGTCTTCCGGGTCGGCGTCGAGATGGGGACCGGCATCGGCGGCTTCACCGAGATGGCGGAGGGAGCCCACAACTTCTACGCCGGCGGCCGCAACAATCCCCTGCTCGCGCCGATGATCATCCCCAACATGGCGGCCGGCCAGATCGCGATGAGCTTCGGACTGAAGGGCCCCAACTCGACCATCACGACGGCCTGCGCAGCCTCGACCCAGAGCATCGGCACGGCCGCGCGGACGATCGAGTTCGGCGACGCCGACGTCATGCTGGCGGGGGGCACCGAGGCCAGCCTCAACCCCTTCGGCATCGGCGCGTTCAACGCCATCCGGGCGCTCAGCACGCGGAACGACGACCCGGAGCACGCGAGCCGGCCGTTTGACAAGGACCGGGACGGCTTCGTGCCGGGCGAGGGCGCGGGCGTGCTGGTGCTGGAGTCGCTCGAGCACGCCGTGAACCGAGGGGCCCGCATCTACGGCGAGGTCGTCGGGTTCGGTGTCACCGACGACGCCTTCCATGCGGTGGCGCCCGACCAGACCGGCGAGGGGCCAGCGCGCTGCATGACCAATGCGCTCAACGACGCCGGCATCCGGGCCGAAGACGTCGACTACGTCAATGCGCACGGGACCTCGACGCCCCTCAATGACGCCGCCGAGACGCGGGCGCTGAAGATGGCTCTCGGCAAGCACGCTCACAAGGTCGCGATCAGCTCCACCAAGTCGATGGTCGGGCACCTGCTGGGAGCCGCCGGCGCCGTCGAGGCGATCGCGGTGCTGCTCACAATCACCCGTGGCTTCATCCACCCGACAATCAATTACGAGACGCCCGATCCCGAGTGCGACCTCGACTACGTGCCCAACCAGGCGCGCAAGCAGGATGTCCGCATCGCGATCTCCAACGGCTTTGGATTCGGCGGTCAGAACGCGACCGCCGTCTTCAAGCGCTACGAAGAATAGGAATGTAAAACGTGGAACCACGCGACCCCAACGAACCCCAAGACCCGGCTGGATCACAGGACCCCAACATCGGAACGATCTTGCCGAAGCAGCTCCTGGAGGAGATGCAGACCTCCTACATGGAGTACGCGATGTCCGTCATCATCAGCCGGGCCCTCCCGGATGTGCGTGATGGGCTC
>DATCPJ010000115.1:0-5613 GCA_036570145.1 Candidatus Dormiibacterota bacterium
GGCGGCCGGCCACCCCGGATGTGGGTGTAGTAGGCCTCGATCCCGGCCTCGTCCGCCGGACTGCCGTAGGCCATGCAGAGAATCCCTGTGCGCCCCTCAGGCAATCCGGGCCGGCTCCCATTCGTGCACGGTCTCCACCAGCAGCTGGAGGTTTTCAAGTGGCGTCTCGGGCAGCACGCCATGGCCCAGGTTGAAGATGTGCCCGGGACGTCCACCAGCCCGGCGAAGGATGTCGCGCGCGCGACCGCGCACAAGCTCGGCGGGACCGAGAAGGACCGCCGGGTCGAGGTTGCCCTGCATGCCGAGGTCGAGGCCCACCCGCTCCCAGCCCCGGTCGAGCGGCACCCTCCAGTCGAGGGAGACGATGTCGGGACCAGCCGAAGCGATCAACTCCAACAGACTTGCGGTGTGGGTGCCGAAGTGCACGCGGGGCACGCCCAGCGGAGCCAGTGCCTCGAAAATCGCCCGCGTATGCGGCAGCACGCGATCCTCGTAGTCCTCCACCGCCAGCGCTCCCACCCACGAGTCGAAGACCTGGACCGCCGAGGCGCCGGCCGCAACCTGTGCGGCCAGGTAGCCACTCATCGTCGCCGCCAGCTTGGCCAGAAGCTGCTCGAAGGCTTCCGGCTGGCTGTACATGAACGCTTTGACCTTCTTGAAGTCGCGGCTGGGCCGGCCCTCGACGAGGTAGCTGGCGAGGGTGAAGGGCGCACCGCAAAAGCAGATCACCGGAACCGGCGATTCAGCCACCACCTGGCGGACCGCGGCGATGACTTCCGGCGCCGCCTCCGCTCCTGCCGCCACCTGAAGTCGCTCCACATCGGCGGCCGACTCGATCGGCCGGCTGATCACCGGGCCGATGTCCTCGACCAGCTCGAAATCGACGCCCATGCCACGGAGGGGCAGCATGATGTCGGCGAACATCACCGCTGCGTCGACGCCCAGCCGGCGGACGGGTTGGAGCGTCACCTCCGCGCACAGCTCCGGTTGGGCGACGATCTCGACCAGGCTCCAGCGCTCACGGAGCTTGCGATACTCGGGCAGCGATCGGCCCGCCTGGCGCATCAGCCAGATCGGTGTCCTATCCACCGGTCGGCGGTTGGCGGCATCAAGGAAGCGGCTCACCCAGGAAGCGCCCGGATGGTTTCGTCGATGACCTGGTCGTCGTGTGCAGCCGACACGAACCAGGCCTCGTACTGCGAAGGCGGTAGCAGCACGCCCGATTGCTTCATCGAGCGGAAAAATCCTCCAAACGCCGCCGTGTCGGACTCGCGTGCCTCTCCGAAGTCTTTGGGCGGTTGCTCCCGGAAGAAAAGGGTGAGCAGGGAGCCGACCCTTGCCGTGCTTCGGCCGGGACCGGCGAGGGCCTCCTCCAGCCGATCGGCCCGCCGGTCGATTGCCGCGTAGAGGTCGGGCGTCAGCTGCCGGAGCGTTGCCTCACCGGCGGCCATCACCACCGGATGCCCGGACAGCGTCCCGGCCTGGTAGACGTCGCCCGCGGGAGCGACAAGGTCGAGCAGATCCGCCCGCCCGCCGTAGGCTCCCACCGGCAGCCCTCCGCCGATGATCTTGCCGAGGATGGTCAGGTCGGGCCGCACTCCGTAGAGCTCCTGAGCGCCACCGGGCGCGACCCGGAAGCCGGTGATGACCTCGTCGAAGATGAGAAGCGCTCCTGCCGCCGCGGTCAGGTGCCGGAGCCCCGACAGGAATCCTGGGAGGGGCGCCACCACTCCCATGTTGGCGGCGACCGGCTCAACGATCACCGCCGCCACCTTTGCCGAGTTCGCATCGAGCAGTCGCTCGACCGAGTCGAGGTCGTTGTAACGGGCGACCAGAGTCTGGGCGGCAACCGCTGCGCCGACCCCTGCGCTGCCCGGAATGGATAGGGTCGCGACTCCGGAGCCGGCCTCGACCAGCAGCGAGTCGGCGTGACCGTGGTAGCCGCCGTCGAACTTGACGATCAGCTCCCGACCGGTCGCCGCTCGCGCTACCCGGAGGGCGCTCATCGCCGCCTCGGTCCCGCTGTTGACGAAGCGCAGCCTCTCGACCGAGGGCATCCTCTCCCGGATCAGCTCCGCCAGCCGGACTTCGCCGGGACCGGTGGCGCCGAAGGAGCCGCCGGCCTCAACCGCCTCCTGGATCGCCCCCACCACCGCGGGGTGAGCGTGGCCGAGGAGCAGCGGCCCAAAGGCCCCGACGTAGTCGAGGTAGCGGGTGCCGTCGGCGTCCCAGACCTCCGCGCCGGATCCCCGGACGAGGATCGGTGGATCGCCGCCGACGGCACGATAGGCTCGGACAGGGCTGTTGACGCCGCCCGGGAAGAGGCTCGCGGCGCGCTCCCGCCAGGCGGTCGCCGGAGTCATCGGGCGCCGAGCAGTGAAGCGATCTCGGCGATCGGGCGATGGATGCCGACCAGCAGGGGGGTGTCGCGGATGGTCGAACGGCGGCTGTCGGTTCCGCGAAGCGCTCGAACCAACTCGCCGAAGCGGGCAAGATCATCGGTCTCGTAAGCGACGAGGAAGTCCATGTCGTCGATGCCGAAGCTGTTCGCCAGCAGTTGGCGGATCTCGGGATAGTCATGCCCGATCCGCATGTGTTCGTTCATGACCCCCTGTCGCGCCTCGCGGCCCTGGAGATACCAGTCGGTGTTCTTGGTGAAGGGGTAGACGATCAGGTAGCGTGAGCGCTCGCCGCTGAACAGGGACTGCTCCTGCGGTGTCGGCTTCTTGACGTACTGGGACGGCTGGATGATGCCGAGAAAACTCTCTCGGACCGTGAGCCAGCCTCCCATCGCCGATCGCAGCACCGCTGCTGCTCGCTCCTCCAGCGCGTCGAGCGAGGGTGCCAGGCTCCAGAGCAGGAGGTCGGCGCCCGGCTCGAGCCCGATCGTCGAATAGCTGAAGGTCGTCACCTCGGTTCCGGTCGCCAGCGCGGCGGCGAGCTCTTCGGCGCCCCGGCAGCGCTCTTCCGCTGAAAGTCGGCGCCAGGCTGGGTCGAGCCCGAGCGCGAGGGCGTGGACGAAACGAGCGTCCGTCATTTCCTCTCGTTCAGCCAGCCCGCGGCGTCGGCCGCGAAGTAGGTCATCACGATTCCGGCTCCTGCTCGGACGATTGCGGTCAGCGACTCCAGGACCACCGTCCGGCGGTCGATCCAGCCTCGTTCGGCGGCGGCCTCGATCATCGCCATCTCGCCGCTTACCTGGTAGGCGGCGAGCGGGTGGTCGAAGCGCTGGCGAGCCAGCGCGAGCAGGTCAAGCGAGGTGATCGCGGGCTTCACCATCAGGATGTCCGCGCCCTCGTCAGCATCGAGCTCCATCTCCTGGAGGGCCTCGCGGCCGTTTGCTGAGTCCATCTGGTAGGCCTTCCGGTCGCCAAAGCCGGGCGTCGAGCCCGCGGCTTCCCGGAAGGGGCCGTAGAAGCCAGAGGCGTGCTTGGAGGCGTAGGCCATGATCGCGGTCGCCTGGTATCCGGAGGAATCGAGGGCGGAGCGCAGCGCGGCGACCTGGCCGTCCATCATCGCGCTCGGGGCGACGACGTCGGCTCCCGCTTCGGCATAGGCGACGGCCGCCGCCGCCAGCAGGGGCAGGGTGGCGTCGTTGTCGACCGTCTCGCCTTTCAGCACCCCGCAGTGGCCGTGGCTCGTGTACTCGCAGAGGCAGACGTCGGCGACCGAGACCAGGGGCAGCGCCGCCTCACGAAGCAGGCGGAGCGTCTCCGCCACCGGACCGTCCGGGTCGGCCGCGGCGTTTCCCTCGGGGTCCTTGGCGTCCGGAATGCCGAAGAGGAGGACGCCCCCGACCCCCATTCCAGCCAGCCGGCGCGCCTCGACCAGGGCTATGTCGGGACTCAGCCTCGAGTGGCCCTTCAGCGAGGAAATCGGCTCGCGCCGGTCGCGGCCCGAGACAACGAAGAGCGGTGCGATCAGCTGACCGGCATCGAGCCGTGTCTCGCGCACCAGCCGACGCAGCGCCGGGTTCGCCCGCAGGCGCCGCGGCCGGCGCTCGGACGGCAAGGTCACATCGAGTCGGTTGGCTAGCTCACGCATCCCTCGTCACCTCCAGGGGTATGACCCTGGCGACGGCGTCGGCCAGGCCCAGGGTCGTCTGCTTGGTGGCTTCGCCGGTGACGACGAAGCCCAACACACGTGCTACGGCCGTCGTCTTCGGCCCGAGCGTCACGGCCGGAAGCGCCGGCGTCCCGCCGAGGGCCAGGAAGCCGCGGACGGCGGACCCCGACGCGAAGACGACGGCAGCGAGGTCGTCATCCGCCAGCGCCTCGGCGAGCGCTGCTGCGGACGTGGCGGGCCCTTCGACGGTGCGGTAGGCAGTCAGCTCGACTACCTCCGCCCCCCGCTCGCGAAGCAGGCGCGGCAGGTCCTCGGCTGCTGCGTCGGCCCGAGCGAGCAACACCCGTTTGCCGGCCGGTTCGGGTATGGCGGCCGCGATCGCCGCCCCGTTGCCGGCCAGCGGCACCAAGTCGGCGCTGACGCCCCGCGCATCGAGGGCCGCCGCCGTCGCTTCGCCGACCGCCGCCCAGCGGCTAGCCTTCGGAAGGCTGGGAAGCGATGCGACGCCGGCGGCGCTGGTCACGACGATCCAGTCGAAGCCGGCCAGGCTCTCCTCGCCGATGGCAATCGACTCGGTCGCGACGGTCGGAACGGCATGAACCCGGTAGCCACGCTCGGCGAGAGCCGAAACCAGCGGATCCTCGCTCCCGCCTGGACGGGTGACGAGCACGGAGGTCACCGCAGCGCGACCTCGGCGGCCAGCCTCTCGCCAGCCTCGCGGGCGATCGTCGACGCCTCTTCCAGCGATCCCTCCACTGTCTCAACTCGCCGGTCGCTGCCATCGCTGTTGACACCGGCGACGAGGAGGGTGATGCGGTCGCCGGCCACGACGCCCAACGCGCCGACCGGAGCCCGGCACGTGCCGCCGGTCGCCTCCAGCACTGCCCGCTCGGTCTCCACAGCAACGCGGACCGCGGGGTCGTCGAATTTGCGCAGGACCTCGAGGAGGGCGACGTCGCTCCGCCGCGACTGTGCCGCCAGCGCACCCTGGGCGGGAGCGGGCGTCACCACCCGGGGGTCGAGCCGCTGGCCGATGCGATCGCCCCGGCCGAGCCGGTCGAGGCCGGCCGCGGCGAGCACCAGCGCACCGACCTCGCCTTCGTCAAGCCGGCGGAGGCGGGTGTCGACGTTGCCGTGGAGCGGAACGATCCGCAGGTCGGGCCGGGCCGCCCGCAGGAACCCGGCCCGGCGTGGGCTGTCGGTCCCCACCACCGTCCCCTCGGGAAGGGAGTCGAGCGTCGCGCCCTGCTCCCGGGCGACCAGTGCGTCACGGGGATCCGCCCGCTCGGGATACGCGCCGATCACCAGCTCGGGCTCCTCTTCCAGCGGTATGTCCTTGGCGCTGTGGACCGCCAGGTCGATCTCGCCCGCGACCAGCGCCTGGGCGATGGCGGCGACGAAAACGCCCTCCCCTGGCGCCATGTCCAGGGGCCGCACGTCACCCTCGGTCACAATCCGGACGATCTCGACCTCCTCTCCCGCTTGCCGGAGCCGGTCCGCGATAAGCCCGGCCTGGATCAAGGCCAGCCGCGACCCCCGGGTACCGAG
>DATCPJ010000116.1:0-2219 GCA_036570145.1 Candidatus Dormiibacterota bacterium
GTCTTGCTCCCCCACGCAGTGGGGGAGTGCCGCCGGCAGGCGGCGAGGGGGCATTCTCCGATGACCTGCGCGGGGTGCGCGAACCGTCGGGTGCTGGGTCAGCGCAGGTCGACCCGGTGGAAGCGTTCCTCGGCGCCGATCGAGCGCCAGCGGTGGCGCAGGCGGACCGGGCTGGGTGTCTGGCTGTGGTGCTCGAGGCGCGCCGCGATCTTCGTCTCGAGCTCGCCCACGACGTTGACGGCCAGGTCGGGATCCGGGCTCGCGAAGCACCATGCCTCGGCCGTCTCGTGGGGTGCGCCGAGGGTGGGAAAGCTGAGCCTGTCCCGGGCGGTGGGCCAGGCGGCGTCGAGCGCCACCCGGCCGACGACACGGTGGTCGGGGTGGTAGCGGTAGGCCGGCGTCGGGTCGAAGGTGAGCAGCAGGTCGGGCCGGGTGCGGCGGAGGGCGGCGACGAACTCGCCCCGCAGCGCGAGGCTCTCGACCAGCTCGGCGTCGGGGTGGCGGAGGAACTCGACGTCATCGACACCGAGCAGCCGGGCGGCGGCCTCCTGCTCGGCTTCGCGCAGGCGGCCGAGCGCCGCGGGGTCGAGCTCGGGATCCTTGGTTCCCTTGTCACCCGAGGTGGCGAGGAGGAAGCCGACCGCGACGCCGCGGCCTGTCAGCTTGAGCACGGTCCCGGCGCAGTAGAACTCGATGTCGTCGGGGTGGGCGACGATGCAGAGGGCCCGCCGGATCCGGCGATCCTCGGGACCGCTGAAGAGCTTGGTCCTAGCCAAGGGCCGACAAGAGGATCGCCGTCTGGGGCGTGGGGACCCCCAGCTCGCGCCCGGCCCGGACGATCGGGCCCGCGATCGCATCGACCTCGAGGGGGTTGCCCAGCTCGCGATCCTTCTGCATCGAGCTCCGCATCGCGTCGGGCGCGGCGAGCAGCATCCCGCGGGTGACCTCGGGGTCGACCCGGGCGCCCAGCCTGCGGCCCACCTCGACCGCCTCCGCCATCACCTCGAGCAGCCGCTCCCGCCAGCGGGGATCGTCCCGGACGCCGCCCAGCGTGCGCATGGTGGCGGTCGTCGTCAACGCCAACGGGGCGAGCATCACCAGCTTGCTCCAGAGCATTGTCAGCTCGTCCTCCTGGACCCGCGCGTCGATCCCTGCCGCGTTGAGCTCGGCGGCGATCTCGGCCGCAAGCGGCCCGGCGAGGTCGACGCCGATGAAGGGCAGGAGCTGGACGATGTGGCCCGCCTCCTTTCGCTCGGTCTCCACCCGGATGGTTCCCGGGGTGACGCTCCGATAGATCTCGCGCAGCCGCGCGACGTGGTCGACGCCGTTGAGCAGCGGCACCACGGTGCCCTCCACCAGCGCTGCCGGCGCGGAGGGCAGCGCGGCTTCGAGCTGGGTCGCCTTGGTCGTCACCCAGAGCACGTCGACGGGCTGCTCGAGCTTGTTCGCCACCTTGACAGCGACCTCGAAGTCGCCCAGTTTCGCGCTCTCCACCTTGAGTCCCGCGGGGTGCGAGGTGCCCCGGACGACCAGCGTCACCGGGTTTCCCGTCCGCGCCAGCGCCCCACCGATCAGCCCGCCCACCCCGCCCGCACCGAGCACTGCGTGTCTCATCCGCCTCTCGCCTCCTCCAACAGCTCATGGGCCCGGGCCAGCGCCTTGTCGGTGACCGAGCCGCTCATCATCCGGGCGAGCTCCGAAGCCCTGCCTCCCGGCCCTGCCAGCTCCCTTACCGCGACCAGGTTCCGGCCCTCCGCTCCGGCCGTCTTCTCGACCAGCAGGTGATGGTCGCCGAAGGCCGCGATCTGGGCCAGGTGGGTGACGACCAGCACCTGCTTGGTGGCCCCGAGCGCGGCGAGGCGGACGCCGACCTGGAGCGCTGCCTCGCCACCGATCCCGGCGTCGACCTCGTCGAAGACCAGCGTGGGGAGGCGGTCCGCCTCGGCGCCGACCGTCTTGATCGCCAGCATCACGCGCGCCAGCTCCCCTCCTGAGGCGACGCGGGCCAGCGGCCCCAGCGGCTCGCCGGGGTTGGCGGAAAAGCGCATCAGCGCCTGCTCGGCACCACCCGGGGTGAGCTCCGGTCGCGGTTCCAGGCCGACCTCGAAATGAGCCCCCTCGAGGCGCAGCCCGGCAAGCTCGCCGGTGACCTCCCGGCCCATCCGATCGGCCGCCTCCCGGCGGAGCGCGGTGAGCTCGGCCGCGGCCGCCTCGAGGGC
>DATCPJ010000117.1:0-6081 GCA_036570145.1 Candidatus Dormiibacterota bacterium
CTGCCGCCACCCGCCCCAGCACGCCCCACGCCGAAGCCGATGCCGGCCGGCCAGCTGAGCGAGCTCTTCTCGACCGTCGCCTATCCGCAGCCCTTCCGCCGCTACCAGGTCCTCGCCCTCGACGCCTTCGAGAAGGCCCGGGCGGAAGGCCGGCGGCGTGCCTATTTCGTCCTGCCGCCCGGTTCCGGGAAGACCCTCCTCGGCCTCGAGATCGCCCGCCGGCTGGGGAACCGCACGCTCTGCCTCGGACCCAACACGGCGATCCAGATGCAGTGGGTCGAGCAGTGGCGGGCATTCCAGCCGGCCGCCGTCAGCGCGGGCATCGATCCCGACCTCGAGAGCCAGGTCACCGCGCTCACCTACCAGGCGATCTGCGACATCGACGCCCACAACCCCGACCTCGAGGAGCAGGTCGCCGCCCTCCAGGCGAGCGACAGCGGGGACCGCTACGTCTCCGCCAACCTGCGCCGCCACCTCCGCCTGGTCGCGCTCCAGGGCGGCGGTCACGACGACCTGCTGACGCTCCTTCACCCCAACGGACGCCGGCTCCTGGAGCGGATCCACGAGGGCGGGCAGTGGACGCTGATCCTCGACGAATGCCACCACCTGCTCGAGATGTGGGGCTACCTCCTCAAGGCCCTGCTCAACGAGCTGGGCGACTCGGTCTTCGTGGTCGGACTGACCGCGACGCCGCCCACTGAGCTGGACGACAAGCAGGCCGCGCTCTACCGGGAGCTGTTCGGGCAGGCCGACTTCGAGGTCGCAACGCCGGCCGTCGTCAAGGAGGGCAACCTTGCCCCCTACCAGGAGCTCGCTTACCTGACCACGCCGCTTGACCACGAGGCGGCCTACATCGAGAGCGAGCGGGTCCGCTTCGAGGAGCTGATCACCGCCCTGCTCGACCCGGCGCTGGGAACCGTCTCCTTTCTCCAATGGTTCCGCACCCGCTTCCTGGAACGGCGGACGAAAGAGGGGGTCGAGGTTGGTTGGGACGACTTCGAGGCGGGCCAGCCGCGGCTGGCCCAGGCGGCCCTCCGCTACTGCTACAGCACCGCGACTCAGCCGCCACCCGGAGCTCGGCTCAGGGAGGGCGACCGCGAGCCGCCCGGCGCCGACGACTGGGTCTACCTGATCGACGACTACTGCGTCGGCCACCTGCGGGGCAGCGAGGCCCCCGCCGACCTCGCCGCCTGGGAGATGATCCGGGCGGCCCTGCCTGGCCTCGGCTTCACGCTCGGCTACCACGGCATTCGCTCCTCGGTGTCGCCCGTCGATCGCGTCCTGCTCCTCTCGGCGGGCAAGGCGGTGGCCGCGGCGGAGATCCTGGCGGCCGAGGAGCGTGCGCTCGGCCCCCGGCTCCGGGCGCTCGTCCTCTGCGACTTCGAGAAGGCGGGCGGCGAGTGGCCGGCCGACCTCCGCGGCGTCCTCGACCCCCAGGCCGGCAGCGCGGGGCTGATCCTCAGGACACTCCTCGCCGACCCGGCCGCGAGGGAGCTGAACCCGATCCTGGTGACCGGCCAGTCGGTTGCCTGCTCCCGGGGAACGGCCGGCGACCTCGCCGCCTACCTCGAGGACGGCTTCGCCCTTCAGCCGCTCGAAGGGGGCGACGTGGTCGAGCTGCGTCCCGCCGAGGGCTCCTGGGAGCCGCGGCGCTACCTGCCCGGCGTGACCCGCTACTTCGAGCACGGGCGCAGTCGCTGCCTGGTCGGCACCCGGGGCCTGCTCGGCGAAGGCTGGGACGCCCGCTCGGTCAACGTCCTGGTCGACCTGACCGGGGTGACGACGACGACCTCCGTCCACCAGATGCGCGGCCGTTCGCTCCGCCTCGATCCCGAGCTTCCCCGCAAGGTGTCCGACAACTGGGACGTCGTCTGCCTCGCGCCCGACCACCCGATGGGCCTCACCGACTACTCGCGCTTCGTGCGCAAGCACCGCAACTACTTCGGCCTGACCGAGACCGGTGAGATCGAGTCCGGCGTCTCCCACGTCGACGCCCGCCTTTCACCCTTCGGGCCGCCACCCGGCGAGCAGATCCCGGCCCTCAACAACCACCAGCTCAGCCAGGTCGAGGCGCGCCCCGATGTGTACTCCCGCTGGGGCGTGGGCCAGCCCTACTTGAACCTGGCGACGCAGACGGTGCGCGTGCACTTCGGCCGCTCGCCGGGACTGACCCAGGGCGCCCTTCGCTCCACCGCGGCCGGTGTCAGGCCACCCCCGTCCTTCATGCCCTGGCTGGCCGGGACCCTTCTGGCGGGCAGCGCCGTCTTCGCGCTCGGCGTCGCCACCGGCTTCGACGTTCTGGGGGGCGGTCTCGGGCTGCTCGTCCTCGCGCTCGGGCTCGGGCGGACCGGGCGGAGCGTACGCACCTACCTGGGGCAGGTCGGCCCGGCGGGCACGCTGGAGAACCTGGCGGCGGCGGTCGCCGACGGCCTGGCTGCCGCCGGCCTCGTGAGTGGCAGCCTCTCGGCGGCTTCGGTCCGCGTCGTCGTCCAGCCGGACGGCTACTACCGCTGCTATCTCGCGGGCGCCACGCTCGAGGACTCGAACCTCTTCGCGACCGCACTCGACGAGCTGCTGAGCCCGCTCCGCCAGCCTCGCTACCTGATCCCCCGCTACATCGCCCAGGCGCCAACCACGATCCTCGCCGCGCTGGCGCTGCTGATCCGGCAGTCGATGCGGCCCGGCCGCGGCGCGGCGGTCGTCTACCACGCGGTGCCCGCCGCGCTCGCCGCCAACCGGGAGCGGGCGGACCTCTTCGCGGAAGCCTGGAACCGCCACGTCAGCGCAGGCGAGCCGCTCTTCGAGAGCGACCCGCGCGCGGAGGCGATCGTCGAGCTGCAGCGGGGCGAGGATCCCTTCGACGTCCTCACCCAGATGCGGACCTTGTGGGAATGAAGCATCAACCACTTCCCAACCGATTAGTCGGTTTTTCTCCTCCCCGCTGGCGGGGAGGGCAGGGTGGGGCCAGCGGCAGGCCCAAATGCAGCCGCGACGGTGGACCCGAGACCGCTGTATCGCCCCACCCCGCCCTCCCCATGCATGGGGAGGGAGACTAGGTAAAAGGGCCGTGCCTCTCGCGGCACGGCCCTCTCGCTGGTCGGTCTGCCTAGGCGACGGCCTCGGCGGCCACCTGGGCGTCTGCCACGAAGGCGGCCTCGACCTGGATCTTGATCTCGTCGCTGACCAGGAAGCCGCCCGTCTCGAGGGCCATGTTCCAGTTGAGGCCCCAGTCCTTGCGGTTGACGGTGCCGGTCCCGCTGACGGCGATCCGCTCCTTGCCGAAGGCGTCCTTCGCGATCCTGCCCTCGACCTTGACGTCGAGCTCGATCGGCTTGGTCACCTCACGGATCGTCAGGTCGCCGGTTACCGCATAGCGATTGTCGCCCCTGGCCTGGACGCCGGTGGGGCGGAAGGTCAGGACCGGGTACTCGGCGGCATTGAAGAAGTCGGCTGAGCGCAGGTGCTCGTCGCGCTTCTCGTTGCTGGAGTCGATCGAGGCGACCTGGAGCGTGAACTCGCCCTTCGCATTTGTGAAATCGTCACCGTCCACCTCGACGTAGCCGTCGTACTCGTTGAAGCGGCCGCGGACGGTGGTGAACACCATGTGCTTGGCGGTGAAGCCCATGTCGGTGTGGTTGGTGTCGAGCTCGTATCGGTTCATATCTTGCTTTGCCTCCGGATTGGATTTCTTCTTCTTTCCGGCCTTCCGACCGGCGTCAGAACTACATACTTGATTGCAGAAGCAAATATTTCGGGTCCCGGCGCGCCGTGCACTTGGCGGAGAATTGCTCACTGACGGTGGAGCTAGCGGTCAGCATCGGAATCAGCCCGCGGCAGCCATTGCGGTCCTTCGGCGAGCAGGCGCGCGAGCTGGAGGCGGCCGGCGTCGGCCGGCTCTGGCTGATCGACTCTCAGCTGGCGATGAAGGACGTCTACGCCGGCCTCGCCGTGGCCGCCCTGCACACCGATCGGATGCTTCTCGGGACCGGGGTGACCAATCCGCTCACCCGGCACCCGACCGTCACTGCATCCTCGATCGCCGCGATCTCCGAGCTGTCCGGCGGGCGGGCGATGCTCGGCGTCGGCGCCGGCGACAGCGCCGTCTACGGGATCGGCGGCCGGCCGGCCCGAATGGCGCCGATGGAGGAGGCGCTCCGCTTCTGGCGTGCGGTCCTCAACGGCGCCGAGGGCGAATGGGAAGCGCGGTCCTACCGGCTGCCCCACCTGGCCGCCCCGGTCAAGCTCTACCTCGCCGCCAGCCAGCCCCGGATGTGCGCGCTTGCCGGGCGACTGGCGGACGGCGCGATCGTGATGGGTCCCTCCACCCCCGAGTTCGTGCGCCGGCAGGTGGGCTGGATCGCCGACGGCATCCGGGAGGCCGGCCGGGAGCGCGGCGATGTCGACGTCTGCCTGATGACGACGATCGCGGAAGACCTCGAGGACGTGCGCAGCTGGGCCAGCACCGAGGCCCGGCTGATCGCCGACTTCGCCGAGCTGCCGGCCGGCCTGGAGCCCTACGCGGAAGAGATCCGCCGGGCGAAGCAGGACTACGACTTCAGCGAGCACCTCTCCGTTCATGCCGGCCACCAGGGCGCGGTGAGCGACGGACTCGCCCGGGCCCTCGCCGTCGCCGGCAGCGCCGAGGAATGCGCCGGCCGGCTCCGCGAGCTGCTCGACTGCGGCGCCGACGGGTTCATCTTCCCGCTGCCCGGTGGCGGCCGGCTGGAGCGGCTCCGCTTCCTTCGCGACCGGGTCCTCGCCGGCCTGTGAGATCGCGCGGGAGATGAAGGCGGCGCCTTTCGCCTACCACCGGCCCGGGTCGCTGGCCGAGGCGCTCGACCTGCTGGCCGAGCACGGTGGGGAAGCCAAGGCCCTGGCCGGCGGGCAGAGCCTGGTGCCGCTGATGGCGATGCGGCTGGCCCAGCCGGCGGTGATCGTCGACCTCGCCGAGGTCCCCGAGCTCCGCGTGCGCGCCGGCTCGACGGTCGGTGCGATGGTCACCAACGCGGCGCTCGAGCGCGATTCCGCAGGCCTGCCGCCGGTCGTCGGTGCCGCCCTGCCCCACGTCGGGCACTTCCAGATCCGCAACCGGGGGACGCTCGGCGGGTCGCTTGCCCACCTCGACCCGGCGGCCGAGTGGCCGGCGCTCGCACTCCTCCTCGAGGCCCGGCTGACCCTGCGCAGCCGCGACCGCGGGGAGCGGACGCTGGCCGCGGCGGACTTCATGGTCGGCCCGCTGACCACCGCCCTCGAACCCGACGAGCTGCTCACCGCGGTGACCTTCCCGGACTGGCCCGCGGACGGCCGCTGGGGGTTCGCCGAGGTTGCCCGGAGGCCAGGTGACTTCGCGCTCGCCGGCGCCGCCTGCACCGTCCTCGGGGGCCGCCGGCGGGTGGTCGTCTTTGCAGCCGGAGGGCTGCCCCAGCTCCTCGGGGAGGGGACCCCGATCGCCGCGACCGGCGACCTACACGCCGGCGCCGCCTATCGCTCGGCAGTCGCCGGCAGGCTCGTCGAGCAGGTGCTCGCGGAGGCAGGCGAGCGCCCTTGATCACCGTCAACGGCGCGCCCCGGCCGGTCGACGTCGACCCCCGCGTCACGCTTGCCGACTACCTGCGCGACCGGCTCCGGCTGACCGGAACCCACCTCGGCTGCGAGCACGGGGTCTGCGGCGCCTGCACGGTCCTCCTCGACGGCGAGGCCGTCCGCTCCTGCCTCGTTTTCGCCGTCCAGGCCGAGGGCCACCAGGTGCTGACCGTGGAGGGGATGGCGAGCGGTGGAGTGCCCAGCCCGCTGCAGCAGGCGTTCGAGCGCCACCGTGCCTTCCAGTGCGGGTTCTGCACGCCCGGCTTCCTGGCCACCGGGCAGGCGCTGCTCGACTCCGGCCGCCCCCTGACCCGCGCCAACCTACCCGAGCTGCTGGCCGGCAACATCTGCCGCTGCACCGGCTACACGCCGATCGTGGAGGCGATCCTGGACGTGCACCCGAGGTGAAGGTTCTCGGCAAGGCGGTCTACCTGGCCGACCTCGAGCTTCCCGATGCCCTCGAAGCCGCCTTCATCCGCTCGCCGGTCGGCCACGCGA